>JANQGK010000031.1 GCA_028277365.1 Halieaceae bacterium | reverse complement strand
CAATGTCACCCGCTTCCACCCGGTGGCTGCGCCAGGTGGCTTTTTCTACCCCGTTGATCATCAGGGGCTGGTCGCCGCCTGCCACCGCCAGCAGGGTGTTGACCCGGGCTTCCAGCTTGAGGCCGCCAAAGCTGGCCTCGATGGCGGTGACAAAGGAATCATTGTGAGCCAGCCGGTTGGCCCAGCTCATGGCCAGCCGGTCCAGCGGCCCGCCGGTGGTGAGACCGATGCGGTGCTGGCCGTAACGGCCGCCGTCCTGCAACAGACTCAGCATGCCAGGGTTCAGCACCTCGAAGCCGCTCACAGTTCACCTCCCAGGTCGACAAAGGCCTGGCGGTCGATGGCTTCAAAACGCACCCGGTCGCCGACATTGACCGGCATGGTAGGAGTTGCGTCCGGGTCGAACATGCGCTGCGGGCAGCGGCCGATCAGGTTCCAACCGCCGGGGGAGGGTGCCGGGTACACCGCGGTCTGGCGGTCGGCGATAGCCACTGCACCGCGCGGCACTGCCTGGCGCGGAGTGGTCAGGCGAGGTGCTGCGATACGTTGGTCGACCTGGCCGAGATAAGCGAAGCCGGGCGCGAAACCGATGGCATAAACCCGATACTCGGTGCTCAGGTGAATCTCCACCACCTCGTCGGTGCTTAGCCCTGCCCGGCTCGCCAGCGCTTCCAGGTCCGGGCCCACTTCCGGGTGGTAGTACACCGGCAGGGTGACCAGATTGCCTTCACTCGCAGTGCCGGTATCCATGGCGTCCAGTGCCCTGCGGATGCTTTGGCGTGCAGCCATGTGATCGATATGCGCAAGGCTGTAAATCACCAGCACCGAGGCGTAGGAAGGCACCAGGTCGACCAGCGCCTCGCCCAGGACGGTTTCTATAGCGGCGGCCGCTGACTGCACGCGATGGGACACTGCCGGGCTGGCTTCCTCACCCAGGTACACGATCAGGGCGTCTTCGCCTGCGAAGTGAATGTCCACCCTGGCTTCAGCCGGCTGCAGATTCTGCGGTCTTGTCGACCAGTGCGCGGATATCGCGGATCGCGGCCACGCCTTCGGCATTGTCGCCGTGTACACAGAGGGTGTCGGCGGCCACCGGCAGCTCGATGCCACTGATGGTGGTGACGGTGCCTTTCTCGCAGAGCTGCGCCACCTGGGCGAGCATCTTGTCGCGGCTGTGCATCGCGCCTTCCAGGCGGCGCGACAGCAGCTTGCCGTCATCGGCATAACAGCGGTCGGCAAAGGCCTCAAACCAGACCTCGATGCCCGCGGTATCCGCCTCCTTGCGGTGCTGCTCCACCTCAGGGGTGGCCTGCATCATCAGGGCCAGAGGACGGTGGTATTCCGCCAGCGCCTCGAGGATGGCCAGGCGCACATCCTCTTTAGCCATCATGTCGTTGTAAAGGGCGCCGTGGGGTTTAACGTAGCGCAGTTCCAGGCCCGCCACAGAGGCCATGCCGTCCATGGCCGCCACCTGGTAATGAATCTTGGCGATGATCTCGTCCCGTGAGCAGGCCATGGAGCGGCGGCCGAAGCCGACCAGGTCGGGGTAGGCCGGGTGGGCACCCACGGTCACGTCGTGCTGCCTCGCCAGGCGCAAGGTGTGCTGAATCACCATCGGGTCGCCGGCGTGGAAGCCGGTGGCGACGTTGGCCTGGTCGATGTAGGGCATGACTTCAGCATCCAGACCCATGGTCCAGGCGCCGAAGCTCTCACCAAGATCGCAATTCAAAAACATGGGTCGTCCTGCCTGTCAGAGAATGGCCAGCCTGCTGTTGGGCAGGTCGGTCACCAGCATACAGCCGGGGCTGTGGGTGATACAAAGCGGGGGGCGGGCCTGCTCCAGCGCCACCTGGGGCGTGACCCCGCAGGCCCAGAACACGGGCAGTTCATTGTTCCTGAGCGTCACCGCCTCACCATAGTCTGGTGCCGCCAGGTCTTCAATGCCGATCAACGACGGGTCGCCCAGATGAATCGGTGCGCCGTGCACGGAGGGGAAGCGGGTGCAGATTTGCACCGCGCGAATGGCGTCCGCCGCCGGGAAGGGGCGCATGCTGACCACCATCTTACCGACATAGGGGCCGGCAGCCGCACAGTCGATACTGGTGCGGTACATCGGTACGTTGACGCCCTCGGAGATATTGCGCACTTCCAGCCCGTCGGCCATCAACGCTTCTTCGAAGCTAAAGGAGCAGCCGAGGGCAAAAGTGACCAGGTCGGCCTGCCAGAGCTCACCGATGTCGCTGCGCTCTTCCACCAGTTCGCCATCGCGATAGACCCGGTAGCTGGGCACGTCACTGCGGATATCGATATCGCCCAGCGAAGGCAGGTTGGGATCGCCGGGCTGGCCGCTGGCAATCAGCGGGCAGGGTTTGGGATTGCGCTGGCAGAACGTAAGGAAATCCGCTGCCCAGGCCTCGGGTAGAATGACGATGTTGCACTGCACGTAGCCGGGGGCAAAACCCGAGGTATTGTCCCTATGCTCACCGCTGCGAATCCGTGTGCGCAGTGCCTGTGGTGAGAGTTCGCTCATTCAGCAACTATACCGCGCGGTGGCGGAAGCGCCACATTACCGAAATCCGGTAGCGGCGGGCAGCGTACCAAGCACAGTAACCCCGAGGAGATGCCCGTGAAAGCGATCTGGAAAGACACCGTTATTGCCGAGTCCGATGATACTGTGGTGGTGGAAGGCAACCACTACTTCCCGGAAGCGGTGCTGGACAAGTCGCTGGTCAGCCCCAGCGATACCACCAGCGTCTGCCCCTGGAAGGGCACCGCCCACTACTACAATGTTGAAGTTGGCGGTGAAACCAATGCCGACGCGGTCTGGTACTACCCGGAGCCCAAAGATGCCGCCGCCGAAATTCGCGGCCGGGTGGCGTTCTGGAAAGGTGTGCGCGTCGAATAGCGCCGCAGGAACAGGCTATACTCCGGCGCAGTTTTCTGCCCGGAGTCACCATGAGCGACATTCTATCCCGTCCGCTGCCGCTGCCCTGCGGGGCTGTGCTACCCAACCGCCTGGCCAAGGCTGCCATGACCGAGGGGCTGGCCACACCCAGGGGTGTGCCCACGGAGGCCCTCGCAACGCTCTACAGCTTATGGTCTGACGGCGGTGCAGGCCTGTTGCTGTCGGGCAATATCCAGATCGATCGCGACCACCTGGAGCGCCCCGGCAACGTGGTGATCGATCGCCTGCCCGATGATGAGATGAAGGCAGCGCTATCCCGCTGGGCGTCTGCGGCCACGCGCAATGGCAATCACTTCTGGGCCCAGCTCAGCCACGGTGGGCGTCAGACTCAGAAAATCGTCAATCCGCACCCCAAGGCGCCCTCGGCGGTGAAGGTCGGTTTACCCGGCGGCCAGTTCGGCGAACCGGTGGCGCTCACGGTCGATGAGATTCGGGAACTGGTGCAGCGTTTTGCAGAGGCCGCCGTAGCGTGCCAGCAGGCCGGCTTCACCGGGGTGCAGGTGCACGCCGCCCACGGTTACCTGATGTCGTCCTTCCTGAGCCCGCGCACCAACCAGCGCGACGACGACTACGGCGGCAGTCTGGAAAACCGTGCCCGGGCATTGCTGGACACAGTGCGCGCGGTGCGTGCTGCGGTGGGCCCGCAGTTCCCGGTGGCGGTCAAATTGAACAGCGCCGATTTCCAGAAGGGCGGCTTCGCCTTCGAAGACAGCCTGCAGGTGGCCCAGTGGCTGCAGGAGGCCGGGGTCGATCTGGTCGAGATTTCCGGCGGTACTTATGAGCAGCCCAAGCTCCTGGATATCGAAGGCATTGAGGCGGTGGAAGAGCAGAATGTGGCTCACTCGACCCTGGCTCGGGAAGCCTACTTCGTGGACTTCGCCCAGGCCATGCAGGAGAAAGTTGATATTCCACTCATGGTTACCGGTGGCTTCCGGCGTCGAGACGCCATGGAGCAGGCGCTGAAATCGGGCGCCGCTGACCTTATCGGCATCGGCAGGCCCATGTGCGTGGACACCGATGCCCCGGCCAGGCTGCTGGCTGGGGCCGAGGAGCTCAAGCGCTACGAAAAACAGCTTGCCCTGTTCCCGGCCTGGCTCAGCTTCCTGACAAAGATCAACGCGCTGCGTTCCATTGCCGGCTTCGCGGTGCAGTACTGGTTTTATGCCCAGCTCGACGAGTTGGGCAAAGCGGGCAAGCCGGCGCCAGAGATGTCAGTTATGACTGCGACCCGGCGCATCATGGGCTTGCAGAAAGAGCTGCTGGCGGGCCGCGACGCCTAAAAGCTGGACAGCCAACGCCGTCGCACCGGCTGGCATACTGACTGGAGGATGGCGACCTGCCCGGCGAGTAGTTCCGCAGGCACCGTCTTCAACTCCAGCAAACCCTTCTGCCACAGCATCACCGTGCCCCACTGTGAGGCCACCAGCCGGCGAGCGGTGGCAGTGGTATCAGTGCCCGGCAACAGCTCGCCCTGAGATTCGGCCGCAAGCAGGGCAGTGCTCAGCACCTCGACGCTGTCGCGCAGCAGGATATCCACCAGGCGGTTGGAGCCCGCCGACTGAAACAGCGCCTGCGCCATGGCGTCTGCGTACCCCGATTCCCTCAGGATGGTCTCCCCGAGTACCCGGGTGTAGGCGAGACTTCGGGGCAGGCCAGGTTCTGCATCGGCCACTTCCGGCAGCGCCTGCAGGTTCTGCAGCAGATCACCGACGGCGGCGAACAATAGTTCATCCTTGCTGGAGTAAAGGTTGTACAGGGTCTTAAGTGCGACGCTCGCAGCGCTGGCCAGGCCGCGCATGGTCAGGCCGTCATAGCCCCGGCGGGAGATCTCACGCCGCGCGGTGGCAAGAATCCGCTGCTGGCGCTCAACCTGCCGGGGGGAGTTGTAGATTTTGCGCTGGGGGCTGTTCACATGGAGCCTGCTGAGTATGCTTGACAAAAAAGTATAACGCGTAATACTTTTCTGTCTATCCGGTCCGGCTCACCGAGGCTCCCCGAATGCTTTTCGACGACGCTCATCTGGAAGACCCTTATCCGCGCTATGCCCATTGGCGTGCCTGTAAGCCCGTGTGGTTCGACGAGGAAAACGACGCCTGGGTGCTGAGTCGTTTCGAGGACATCCGGCAGGTGTTCAAGGACCCGGAAACCTTTTCTTCCAACGCCGACGCTCCCGGCAGTACGCTGACGTTGCCGCTGCTGATGGACGACCCGCCGCGCCACACCAAACTGCGCGCCCTGGTGAATCGCGCTTTCACCACACGGGCGCTCAAGGATATGGAGGAGGGTGTGGCGGCGCTCGCCCACGACATGGTGGGGCGCCTGGAGGCTTCGGGCCCTATTGATATCGCCGAGACCCTCACTATCCCGCTGCCGATCCGGGTGATTGCCGACCTGATGGGCATTCCCGGAGAGCGCGCCGCAGAATTCAAGCGCTGGTCTGACGCCGTCACTCTGACCACGGACATGTCCGAAGAAGAGCGCGAGAAGGACATCATGGAGTTGTTCGATTTCTTCCAGGCTATGATTCCTGAGCGCAGGGCGCAGCCGGGTGAGGACCTGGTCAGTCGCCTGGTGACCGCCGAGGTGGATGGCGATGTGCTGAGCGACGAAGACGTCGTCGGTTTCGCCATCCTGCTGCTGATTGCCGGCAACGAAACCACCACCAACCTGCTCAGCAACCTGCTGCACTACCTGTCCACCCAACCGGATGACTGGGACCGCCTGCGTGCTGACCGCTCGTTGATCGATGCCGCTATTGAAGAGATCCTGCGCTTCGATGCTCCCGTGCAGTATGTAGATCGCAAGGCCACCCGCGACGTCGAGTTCCACGGCCAGGTCATCAAGGCGGGTGAGCGCGTCAGCCTGCTGATGGGCTCCGCTAACCGCGACGAAAACGAATATCGGGACCCGGACCAATTCCGCCTGGATCGCGGTCGCTCCCACCACCACACTTTCGGCCACGGCATACACTTCTGTATCGGCGCACCGCTGGGTCGCATGGAAGCGCGCTTCGCCATGGAGGCCCTACTGGAGCGCTTTGCCCGCCTGAGACCGGCGGAAGTCGGCAACGAGCGCACCCATTCGCATATGCTGCGCGGCTTCCACCACCTGTGGCTGGAATTCGACGTGGCCGCCAGCGCCGCCGCGTAACCCGCCAGGAGAACCGCTATGCCCATGAGCCCCGCCGAGATTCAACAGCTGCGCGACCTGATGGAATACGAAGCGGCGCGCACCGCACCGCCTGAGGGGTTTCCCGTGCTGCCGGATATTCCCGCCGGGCGCTATGTGGACCCGCGCTACTTCCAGCTGGAAATGGAGCACGTCTGGCGCAAGAGCTGGCTGCTGGCGGGGCATATTGACGAGATTCCCGAGCCCGGCTGCTTCCGCCTGTGGGAGAACGCCGGCCAGCCGGTGGTGCTGGTGCACGCCGAGAGCGGGGCGGTCAATGCCTTCTACAACACCTGCAGCCACCGCGGCGCACCGGTAGTGACCGAGCCGAGCGGTCAGAAGAAGCGCCTGACCTGCCAGTACCACGGCTGGAGCTACAGTTACGACGGTGATCTGGTAGCCATTCGCGACCCGGAGGATTTCCGCGACCTGGACCTGAGCTGCCGCGGCCTGAAGCCTGTGCGCTGCGAGCGCTTCGGCAACCTGATTTTCGTGAACTTCGACACAGGCGCGCCTACGCTGCTGGAGTGGCTGGGCCCGATTGCCGATGAATGGGAAGAGTTCCAGTTCGATCGGTGCCGGCTGGCGGCGCGGCATATCTGGGACCTGAACTGCAACTGGAAGATCGCCATGGAAGCCAACACCGAGGTCTACCATGTGCGCAGCATCCACCCGAAGACTGTGTCACCAATTCTCGATGACCGCCGCAACGTGAATACCCTGTACCTGAACGGCCACGGCCGCATGGTGGCGCCGGTGCCGGCGGGGGACCGCGGCAACCTCGACGCGGTGGGCGTGCCCGACACAGTGGCGCAGATCGATACGGTGGGTGAGATCGCCCGCACCTGCACCCAGTCCTACGGCCTGTTCCCCAACCTGGTGGCACCGCTGTCGGCGGTGGCGATTCCGCCCATCCTGTTCTGGCCCAACGGCATCGACAAATGCCGCATGGAAACCTGGACCATGGCGCCGGACTGGGGCGACAGCGTGCCGCCGGACCTGTGGACCGACAACAACGGTGAGTCCCTGTGCCAGGTGCTGCTGGAAGACACCCAGTTCGGTGAGAAAATCCAGAAGTCGATGGAGTCCTACGCTTTCGAGGGCGTGCCGCTCAGCTACCAGGAAGCGCGCATCTATCACTGGAACCAGGCCGCCGATCAGCTGATCGGCATCGACAACGTTCCCGAGGAGCTGCGGGTGCAGCAGGTCATCGGCGATGAGTGGATCTATCCGAACGACCCCAGGCTCGCGTTCATCGAGCCGGCGCGGGCGGAGTCAGCCTGAGTTTCCGGACATCGCGGCCAGCGCCTGCATGATCATGCGGCGGCTGTCCCACTCGCGCCAGCCGTCGTACTCCTCGGTCTGCTCGTCAAAGGCCTTCATCACCTCGCTACAGCGCTCTTCCGCCAGGTAGCGGGTGGCGTAGTGGGTCACGATGTAGAAGTCCCCGCGGCGCACGCCGGCCAGGCAGCGTTCTGCCAGCTCCGACGGCTCCATGCCCAGGGTCATTGGCCCGAACGGATTCTTCTGCGGACCACCGAAACTCTCCGGTCGCGCCTCTATGCTGCTGGAGAGATTAGTCTTTACCACCCCCGGGCACAGTAGGCTGATGCCAATGAAGTCCGGCAACTCGTGGCGCAGGATGTCAGTGAAACCCAGCACGGCGTGTTTGCTGGAGTTGTACGCCGCCATCATTGGGCCCAGCGCGCACAGGCTGTTTTCCGAACCGGTATTGACGATATGGGCAGGCGTGCCCTGAGTGGTCAGGCGTTCGACAAACACCTTGCAGACGTTCCAGGCGCCAAACACGTTGACCTCGTAGACCCAGCGCAAGTCGTTCTCGCTGGCCTGAGTCAGCGGGGCCACGCCGGGCATTACGCCGGCATTGTTGAACAGCAGATCCACCCGCCCGAAGTGCGACCAGGCGGCGTCGGCCAGCGCTTCGATGTCCTCTAGCCGGGTGACGTCGCAGGGGTAGGCGCGGGCGCTGTCTCCCAATGCCGCTGCCGCCTCGGCCGCCGCCTGGCCGTCCCTATCGGCAATCGCCACCCGGGCGCCTTCTGCCACCAGTGCCTGGGCAATGGCGAGGCCGATGCCGCTGGCTCCCCCAGTGATCACCGCAACCTTGCCAGCAAAACTTTCCATGCCTTTTTCCCCTTCGGTTCGACCACAAGAGTATGGGCCGGTGCCGGGTAGACTTCCATTGCCGACGGGCGCCCGGGCATAATGTGCGCCGCATCTCCATCACCCGCAGTCAGTAAGGAATCCCTGTGCCTGACCGACAGACACTCGAGCACCTGCTCGCCACCATGTCGCTGGAACCCGACGGTGAGAACCGTTTTATCGCTCAGAATACCCACCCGGACGGCCCGCGCCTGTATGGAGGCCAGGTGCTGGCCCAGGCGGTACGCGCGGCCCAGCTGACGGTACCGAAGGAACGGGAAATTCATTCCCAGCACGCCTATTTTCTGCGCCCGGGTGACGGCAAAATTCCTGTGACCCTGGAAGTGCAGCCGGCCCGCGACGGCGGCAGCTTCAGCTCCCGGCGGGTGGTGGCGAGCCAGGAGGGGCGCATTATCCTGGTCAGCTCCATGTCGTTCCATATTCCTGAGAGTGGCGACGATTTTGTGCCGGAGATGCCGGGCGTGCGCGGCCCCGAGGGGCTCAGGAGCGAGCGCGAGCTGAACATGGAAGAAGACTTCTTCTGGCCCGAGTTCCAGATTGTCGATGGCCTGGACTGGGACGTGCGCTTCGTGGAGCCAGTGGACTGGCGCAACCCCCGGCCGCGGGAAGGACTGCTGCACATCTGGCTGAAAACCACCGAGACCCTCGGTGTTGCCCCGGCCCTGCACGCGGCCCTGTTGTCCTACATCTCCGACTGCGGACTGGTAGATGCGACCCTGCTGCCCCACGGCCGCAGCTTCCATCAGGGCATGCAGACTGCAAGCCTCGACCACGCCATGTGGTTCCATGCGCCCTGTAGAGTCGACCAGTGGCTGCTGTACGAGGTGAACTGTGAGCGGGTTGGCAGCGCCCGGGGCCTGGCCCGCGGTCGCTTCTTCACCCAGGACGGCGACCTGGTGGCCACCTGCATGCAGGAGTGCATGCAGCGCCGTTTGCAGTAGTGTTCGACGGCATCGTATTCGACCTGGATGGCACCCTGGCGGACTCCCGCCTGGACTTTGCCGCCATGCGAGCCGAGACCGGCTGCCCCGAGGGCACCGGTCTGTTGGAATTTATTGACGCTCTGGACAGCGAAGCGGAACGTCGCCAGGCCCTGTCGGTGATCCATTACTACGAGATGGACGGCGCCCAGCGCGCGACCTGGATCGACGGTGCGGAATCCCTCTGCCACCGCCTGCGCGGCAGCGGCCTGCCGCTGGGCGTGTTTACCCGCAACAGCCGGGAAGCCGCGGAGCTGATGATTGCGAGCC
>JANQGK010000369.1 GCA_028277365.1 Halieaceae bacterium | reverse complement strand
GACTTCTTGAGCTGGTTGTCGGTGGTGATCATATTGGTGGCAGAGGCCGGTGCCGCCAATATGATCACCACCGACAACCAGCTCAAGTGGGCCAAGGCGGCCTGCCGCTTCTGCGGCACCGGTTGCAGCTTGAACATCGCCACCCGCGACAACCGGGTGGTGGCCACCCACGGCGATATCAAGTCACCGGTTAACAAGGGCCTGGCCTGTGTGAAGGGCTACTTCCTCTCCAAAATCATGTATGGCGAGGACCGCCTGACCCAGCCGCTGCTGCGCAAGCGCAACGGCCGCTACGACAAGGAAGGCGAATTCATACCGGTGAGCTGGGACGAAGCCTTTGATGTCATGGAAGAGAAGTTCAAGGCGGCGTTGAGGGAGAAAGGTCCTCGTGGCGTCGGCATGTTCGGCTCCGGCCAGTGGACCGTGTGGGAGGGATACGCTGCCGCGAAACTCTACAAAGCCGGCTTCCTGTCCAACAACATCGACCCCAATGCGCGCCACTGTATGGCCTCCGCCGTGGTGGGTTTCATGCGCACCTTTGGTATCGATGAACCCATGGGCTGCTACGACGATCTCGAGAACGCCGACGCCTTTGTGCTGTGGGGCGCCAACATGGCGGAGATGCACCCGATTCTGTGGACGCGCCTCACGGACCGGCGCCTGAGCAACCCACATGTGAGAGTCTGTGTGATGTCGACCTTCGAGAACCGCTCCTTCGAGCTCGCAGATATCCCGATGGTCTTCACCCCGCAAACTGATCTGGCAATCCTCAACTACATCGCTCGTCACATCATCAAAACTGACCGGGTCAATGAGGACTTCGTCAGCAAACACGTCAACTTCCGCCGCGGCAACCAGGACATCGGCTATGGCTTGCGGCCAGAGCACCCGCTGGAGCAGAAGGCCGCCAACAATGACAAGGCCGGCGGTTCCTCGCCTATGAGCTTTGAGGAATTCGCCGACTTCGTTGAGGAGTACGACGGTAAACGCGTCTCCGAGCTGAGCGGCGTTCCCGAGCACCACCTGGAGCAGCTCGCCGAGCTGTATGCGGACCCGAACACCAAAGTCATGTCGCTGTGGACCATGGGTGTCAACCAGCACACGCGGGGCGTGTGGGTGAACAACATGATCTACAACGTGCACCTGCTCACCGGCAAGATCGCCACCCCGGGTAACAGCCCCTTCTCGCTGACCGGGCAGCCTTCCGCCTGTGGTACCGCTCGCGAGGTGGGCACCTTTGCCCACCGGTTGCCCGCTGACATGGTGGTGAACAACCCCGGGCACCGGAAGATTTCTGAAAAGAAATGGAAACTGCCGGAGGGGCTGCTCCCCGACTGGGTGGGCGCCCACGCGGTGCAGCAGAATCGCGACCTGAAAGACGGCAAGATCAACGCCTACTGGGTGCAGGTCAACAACAACGTGCAGGCGGCCCCCAACCTTAACGAAGAAACCCTGCCCGGCTACCGCAACCCGGATAACTTTATCGTGGTGTCGGATGCCTATCCGACGGTGACCGCCCAGGCCGCGGACCTGATCCTGCCCACCGCTATGTGGGTGGAAAAGGAGGGCGCTTACGGCAACGCCGAGCGCCGCACCCAGTTCTGGCACCAGATGGTCGACGCCCCCGGCGAGGCGCGTTCAGACCTGTGGCAGCTGGTGCAGTTCTCGAAACGCTTCAAGACCGACGAAGTCTGGCCCGAGGAGATTCTCGACGCCAACCCCGAATACAAGGGCAAAACCCTCTACGATGTACTGTTCGCCAACGGCCAGGTCAACAAGTACCCGGTATCCGATATCGAGGCAGGCTACAGCAACCAGGAGTCTGCCGAGCTCGGCTTCTACCTGCAGAAGGGCCTGTTCGAGGAGTATGCCAGCTTCGGCCGCGGCAAAGCCCACGACCTCGCCGACTTCGACACGTATCACAACAGCCGCGGCCTGCGCTGGCCGGTGGTGGACGGCCAGGAAACCCGCTGGCGTTTCAAGGAGGGCTCCGATCCCTACGCAAAAGCCGGCAGCGGCTGGGACTTCTACGGCAAGTCGGACGGCCGGGCGGTGGTCTTCGCCCTGCCCTACGAGCCCGCAGCGGAGGAACCGGACGATGAGTACAACCTGTGGCTCTCCACCGGCCGCGTGCTGGAGCACTGGCATTCGGGCTCCATGACCCGCCGGGTGCCGGAGCTGCACCGTGCGGTGCCCAATGCGCTGGTGTTCATGCACCCGGAAGATGCCCGCAAGCGTAAGCTACGGCGCGGTGACGAGGTGCGGGTGGTGAGCCGGCGCGGCGAGATTCGCACCAGGGTGGAAACCCGTGGTCGCAACAAGCCCCCGGAGGGGCTGGTATTCGTACCCTGGTTTGATGCCAGCCAGCTGATCAACAAGGTGACTCTTGACGCCACCGATCCGATGTCTAAGGAAACCGACTACAAGAAATGCGCCGTCAAGATTCTCAAGGCCTGACGCAGGTGGACGGGAGAACACCAGCATGAACGCATTCAAAACCCTCGCCCTCGTTGCAGCGGCAGCCTTCGCAGGAGCCACCGCCATCGCCAGCGACAACTTCGCCACCCTGCGTGACGGGGCCATCGCCCAGGAGAAGGACGCGCCGCGCTTTGCCAAAGTCGAGAACAACGACATCAAGCGCAAGCGCGCCTACCCCATGCAGCCGCCGACCATTCCCCACAAGATCGACGGCTACCAGGTGGACCTGAACGTAAACCGCTGCATGGCCTGCCACAGCCGGCGAGTCACCGAGGCCACGCAAGCGCCGATGGTCAGCGTGACGCACTACATGGATCGCGACGGTAACTTCCTGGCCGATGTTTCACCGCGGCGCTACTTCTGCCAGCAATGCCACGTGACACAGACCGACGCGCGACCAGTGCTGGCCAATGAATTTGTCGATATCGACGAGCTGCTGCAAGGCCGGTAGCCCCGCTACCGAGAACGAGGCAAGACTGTGAAAGCGTTACTGCTTAAGTACTGGCGAGTCATCTCCGGCCCCAGCAAGCACTACAGCCTGGGCTTCCTGACCATGGGCGGCTTTGTGATGGGCGTTATCTTCTGGGGCGGCTTCAACACAGCCATGGAGTTCACCAACACCGAGGTGTTCTGTACCAGCTGCCATGAAAACCTCTACGCCGAGCTTCAGGACACGGTGCACTTCACGAACCGCTCTGGGGTGCGGGCAATTTGCTCTTCCTGCCACGTGCCCCATGACTGGACCGACAAGATCGCCCGCAAGATGCAGGCCTCCAAAGAAGTGTTTGCATGGATGACCGGCAGCATCAGCACGCCGGAAAAGTTTGAGGCCCGGCGCCTCACCCTGGCGGAACGCGAGTGGCATCGCCTCAAGGCCAACGATTCCCTGGAGTGCCGCAACTGCCACCAGTTTGATTACATGGATTTCACGGCTCAGAGCCAGCGCGCAGTGAATATGCACTCCACCGCCCTGGCCGGCGGCGACAAAACCTGCATCGACTGCCACAAAGGCATTGCCCACCGCCTGCCGGATATGTCCGGCGTTGACATGGCGGGCCTCGACTAGCCGCCTACAGCTTGAGCTGCAGCGTCAGCCACGCGCGATCCGTATCGGGAAAGCGCTCTTCCACATCGGTATTAAAGGAGGCGTACTTGGCCTGGATTGTGAACTGCTTGTTCACCGGCCAGGTCGCGATCAGATTCAGTTCCGTGCCGAAGTCTTCGCTGGAAGACTCTGCCTGGAAATCGTGGTAAATAGCCCTGACTGCCACCGGCCCGATCTTGCCGCCCACCGAGACGTTGGCATCCTCGATGCCGTCGGTGGGGGTGGTGAGAAACAGGTCTGCCCAACCCTGGAACGCGTGCGCGGTGGCAAGCGGCGTAGCAAAGCCGACACCGTTGTCTGACTCCAGGACCTCCCAGGCCAGCTGCAGCTTTATACCCTCGATAATGACACCCACCTCCGCCAGGTAATAGCTGGCATCGTAATCCAGCTCACTATCGCCGGCGTCTGACTGTTTAGCGTAGCTCGCGCGCAGGTTCACCAAGCCGAACTCGCCCTGGTACTCCACGCCGTAGGTGTCGCTGGACAGATTCACCGTTTTACCGGCGGCGAAGCCATCCTGGTCGTCGAAGTCCAGCAAGTACCCAAACCCGCTGACACGGTGACCTTCGGCGATGTCGTAATTGGCCAGCAGGAGTACAGTATCGCCTTCCAGATCTGCCGGGTTGGCGCCATCGTCCGGACCGAAGATCCGATTCACTTGATAGGTGTAGGTGGCGTCCAGCAGCAGCCCGTCAATGGGCTTCCACTCCACGCGGCCGCCGTCAAAGGTCTGTTCGTTCTGGCGCCAGGCCACGCCGCCCACAAAGCGCTGGTTGAGGTGATTGACCCGCAGCCGGCCACCGCTCGCGGTGACTGTCTCATTGCCGTAGGCAAGCCAGACCTGGTTAATCTCGGTGTATTCCGGGTCCGCCACCACCGGGAATTCGGTTTTGCCGTTCTCCGTGGAGTTGTAGTCGTTGGGGCCGATATTGGTGACATCATCAGCTTCCAACAGTGCGCTGAAGCCGTGCAGCGGCGCCGACTTGAGGGTGATGCGTGAGCGCAGCAGCGAGGCCTCCGCCTCGTCATCGAAGCCGCCCTGATCCACCCATTCGAAGCGGTAGCGGAGGTCCAGCGCTACCGTGCCACCTTTGACCGCAGCGGACAGCTGTTCCGACCAACTGTCCTGCGCCACCGCGTTCCCGGCACCATTGAGCACCAGTGCAGAAACCCACAACCCCCAGCGTGTTTTCATTTTCACACCACCCCGATTCTTGTTATAGGTCTCAGTGTAGCCTGCGCATGCTTCAGCCACAGGACACTTTCCAGCCTGGATGCGGGGGCCACAGCCCGGTGCCCGCCGAGTACCCTAGTGCGCGTCGGACGCCAGCAGAAAAGCTTCCAGTTCCTTGTCGATGGTGAAGATATGACGGGTCAGCCACTCTCGCAGGAAGGTGGATATGATCTGGCGGGCGACAGCATCGTGGGTGGAAGCGTCCATTGAAATCTCGGCCAGTTCTTCGCGAAAGCGGTCGTGGGCGCGCACATGGGCGTCGCGGCCGGGGTAGTCGAGCTGGAGCATGTACTCTTCTTCCAGCGCGAAGTGGTTCTCGGCGTAGTACTTCAGGCGGCCCAGGATCTCCACCGCCGATCCCTCCTCCGCTACCTGGTCCAGCAGCTCGAACAACACCTGGTGCTGGGTATCCTGCCAGATGACATCGCTGGTTTTTTCCATGCCGGTGACTATGCAATAAAAAGCCCGCGCCGGTCATCCGGGGCGGGCTTGTAAGTCACCAAAACCTGCTGAAGATCAAGCGGGCATCAGAACGTGAAGCGAATACCGGCCTCCACGCTCTCCCCCGGCTGCGGCGCAAAGTTGCGCAGGAAGGAGGTACTGAGGCGAATTTCTTCGTCGGAAATGTTCTTCCACTTCAGGAAGGCGAACATCTCCGTCTCACCCATGATCTGCATACGGTAGTCGATACCGGCATCCCAGCGGGTATAACCGTCGGTCTCGGTTTCGAAGTCACCGGGGTCGTCCTGGTCATCGGCATCTATCACGCGCACATAGGCACCGAGCGAGCTGCTGCGCCAGG
Organism: Halieaceae bacterium; assembly: GCA_028277365.1. Taxonomy (GTDB): domain Bacteria; phylum Pseudomonadota; class Gammaproteobacteria; order Pseudomonadales; family Halieaceae; genus JANQIO01. Next base: position 8,588 of record JANQGK010000369.1, on the reverse strand, counting down.
ACAATTCGCCACCGATGCGCATGGGCGGCAAACGCGGCACGTCGCCGGCATCGTCAAACTCGCCGGTAATCATGTCGCCAAACACACCCAGTGCCAGGTCACCGCCGGCCACCGTGGCCAGCCTGAAACTGGACTCCAGTTCAAGGCCATAGAACTCAGCATCGTCCTGCTCGTAGGCGTAGACCGGTGTCTCTTCGAACTCGGTGCCGGTGTTCAACAGGAAAATGTAGTCCTCGAAAGTATTGTAGAACGCGGTCACCTGGGCCCAGGAGCCATCGCCCTGCCAGTTGAGGGAGATATCGGCGTTCAGTGAGACTTCTTCGTCGAGGTCCGGGTCGCCAATCTCGATCACACCGGTCGCCGCGTGGGTCACCAGGTTGTCATCTGCCGCCGTGTTGTCCACGTTGGAGAACAGCTCTTCCGTGGAAGGTGCTCGCTCGGCGCGCGATAGGGCAACGCCCAGGTTCCAGGACGGGTTGAAAGTATAGATTGCCGCGCCCGACAGGCTGAAGCTGGTAAAGTCCTGCTCGTCGCTGGTCACCGCATCCGGATCGCGCTCGACGTAGTCGGCACGGCCGCCCAGCTCGAAGTTCCAGTCACCGGCGTGGAAATCCTGGATGTAAAACAGGCCCCATTCGACGGAGTCGGTTTCCGGTACGTAGGCCTCATCACCGATGGCTGCAAACTCATCGGCACGCCACTGAACACCCAGCACACCATGATTGTCGCCCTCGCGCACCAGCTCCAGGCGGCCTTCCCAGGTTTCGCGCTCAAACTGCGTGCCCACTTCCACGCCTTCCAGTTCCACGTGCTCGTAGTCGGTATAGGTGAGGAAGGCCCGCGCCACATCGACCAGGCCCGGAGCCAGGTCATGGTAATGCAGCTGGGCATCGTAGCGGTCCTGCTCGAGGTCGATGCGGATGATTTCCTCCTCTTCCTCTTCGCCTTCGTGCTCCTCGCCCTCATGCTCTTCTTCGTGCCCATGCTCGTGGGCACCCGGCGGAATGCCATATTCGGTTTCAAAGCTGTTGTACGCAAAGCCGAAGAAGCCCTTTTCACCAAACTGGTAGCTGGCGCCTACCGTGAACGTGTCGACGTCACCGTCGGTGTTAGCGATAAAGCCGTCGGTGTTTTCGAGCTCTTCCTCGCCGTGCTCTTCGCCGTGCTCTCCGCCCAGCAGCTCTTCCTGCTCTTCGACGGCCTCTTCATCGATGGCCATGCCGGGAATGTCCAGATCATCGAAGTCGCGGGTGGTGCCGCTGAAGTGGAAAGCAAAGTTGCCGGTACCTGCCTCCAGCTTGACGATGCCGGTGTCCATTTCCGAGGCGTCGTCGTAGCGATACTCGACGGCACCTTGCACTCCCTCGATGGGCGCGCGCGGGATGCGGTTATCGATCACGTTGATCACACCACCAATGGCACCGCCGCCATACAACAGCGTCGACGGGCCGCGCAGCACTTCCACCGAATCAGCCAGCATGGGCTCAATGCTCACGGCGTGGTCCGGGCTCAGGCTGGAAACGTCAGCGGCGGCGATACCGTTGTTCAGGTTGATGGTGCGCGGGCCGGCCTGCCCGCGAATCACCGGGCGTCCCACTCCAGGACCGAATGACGAGTTGGAGATCCCGGGTTTGTCGCCCAGGGTCTCCCCCAGGTTGCTGGACACCAGGCGACGCAGCTCTTCGCCAGTCAGTACCGTGATGGGCAGCGCCGTTTCTGCGGCCTTTTTGTGAATGGGTACGGATACGAGCGTGTGCTCCATCCTCTCGGGGCCTTGTGCCATGGCTTGGCTCGCGGCGCCCACCAGGACCGCAATCAGGGTGCGTTTCATGTTTGTCTCCTGTTAATGAAAGAAAAAGCGTTCTAACAGGAGCGGGCGGGGGGCCCTCGGGCCGCGAGATCGTAATGGGATACGACTGGCGCCGGCGCCATCGGCAAGAGGTTCACGCCAACGGCACGGTTTGCTGCCGGGAGTTGGCCGGTCGTTGGCAGCGCGGCCTGGCCGGTGTCCATTTGGCACTGCAGGCAGTCGGCGGTGCCCGGGTGGTCAACATGAAGGTGAGCGGCTTGCACTGCTTGCGCACCCAGTAAGACGGTCAGCAGAACCGCTGATACCGAGGGCAGGATGCGAATCTGAATACCCACTTTCATAGCCGCGCCAATCTACGCCATGTCTCGGCGTGCGTCCAGCATTTACAGGGCCTCGCGCCGGGCATAACCTGCGCAGAAACCTACACAATCCAGCAACAAAAACGATGAGGATTGCAGCATGGGAATGTTAATTGCCGGCGTTGTCTTGTGGAGTGCCCTGCATCTGGTACCAGTGATTGGCCGCGGCCCGCGTCAGTCCGCTATCGACACCCTCGGTGAGGGCGGCTACAAGGGAGTCTTCTCCCTGCTGATGCTGAGCGCTATCGCGCTCATGGTGTTCGGCTGGCGCGGCGCCCAGCCACAGTTACTCTACATCCCTTCCCAGGAAATGCGCCTGGCCGGCCTGGTGCTGGTGGTGATCGGCTTCATCTTCATGGCGGCGGCGAACCGACCCAGCCGCTTCGGGCGCCTGGTGCGCCACCCGCAGCTGTTCGGGGTGCTGCTATGGGCCGTAGCCCACCTGCTGGCCAACGGCGACAGCCGGTCGCTGATACTGTTCGGCGGTCTCGGCGGCTGGTGCATCCTGATGATGCCGCTAATCAACCACCGGGACGGCGCCTGGACCAAACCGGAAGCGCCCTCCTGGGTGCGGGAAATTGTCGGCGTGCTGATCGCGCTGGTAGCGGTGGCGGTAGTGGCGGCCATCCACCCGTGGATCGCCGGCATGCCGGCGGTGGCCTGGTAGCGAGGGTTTGCACAGGTTCACCAGACAAAGCCACAAAAACAACCCATAAAAACTCTATAATCGACAATGATCACGATGCTTAACTACTAATTTGCCAAAAATTAGTTAATGTTTTGCAATTTATCTCAGATTCTGAGCGAATTTGGGATGTTTCACTCCGGCTCTGCCACTATACTGTCTATTCGAATCAAGAAACCTGGACTCGACCGATGAGCCGCTTCGACCACCGCAAGTACCCGGCCTTCCAGCCAGTACGCCTGACATCCCGCCGCTGGCCGGATGCCACCATCACCGCCGCGCCCCGCTGGTGCAGCGTTGACCTGCGCGATGGCAACCAGGCGCTGATCGAACCGATGACCGCCGCCCAAAAGTCGCGGCTCTACGACCAGCTCGTGCAGGTGGGCTTTAAGGAGATCGAGGTGGGCTTCCCGTCTGCCTCCGGTCACGACTACCAGTTCGTGCGCGAGCTGATCGACAACAACCGGGTGCCCGACGATGTCACCCTGCAAGTATTGACCCAGGCCCGCCCGGAGCTGATCGAGAAAACCTTCGAAGCCCTCAAAGGCGCCAAACGCGCCATCCTGCATGTCTACAACTCCACCTCCACCGTGCAGCGCGACAAGGTCTTCAAGCTGGACCGCGAGGGCATCGTCGAGATCGCCGTCAACGGCGCGCGCATGGTCAAAGAGTACGCGGCGAAGTATCCAGAGACCGAGTGGGTTTTCGAGTATTCACCAGAGAGCTTTACCGGCACCGAGATCGACTACGCCATCGAGGTGTGTAATGCCGTGATCGATGTCTGGGAACCCACTCCCGAGCACAAGTGCATCATCAACCTGCCCGCCACGGTGGAGATGAGCACCCCCAATGTGTATGCAGACCAGATCGAGTACTTCTGTGATCGGGTCAACCGCCGCGATGCCATTCTCGTGTCCACCCATACCCACAACGACCGCGGCTGCGCCGTGGCGGCCAGCGAACTGGCGGTGATGGCCGGCGCCGACCGGGTGGAAGGCACCCTGTTTGGCAACGGCGAGCGCACCGGCAACATGGACATTCTCACCATGGCCATGAACCTCTACAGCCAGGGCGTTGACCCGGCGCTCAACTTCGAGCGCATGGACCAGATTATCCAGACCTACAAGGACTGCACCCAGATGCCCGTTCACCCGCGCCATCCCTACGCGGGCGAACTGGTGTTCACGGCCTTCTCCGGCAGCCACCAGGATGCCATCAAGAAGTGCCTGGACACGCGCGATGATGCCGAGCCGTGGGAGGTGGCTTACCTGCCTATCGACCCCGCCGACATCGGCCGCTCCTACCAGGAGGTGGTGCGCATCAACAGCCAATCCGGCAAGGGCGGTATTGCCTACGTGCTGGACAGGGATTACGGCCTGCAACTGCCACGCTGGCTGCAGATCGATTTCTCCGCCGCCGTACAGAGGCATGCGGAGCGCATCGAATCTGAAGTGGCGCCCGAAGATATCTGGGACCTGTTCCAGGCCACTTATTTCGATGCCGGCCCCTGGCGGCTCGGCAACTACCAGGTCAGTCGCGAGGACGGTGTCGACAAGCTGCAGGCCGACCTGGTCAAAGACGGCATCAGTCACGCCCTCAGCGGCACCGGCAGTGGCGTGGTGGAGAGCTTCGTCAACGGCATGGAAGGTTTTATCGGCAAGCCCATTGTGCTGGTGGAATACTCTGAGCATGCGCTGAGCCACTCGGCGGACGCCGAGGCCATCTGCTATATCCAGCTCAATATCGACGGCGAGCGGGTCTGCGGGGTGGGCCGCTCCGGCGACATCATCCAAGCCTCCCTGGACGGCATTCTCGGCGCCATCAACACCGCGGTGAAAAACCAGGCCGCCGCGGCCTGACCCCCTCCCGCCGAGCAAAAGTTGCGACCTGTTTCGCAGGGCGCAACTTTTTTACAACGCCAATCGGCAATATTTACTTAATTTCCCGCCTGTTCGTGCCTAGATTTAGAGGGTAATTGGTAAAGAGCCGGATTGGGCTCTCGCAGCAGAATTTGAGGACATCATGGAACAGGGAAACAACGGAGCTCGCAACAAGAAGCGCGCTTCTTTCGTCGAAGTCATCAGCAGTATCCGTTTTGACCGCGGCCAGTCAGCCAACGCTCACTACCCGGAAACCGGTTTTGCCGGCAACCAGTCACAGCACCACGGTGTTGCCGCGCCCGACGACTACAAGCAGCTGGTCCGCTCCAGCAACTGAATCCTGAACGTGGCCCGCCAACCGCGGGCCGTGTTGGCACTCACGGGGTTGCCCTGCCCTGACTTGCGCCCTTGCGCCCCCTTCAGCTACCGCGCTTACCTCTCAACAAGCCTTTGACCTTGTCCATGAAGGTCTCGTACTTGAGATCGCTGAACTCCCCCGCATCGAGAAATATGCGGTCACAGTTGGGGCAAACCTCCAGCCAGATATGGGTCTGCACCGGGTCAGTTACCTTGTCCATGCAGACGTGACAGATGGGGCACTCGATGTCCTCGATCTTGTCGTACTCCTTGCCCACCTGCGGATGGCCGATGTCCAGGAAGGCCTCCACCATCCATTCCTTGCGCATCTGGCTGAGCACATCGGGCTCTACCAGCATGCCGTAGCACTGGGTGCAGCGCTCGATGGAGATCTTCGGCCCATACAGCTTGGTCTCCATGGCGCTGCCACACTTGGGGCATTCCAGATTCTCAGTGGTGGTTTCGTCCATGCTGTTGATCTATTCCGTGTCAGGGCGTTCGGCTCTAGCGTAGCGGATGCGCAGCAAAAGACCAGCGGGACATGGCGGGCGCGGCCGGCCGGGCGCCGCGGCTTCGGTGCTGCTGTGCTAACATCCGCGCCAATTCCATCCCCAGGTGCCGCCGTGAGCAAGGACGACATCTACGCCAACCCTATCGACGCGCTGCCGGCCTTCCGCTTTGACGAAGAGGTGGTGCGGGTTTTCCCGGATATGATTAAACGCTCGGTGCCGGGCTACAGCACCATCATCGCCATGACCGGCCTGCTGGCCGGGCGCTACGCCGGCCCCGGTACCACCTGCTACGACCTGGGTTGTTCGCTGGGAGCCTCTACCCTGGCCATGCGCCAGCAGGTGCGCGGCGAGGGCTGCCGCATTGTTGGCGTCGACAACTCCCGCGCCATGATTGAGCGCTGCAAAAGTGTGATCGACACCGATAGTCACGAACTGCCCGTGGAACTGGTGCTGGCTGATATCGAAGACGTGGCCATCGAGAATGCCTCGGTGGTAGTGCTGAATTTCACGCTGCAGTTTATCGCGGTGGAGAAGCGCGCCGCTCTGATGGAGCGCATCTTCGACGGCCTGGAGCCCGGCGGCATACTGGTGCTGTCTGAAAAGGTGCTGTTTGCCGACCCACATCTCAACCAGTTGAATATCGACCTGCACCACGACTTCAAGCGCGCCAACGGCTACTCCGACCTGGAGATTGCCCAGAAACGCCAGGCCCTGGAAAACGTGCTGGTCCCGGAAACTCTGGACGCCCACCGGGAGCGCCTTACCGCCGCCGGCTTCGGCAGCTGCGATGTCTGGTTCCAGTGTTTCAACTTTGCGTCGCTGGTGGCTCTTAAGTCTCCCGCCACCGATGATTGACTTCAGCCCGCTGGTGGAGCGCTGGCGCGGTAGCGAGCTGGCGCCCTGGGCGGACACGTTGCTGAAGGATATCAGCGCCCAGTTTCACGCCGAGCGCCACGGCGACCTGCCGCGCTGGGAACAGGCCCTGGCCGAGCTGCCCGCAGCGGCCCCCTCCGCCGTCGAGCTGGACGCCGACTGCATCACAGTAGGCGCAGCCACCGACCTCGACGACGCCCGCCGCGCGGCACTCGAATCCGCACTACGTGCTCTGCACCCCTGGCGCAAAGGACCCTTTGAACTGTTTGGCGTGCGTATCGACACCGAGTGGCGCTCGGACTGGAAGTGGCGGCGGGTCGCGCCGGCCCTCGATGACCTGGCCGGCCGGCGGGTGCTGGATGTGGGCTGCGGCAGCGGCTACCACTGCTGGCGCATGCTCGGTGCGGGGGCGGCCGAAGTCATTGGTATCGACCCCACGCCGCTGTTCGTGCTGCAGTTCCAGGCCCTGCAGAACTACATCCAACGCCCCGAGGCCTGGGTGCTGCCGCTGGGCATCGAACAGCTACCGCCAAACCTTGCCGCTTTCGACACGGTGTTCTCCATGGGCGTGCTCTACCACCGCCGCTCACCTATCGAGCACCTGATAGAGCTGCGCGACGCCCTGCGCAAGGACGGGCAACTGGTACTGGAAACCCTGGTGGTGGAGGGAGACGTCAACACCTGCCTGATCCCCAGCGGACGCTACGCCCGCATGGGCAACGTCTGGTTCCTGCCCAGCACCGACATGCTGCTGCTGTGGCTTAACAAATTGGGTTTCAGAAATGCAAAGCTCGTTGATGTTAATGCCACCTCCCTCGAGGAACAGCGCAGCACCGACTGGATGACTTTCCACTCCCTGGCCAACTTCCTGGACCCCGACGACCCCAACAAAACTATAGAAGGCTATCCCGCCCCCAAAAGGGCCATTGTCACCGCCCTGAAATGACCACTGTGACCAACTGGAGCGCTGCAGTGGGGAGGGGCGAGCACGCCGTGCCAGCTCGAACTGAGCTCTCGAACTGAGCTCTCGAACTGAACTAATGAACCGAGCGGTCGTCCAGGTGGTCGTCGAAGACGAAGTGGAATACGTCGCGGTAGGTGCGGGCGAAATGTACGTTGATGTCTTCCCGCAGGTGGTCCGGTAACTCCTCAAAGTCTTTTTTGTTGGCCGCCGGCAATATCAACTCCATAACACCGGCACGCCGGGCAGCGATCACCTTTTCGCGAATACCGCCTACCGCCAGCACCTGACCGGTGAGGGTCAGCTCGCCGGTCATGCCCAGCTTGCGGCGGATGCGCTCCTTGCGCGCCAGCGACAGTAGCGCGGTGGCCATGGTAATACCGGCACTGGGGCCGTCCTTGGGCGTGGCGCCCTCGGGCACGTGCAGATGCACCAGCGAGGTATCGAAGTAGTCGGGGCTGCAGCCGTATTCCTTGAGGTGGGCCATTACGTAGCTATAGGCAATCTCGGCGGATTCGCGCATCACGTCACCCAGCTTGCCGGTCAGCTTGAAGCCGCGGTTCAAGGTGTGCACCTGGGTGCATTCAATGGGCAGCGTGGCACCACCCATGGCGGTCCAGGCCAGGCCGGTAGCAATGCCGAGTCCACGCAGTGGTTTCTCGATGCCAAACGGCGGCTTGCCCAGCAGTCCCTCGATGTCCTTTTTGCCGACCCGCAGCTTACTTTCCTCACCCTCCAGCAGGGTGACTATGCTCTTGCGGATAATGCGGGCGAGCTGCTTCTCCAGGTTGCGCACCCCCGCCTCGCGGCAGTAGGCCTCGATCACATACTTGAGGCCGGCGTCGTTGATCTTGAGCTGCTCGTCCTGCACGCCGTGGCGCTCCAGCAACTTGGGCCACAGGTGGTTGCGGGCGATTTCCAGCTTTTCCTCGGCGATGTAGCCCGCCAGGCGAATCGTCTCCATGCGGTCCAGTAGCGGTCCCGGGATGGTGTCGAGCTGGTTGGCCGTGCAGATAAACAGCACCTTCGACAGGTCCACTCTCAGGTCCAGGTAGTGGTCGAGAAATTCGCTGTTCTGCTCCGGGTCCAGCACCTCCAGCAGCGCCGAGGCCGGGTCGCCCTGATAGGAGGCGCCGATCTTGTCGATCTCG
>JANQGK010000327.1 GCA_028277365.1 Halieaceae bacterium | reverse complement strand
TAACTTGGTTTCTTCTCTATATAAAAAAAAGCCGAGTCGAAAGAACGTTTTTGGAAAGAATACAGGGGCTTTTTCTTCTGGCCCTGCGGATGATGGCCAACTGGGACCTGGAAACGCTGCAGGCCGCCTTGCCGGGCCTCGCTACAACGACGCACCTTGTGGTCTGTGAGGGGGATCGCACGGTGCCGCCGTCGCAGTCCTACCAGTTGTCCCGTCACCTCGCCGACAGCGAGCTGCACCGCGTGCCCCGGCTGGGCCACCTTGGCCATGAGGAAGACCCCGCTCAATTTGCGCGGCTGCTGCTGCAAATCGCCGCCCGTTAGCCCGCCGACTGTTCAGCACCCGTGAGCGATGCTATTCTGTCCATCTAACTAGACAGTAAGAGTGTCTACTTGGATGAACAATCCGGATACCCTCGTCAACCAGGCCATGCTGCACCGGATGAAGCCGCACGCGGTGGTCATCGGCAGTGGTTTTGGCGGACTGGCCGCCGCCATTCGCCTGGGCGCGCGCGGTTACCGGGTTACGGTGGTGGAAAAGTTGGACCGGCCTGGCGGCCGCGCCCGTGTGCATCAGCAGGATGGCTTCACCTTCGACGCGGGCCCCACCATCATCACCGCCAAATTCCTGCTGGAGGAGCTGTGGGAGCTGTGCGGCAGGCGGCTGGAAGACGATGTCGACCTGCGCATGATGCAACCGTTCTACCGCATCCGCTTCCACGACGGCGAGCAATTCGACTACAGCGGTGATGCGGAACACAATCGCCGCGAGATCGCCCGCTTCAGCCCGGAGGACGTGGACGGCTACGAGCGCTTTATGCTGGCCGCCGCCGACAATTACCGGGTCGGCTTCGAGGGCCTGGTAGACAAGCCCTTCAGCACCCTGCTCGACATGATCAAGGTGCTGCCGGAAATGCTCAAGCTGCGCGCCGACCGCTCGGTGCACGCGCTGGTATCGCGCTACATCCGCGACCCGCGCATCCGCCAGGTGCTGAGCTTCCATCCGCTGCTGATCGGCGGCAACCCCTACTCGGCCAGCGCCGTGTACACCCTCATTTCGCACCTCGAGCGCGAGGGGGGCGTGTATTCAGCAATGGGCGGCACTGGCCGCATAGTCGACGGACTGGTAAAACTGATCGAACACCAGGGCAACCGGCTGCGCTGCGATGCCCCGGTGCGGGAAATCTGCGTGCGCGACGGCCGCGCCCACGGCGTGGTACTGGAAAACGGCGAATACCTCGACGCCAACCTGGTGGTCAGCAACGCCGATGTGGCCTGGACCTACCGACACCTGACACCGGGCACCGCGCGGCGGCGCTGGAGCGATCGCCGGCTCGATCGTGCGCACTACTCCAACGGCCTGTTCGTCTGGTACTTCGGCACCCGGCGCCGCTATGAACAGGTGCCCCACCACTCCATACTGCTGGGCCCGCGCTACCGCGGCCTGCTCAACGACATCTTCCGGCACAAGCGCCTGGCGGAGGATTTCAGCCTGTACCTGCACCGCCCTACCGCCACCGACCCGTCGCTGGCACCGGAGGGCTGCGACTGCTTTTACGTGCTGGCGCCGGTGCCCAACCTGCAGGCGGATGTGGACTGGACGAAGCAGGCGGAGCCCTTTCGCCAGGCGGTTGAGAAACAGCTGTCGGATACGGTCCTGCCCGGGCTTGAAAACGAAATCGCCACCTCACTGGTCACCACGCCCGAGCATTTCGAACGCGACCTGAACGCCTTCCGGGGCGCCGGCTTCGGGATGGAGCCGGTAT
>JANQGK010000302.1 GCA_028277365.1 Halieaceae bacterium | reverse complement strand
GAGGGCAACCAGCAGGCAGCGCAGAACGGGGTGCAGCTCCGCCTGCTCAGCGGCCTGTTGAGCCGAAGTGGCGGGCTGCGCCCCGTTCTGCGCTGCCTGCTGGTTGCCCTCGCTGGTCAGCAGCACGCCGGCCAGTACGGCGCCGCCTGCGACTGACACTGCCAGTGCCTTCATCATTGCCTGTTTCAAGGTAGGTCTCCTAAGTCGCAGTCCCTGCGACGCTGTTGAAAATTCTTTGCTGTTGTCTTGGCTGCTTTCGCGATCAAAATTCTTCATGGCGGGGCTCACTTTCGCTCCCGCTTGCGCAGCTCGGTGAGGCGTAACTTGCCGTAGACGGAGGTGCGGATGCCGACCTTGCGCTCACCGAGCAAGCCTTCGAGATCGGTGGGAATGCGTTCCACATCGTCCATGTTCGTTTCCCGGGTGCCGTAGATGCCGACCCATGCATCGCGCCCGTTTTCTTTGGCGATGTAGGTGCACTGGTCGGCAATATTGGCCACCTGCTCCCAGCTCACCATGTCCGGCTTCAGCGGGGAGAAGGGGTAGACGGCAAAACCGATGGAGCCGGTCAGGCGGCCCACCCCGTTGTTGCCCAGGTGATAGTTGCGCTCAGCCAGGCCGGTACGGATACGCTCGGCCAGCTTTTCTGCGGCGCGGTTGCTGGTGTTGCGGCTCACAATCAGGAACTCATCGCCACCCCAGCGGATGACGGTGTCTGACTTACGGCAGCACTCCTGCAGAACGTCGCGCACCTGCAGCAGGGCGGCGTCGCCGGCGGCGTGACCGTGGGCGTCGTTGATCTGCTTGAAGCCGTCCAGGTCGACCATCATGAACGACAGGGCCGGGGCGATATCCAGGGCCTCACCACTCTCCGTCATCTCGCCGGCCTGGCGACGGGCGTGGGCCACTTCGGTGGCAATGAACTCTTCCAGGAAGCGGCGGTTGCGCAGGCCGGTGAGCGTATCGGTGAGGCTGGACTCCTTGAGCTGGTCGTTCAGCGACAGCAGCTCCTCGTTGCGCTCTGCCAGCTCGCGGGTACGGTCGGCGACAATGTTTTCCAATTCCTCGCGCTTGCGGGCGGCGTGGGCCAGCTTCATGGCGTTGATGCGGGTGAAGAGGAAGATCACGCCAAGGATGGCCAGCGCGTAGCTGCCGTAGGCCCAGGCAGTAGCCCAGGGTGGCGGTACCACCACCAGGTCGACAGCGGCGCCTTCTTCGTTCCAGATACCGTCGTTGTTGGAAGCCTGCACCCGGAAGGTGTAACTGCCCGCCGGCAGGTTGGTATAGGTGGCGCGATCATACTCGACCGGCGCGCTCCACTGCTGGTCGAAGCCCTCCAGCTTGTAGCGGTAACGGTTGCGCTCCGGCGCGGAGTAGTCGAGCCCGCTGAAAGAGAAGGTAATCAGATCGTTGCTGTAGTCGAGCTTCAGTTCCTCGCCGCCGCGGTCGGTGCTGTAGCGGGTGCCCAGCGGGCCGTTGCGGTCAAACGCGGTGAGCGCGATGTCCGGCTCATGACGGTTAATCGTAATGTGATTCGGGTAGAACGCCAGCAAGCCCTTGATGCCACCGAACAGCAGGCGGCTGGAGCGCGTGCGGTGCACGGCGCTGAACATGAAGTCATTGCTGCGCAGGCCGTTGCTGCGGCTGAAGTAGCGCATCTGGCCTGTTGCCGGGTTGTACTGCACCAGGCCGCGGTTGCTGCTGAGCCACAGGCGGCCGTCGCTGTCTTCCACAATACCCTGGATGCTGTCGCTGGGCAGGCCGTCACTGCGGCGAATCTTTTCAAAGCGCACACGCTGCTTGCGGCGATCCTCGGGCTTCCACTGGTTGAGACCGCCGCCGTTGGTGCCAATCCACAGGGAGCCGTCACCGGTCTCGGTAATCAGCCAGGCGGTATCACTGCTGAGGCTGTCAGGATTGTTCTCATCTTTGGTGAAGCGCAGAAAGCCCTCGCCGTCCTTTTGCATGGCATTGAGACCGCCGTTCTCTGTGCCGATCCACAGAGTGCCTTCGCGGTCGCGGTGGATCGCCAGCACGCGGTTGCTGGAGAGGCTGCGGGCGTCTTCCGGCTGGTGCTGGAAGCGCTCGAAGCGGCCGCTGTTGGCATCGAAGCGGTTCAGGCCGCCACCGTAAGTACCCACCCAGATAATGCCGCTGCGCTCTGCCAGGATGGAGGTCACCGCGTTGTTGCTGATGGAGGTCGGATCTTTCGGGTCGTGGGAGTAGACCGTGAAGGCCTCGGTGTTGGGGTCCATTTGAACCAGGCCATGAGCCCGTGTACCGAGCCAGATCTGGCCGAGTTGGTCCGGGTGTACCGCCATGACCCGGTCGTCGGGCAGGCCGCTGTTGTCGCGGGTAAAGACACGGGTAGTGCTGGCAGCTTCGTCGATCTGGTTGAGGCCGCCACCGTAGGTGCCCACCCAGATCTCGCCCTTGCGGGATTCGTTGACCGAGGTCACGATGTTGCTGCTCAGGCGCACGGCAGTGCCCTCCGCCTGGAAGTAGGTAAAAGCGTCGCTCAGGTAGTTCCAGCTGTTGGCGCCCACGTAGGTGCCCACCCACAGCACACCGCCTCGGTCCTGCATGATGGTGGTAACGCGGCTGTCGCTGAGGCTGGCGTCGTCGGCCAGGCTGTGCTGGTAGCGGGCGAAACCGCCGGAGGCCGGGCGCCACTCGTTGAGGCCCTCGTCGGTGCCCACCCACAGCGCGCCATTGAAGTCCTGGTAGATGGCGCGCACTCGGTTGTTGCTGAGGCTGCGATCATCCGCCGGGTCGTGCATGAACCGCTGGAAGCTGCCGGAGCTCAGGTCAAACAGGTTGAGGCCGCCCTGGTAGGTGCCGACCCAGAGGCGGCCATCGCGATCTTCATAGATGCTGCGCACTGCGTTGTCGCTGAGGCTGGCGGGATCATCCGCGTCATGGGCAAAGCGTTCGAAACTGCCGGTGTCGCGATCCAGGCGGGCGAGGCCGCCACCGGAGGTGCCGACCCACAGGTTGCCATCGCGGTCTTCCAACAGGGCGAGGACAGAGTCCGAGGGCAGGCTGTTGGGGTCTTCTGCATCGTGCTGAAAGCGCTGAAAGGTGCCGGTATCGGCATTCAGGCGGTTGAGGCCACCGCCGTCGGTGCCGACCCAGACATTGCCCAGGCGATCCTCGTAGACGACGCGCACGCGGTCATGGCTGAGGCTGTTGGGATCGCTCTCGTCGTGGCGGAAGTGGGTAAAGTTGTCGTTCCGGCGGTTGTAGCGGTTGAGGCCGCCGGCATCGGTACCCAGCCAGAGGGTGCCGTCAGCGGCGACCATGATGGACCAGATGTAGTTGTCCGACAGGGTGGTGGGATCGTTGTAGACGTGCTCGTACAGGCGCAGGTCAGTGCCGTCCCAGCGATTGAGTCCTTCCTGGGTGCCGAGCCAGATAAAGCCCTGCACGTCCTGAACAATGGTATGAACCACCGACTGGCTAAGCCCCTGCTCCACCGTCAGGCGATCGAACAGCGCCGTTCTGGGCTCGAGGGCCGCCTGGCCGGCGCCGGCGGCAACCGTCCAGCACAGCATCAGGCTTGCCAGTAGTCCTTGCAGCCGCCGCTTCGCATCGATGTTGGTGTTGCTTGTTCTTGTCATTGTCTGTCCCAAAGCTGGGTGCCCGACCGGCGGTGCCCACTTTGGGGGCGCCGGAATGGGCGTGTGTGAATTGATGTCGCAAGCAGCGTGCCAATCCTGAGTCGAAAGCCACTCAGTGTGAAAAAGCGTTAACTGGTTGGCAGTTTTCTTGCGCTGACCGAGAAAAAAGTGGCGGGGCATCCGGGCAGATGCTGAAAAAAACTAGCGCTCAATCGCGAAATTTAACCAAAATAGTGGCGGTTTTACTGAAATTTCGGCGTATTTTGGGCGGAATACACCGAAATTTAGCGGGCCTGCTCCGTCCACCGGCGGTAGGTGGGGACCGTGATACCCATGAGCGCGGAGCCGCGCGTCGCGTCTTCACCCACCCGGGCAACCACCGCTTCCAGCAGCTGGGCGCGGGCCTCTTCAATCACGTTGGTCTGGTTGTCTTCCGAGAGGGAATCCGCCAACAGATCGATGGTGGGCTGCAGACGCGACCAGGCATCGGAACGCACCAGCAGGCCCTGGGCTTCCAGTC
>JANQGK010000231.1 GCA_028277365.1 Halieaceae bacterium | reverse complement strand
CGGGACCTGCTGATCTCCTGTGGCATCAGGCGCGCCATGGGCAGCCCCAGGTCGTCTGCGTCCCGGGGAGCATACTCGTGGCGGTAGAGCTGGTAGGCCTCGACTCCGGGCAGCGGGTCCCAGGCCAGGTTGACGCCCTCGGAATGGGGGGTACCCAGCAGGCGCAGGTTTTGCGGCGCCCGCCCGCGATCTATCAGCGCCGGGCTGATCGCGGTGTGGGTAACTGTGGGTGCCGGCGCGTTGTCGGCGACCACCAGCGCGTAGCGGCCCAGGCTAGGAGGTTGCGATACCTGCTCAAGGTCCTGTAACGCCGGGTCCACACTCCACAGCAGCGGCCCCGCCAGCGTGAATAACAGCAAGCCCACGACAATGCTGAGCGATGCCAGCGCGCGACGGTTACTGCGCAGGCGACGCCAGACATCCTGCCAGTAAGACAGGGAGGGTCGATCGATACGGTCGCCCTCGCGGGCGGCATCGAGGGTCTGGAAGTCTTCGGCGGTGGGCGTATAGCTGGTCATCAGGACAGGCTCTTGGTGACCTGGATGCGCGGGTCGATAAAGCCGTAGACGATATCTACCGCAATCACCATTAACACCAGGAAGGCCCCGTAGAACACGGTGGTGCCCATAATCACGGTGTAATCGAGCTGCTGCACCGCCTGTACGAAGTAGCGCCCCAGGCCCGGAATTGCGAATACCAGCTCCACCACGAAGCCGCCGGTGGTAATAGCGGCGATGGCCGGGCCCAGCACGGTGACTACCGGCAGGATGGCGTTGCGCAGCTGATGGCGGAAGAAAATCCGTTGCGGTGTCAGTCCCTTGGCGCGAGCGGTGCGAATGTAATCGGTCTCCGCGACTTCCAGCATGGAAGAGCGCATCAGGCGGGTGAGGTAGGCCATGGTGCCGAGCCCCAGCACCAGCGCGGGTACCAGCATATGGGCCAGGGTACCCCAGCCTGCGACCGGCAGCAGGCTGAAGCCCAACAGGCTGTTAAGCCTTAGTATGGCCAGCTGGCCGAGGCCGGCGAACACAAAGCTGGGCACCGAAACAGCGACGATCACCAAGAACATGATTAGGTAGTCGGGCATGCGACCGCGGAACAGCGCCGTGAGCGCGCCGAACAAGATGCCGCCGCCAGCGGCAAACACCAGTGCCAGCACGCCGAGGGTGGCGGACACCGGGAAGTGCTCGGCGATGATATCGTTGACGCGACGGTTCTGCTGGGTGAAGGAGATGCCAAAGTCGCCCCGCAGCATATTCTTCAGGAAGATCAGGTACTGCTGGGGCACCGGTTTGTCGAGTCCGTAGGCTCGTTCGAGGTTGGCGCGAATCTCGGGAGTGACTGCCTTGTCATTGAGCAGTGGGTCGCCAGGAACCGCGTGCATGCCAAAGAAGGTCGCGGTGGCAATGAACCAGATGGTTATCACGCCCGACAGCAGGCGTCTTGCGATATAAGCGCCCACTAGTCCGGCGCTCCCCGGCTGTTGTCCCCATCAATGATATAGGTGTAATTGAAGTTGAGGTCGCCGCCGGTATGGTAGCGGCGCACGCCGTCGATGCGTCTGTCCTGAGCGTAAATAAAGCCGCGCTCATACTGGGGAATGATCACCACATCGTTAAAGATGATGTCCTGGACGCGTGCAAAAATCTGGTTGCGGCGCCGCTGGTCGGTGATTTGCAGCGCCTCGGTGATCAGAGCGTCATACTCGGGGTTGCTATAGCGACCCCGGTTGTTCGCGTTCCAGGAGGCGAACAGGTCGGCGAAGGTCATCGCATCATTGTAATCCGGTCCCCAGCCCGCCATCACCAGGTCGTAGTCGCCGGCGGTCATTTTGGCCAGACGCTGCTTGAATATCTGCTTGTCGAGACGAATCTCCAGGCCCAGATTGCGAGCCATGACATTCTGGAAGTACTCCGCCTGCTTGGCGGTCTGCGGTTGATCACTCAGCAGGATGGTGAGCGGCGGGATCTGTTCAACGCCCAATTCCTGTTTGGCCATTGCCAGATACTCGCGCCCGCGCTCGACGTTCAAGTCGGGTTTGCGCGGTGGATACTGGGCCTGCAGGCTTTGGCCGTCGTCGCCCTTAAGCCAGCGGGGGAACAGGGTATAGGCTGGCAGGTTGCCAGGTACGCCGATGACCTTGTACGTCATCTCCGCCGCGTCGAAGACGCTCTGGATGGCGCGCCGCAGGTACAGGTTGGCAGTGGGCCGCTCGTCCCGATGGTTGAAACCCAGGTAGTAAACCGTGCCATCGCTGAATGACTTCAGTTTCTGGTGTTCCTGCATGGCCATTTTCATGGCGGAGATCTGCAGGTTGTCCGCTATCGCCGTCTTGTCATCCATGAACAGGTTGAAGCGGGCGTTCGGGTCCTCCGTGATGTACGGTGCGTTGATGGCATCCAAGGGGATAGCATCGCGGTTCCAGTAGTAGGGGTTTTTTTCCATGCGCATGGAGGCGCCATGGACCCACTCCGTCAGGACGAAAGGCCCGTTGGAGAGCATATTCTCAGCATCGGCCGCGTAGCGCCCCTGCTGGGCGCGGTAAAAATCTTCCCGTACCGGGCGGAAGGTGATGAACGTGACCAGGTCGATAAAGTAGGCGGTAGGAGTGACCAGGTGCGCTACCAGTGTGTGGTCGTCGATGGCCTCGACCCCCAGCGTTTCCGGTGGCATGTCGCCGGCGATAATCTCCGTCCCATTCGGGAACAGCCGCATAAGGAATGCGTACTCGGCGGCGTTTTCGGGGTTGGCCGCCTGCTGCCAGGCGAACACGAAATCATGAGCAGTGACCAGCTCTCCGTCACTCCAGCGGGCATCCTTGCGCAGCCAGAAGGTGGCCTTCTCGTCAGTCAGTTCCCAGCGCTCGGCAACGCCACCAATAAGGTTGTTGTGAACGTCGCGAGTGATCAGGCCCTCGGTGATGTGGTCCAGCACAAGGGAGCTCTCTGCATCAGTGGCCTTGATGGTGGTGAGCCACTGAGGTTCCTGCTCCAGGGAAATCGAGATTTCGTTGTTAACCGGATCTACCGCAGGAGTCACGGCAAACAAGGATGGAGATGCGCTGACGCCGAGCGCAACGAGAAGGGGCAGCAGTGAACGCATCAAGGTGCGGGCCGGGTGGGCCCGTTTGTGTAAATCGTGAACAAAACCGCCGCGGAGCATATCACTGGGCGTGCAGTGTATCTACGCCGTCCGTCCGGCCCAGCAGCAGCACATCGGCGGGCCGGTGGGCAAACAGGCCGTTGGTGACCACGCCGACGATATCGTTGATCTTGCGCTCGGTCTCAAGCGGTGCCGCTATTGGGAAATTATAGACATCGAGGATGATATTGCCGTTGTCGGTGGTAAAACCCTCCCGGTACACCGGGTCGCCCCCCAGCTTCACCAGGGCGCGGGCCACATGACTGCGAGCCATGGGTATCACCTCGACGGGCAGCGGAAAGTCCCCCAGGGTGTGAACCAGCTTCGACTCATCGGCGATGCAGATAAACTCCTCCGCCACCGCGGCGACGATCTTCTCCCGGGTCAGTGCCCCGCCGCCGCCCTTGATAAGCTGGAGCGCGGCGTTGCTTTCATCAGCGCCATCGATATAGAAGCTAACCTTGTCGACGCTGTTGAGGTCGTACACCGGCAGGTGATTGTCGCGCAGTCGCGCGGCCGATGCCTCTGAGCTGGCGACGGTGGCTTCCACCTCGGCGCGAATCTCGCCCAGGGCGTCGATGAAATAGTTGGCGGTAGAGCCAGTGCCAATGCCGATCACGCTGTCGTTGTCGAGCTTCGGGCGGATGTACTCCAATGCCGCCGCTGCCACGGCCTGCTTCATTTCGTCCTGGTTCAAGACCTCACTCCCGACACATTACTGCCAACACAGCGGCATTATAGGGGGAGGCTCAGGCCGCCAACAGGGTTGTGCTGCAAATAGCGCCGGGCTCCATTAGTATGGCGTGGCATATTGTCAGGCGGCCGTCATGCCACAGAGTTATGTAAAACGAATCCTTGAGTCGCGCGTCTACGATGTGGCCAGGGAAACACCCATCGATCACGCCCGGCTACTGTCGGCGCGCTTCGGCAACCGCATCCTCCTCAAGCGGGAAGACCTGCAGCCCGTGTTCTCCTTCAAGCTCAGAGGCGCCTACAACAAGATGGCGCGCCTCGGCCAGGAAGAGCGCCAGCGTGGTGTGATCGCCGCCTCCGCCGGCAACCACGCCCAGGGGCTGGCCTATTCCGCCAACCGCATGGGTGTAAAAGCCACTATTGTGATGCCGCGCACTACCCCGGGCATCAAGGTCGAGGGGGTGCGCTCCCACGGTGCCCGCGTGGTGCTGCACGGAGACACCTTCGATGAGGCCGCCGCCCACGCCGGCGAGCTGGTCGCGGAGAAGGGCCTGGTATTCATCCATCCCTATGACGACCCTGACGTGATCGCCGGCCAGGGCACGGTGGGCATGGAAATCGTGCGTCAGCACCCGGACCCGATCGAGGCCGTCTTCGTGCCGGTTGGGGGCGGTGGCCTGCTGGCCGGGGTTGCGGCCTTTATCAAATATGTGCGTCCGGAGATCAAGCTGATCGGCGTCGAGCCCGAGGACGCTGCCTGCCTGGCAGCCGCGCTGGAAAAACGCCGGCGGGTCAAGCTCAAAGAAGTGGGCCTGTTCGCGGACGGTGTGGCGGTCGCCCAGATCGGCAAGGAGCCGTTCCGGGTTATTCGCGACACCGTCGACGAGGTGGTGACCGCCACCACCGACGAGATGTGCGCCGCGATCAAGGACATATTTGAAGACACCCGTTCCATCGCCGAACCGGCGGGGGCGCTAGCGCTGGCGGGCTTGAAGAAATATGTCGAACGGGAAGGGATCAAGGACAAAACGCTGCTGGCCATCTCCAGTGGCGCCAACACCAACTTCGATCGCCTGCGCTATATCTCCGAGCGCACTGAGATCGGTGAAAAGCGGGAAATCGTGCTCAGCGTGTCCATCCCCGAACGCCCCGGCAGTTTCAAGGCCTTCTGCGGTGATCTCGGCAAGCGCGCCATCACCGAGTTCAACTATCGCTTTACCGATGAGCGCGACGCCCACATCTTCGTCGGAGTGAAGATTGCCGAGGGCACCAACGACGCCGCTGAGGTGGTGGCCGACCTGGAAGCCAAGGGCTACCCGGTGATTGATCTCACCGACAACGAACTGGCCAAACTGCATATCCGTCACATGGTAGGCGGCCCCACCGCCAGCAGCGTGAACAATGAGATGGTGTTCCGGGTGGAGTTCCCGGAACGCCCCGGCGCTCTGCTCAATTTCCTGACCCGGCTGGGCCAGCGCTGGAACATATCCCTGTTTCACTACCGCAGCCACGGTGCCGCCTACGGGCGGGTACTGGTAGGGCTGCAGGTAGAGCCCGGCGAGCGCCGGGAGGTGCTGCAGGCGCTGGAAAGTATCCATTATCGCTTCTGGGAAGAGACCGATAATCCCGCCTACCGCCAGTACCTGAGTTGAAATCGCCTGAGGGCCTGTCAGTACCTGTGTCACAGTTCTTTGACACAAAGCTTACATAGGCTTGCATTTTTGCTATTTCTAAATAAACTCAGGCTTCGTTTGTGGCAAATTACCAAAAATCGCTATTGCAAGGTCCGCTGTAATTTCAGGTCCGCGATAAGCGAAATAACAGCCACAATCCAACGGGCGGGGAACCGCGATGCCGCCCATATCTGCAAGTGGTTGAGTATTGAGGGGCAAAGAAGGTGAATAAGAAGCCTGATCTTCTGGTGGTTTTGCTGGCTGTATTCGGCCTGGGCGTGGCGGTCACGCTACTGATGCCGATGAGCTCCAGCCGCAGTGTCGCTGAGCCGGCATCTGCGCTTCAGGCTGGTGTGTTTACGGCTGAAGAGATCGCATCAGAATAGCAATCGCGCATTCATGCGCACCGGAAAGGGGGCCTCACGGCCCCCTTTTCCGTTATGACCAGAGTCATCGCTACATCCCAGGGATCACTAGGTAGCCGCTCCACCTGCTGACAACTGTGGGCCACACCCACCAGCCGCGCGCGGGACCCCGCCAGGGCACGATCGTAGTAGCCACCCCCCATGCCAAGCCGTTCTCCGCTGCAGGTAAAAGCCACCAAAGGCGCCAACACCAGATCCATGACGCCGGCTTCTGCTTCTGAAGCGTTTAAGGCTGGCTCCGGAATCCCATAGCGATTGCGAATTGTTTTTTTGCCGGGTTTTAGTTCGGCGAAGCGCATGCCGCCTCCAGGCCGCAGCCGCGGCAGGTAAACCCGTTTGCCCCGGCGCCAGGCTAGCCGCATCAGCGGTGAAAGGTCGATCTCTCCGTCACCGGCCCAGTACATGGCTACCCGCCGCGCCGACCGGAACTGCGGTAGCCGGGCGATATGCCCCGCCAGCAGCGCAGCGTGACGCCGCTGGATGGCAGGCGACAAGGCGCGCCGCCGAGCACGCATTTCCGCCCGCAACGCCCGCTTGCTCAACGCGCTATCCACCCCACCGGGCTCCCATAAACACCAAACGCAAAGATTCTACCCCACCCACCCATTCCCAGCGCCTCAATGAAAGATGAGGCAGGCAGCGACAAAGGCTCAAGGAAACAAAGGTGACGTAGCGCCTAAATGAACGATGACGCAAGAAGCTCTAGCGGTTTTCAAGAGAGCGCCTCAATAGAAGATGAGTTTAGAAGCAGTAGCGGTCCAAGGAAAACGACGGTGACATAGCGCCTCGATGAAAGATGAGGCAAGAAGCCTTCGCGGTTTTCTAGAGAGCGCCTCGATAGAAGATGAGGCTGCAAGTTACAGAGGCCCAAGGACACAAAGGTGATGTAGCGCCTCGATAGAAGATGAGGCTGAAAACCCGAGCGGTTTTATAAATAAATAGCCCAAAGCAGGAAAACCCGGAGTACCGCTGAGAACGCTGCCCTTGAACCCGATGGTTCAAGGCGGTGGTCACTGTGCTGAATTAGGCTTCCCTTGCAAGGACCCTTGCACGAATACTTTCTGTAAGATTTGAAGAAATGACGGCAAGTCACCGGTTTGAATTACAGAGTGAAACCA
>JANQGK010000193.1 GCA_028277365.1 Halieaceae bacterium | reverse complement strand
ACTTGTGGTGTTCCAGGTCAGCCAGTTTGATGACGCCAGCTACCTGTTCGAGGAACCCTTCTTTGCCAACATCAATCCCGCCGGAGGCAGCGTCGACTTCGATGTGCAGGGTATCCGCATCGGGGTGAACGGTAAGCTCACGGCGGTAGGCCAGGCATTTACCAACGTCTCCGCGGTGGCCACCTCGGCTCTCGGCGAGTTTAGCGCACCGTTGGCCGGCGTCGGCACGGTCATCCCGCTGGAGAACGGCGCCGATCAGGATATCTTTTTCCTGGCCTTTGACTCCGCCGAAGGTCAGGCCTCACCGGTGGACGATGGGGCACGGCGGCCGTTCCGCTATACCCTGGCCGGAGAAGTGTCTTCCGACATCGGTGTGCGCACCTTCGATGAGATTAATGCCAGCTTCTCGCGCATTACCGGGGTGTCCACCGCGAGCCCTACGCCCAGTGAGGTCACCGGCAAGACCGTGGCAGAGACTTACGCCGACGTGCGGCGCGGCCTACCCGCCAATGCCGACTTCCAGGGCTTCAGCTCTGCGCACCAGATGTCCGCCACGCAGCTGGCCTCCGCCTACTGCGATGCCCTGGTGCAGAGCACAAGCCTTAGCAACGCGATGTTCCCGGCCTTCAATTTCAATGCTCCGGTGAACGACCCCGGCCACGACTGGCGCGACGCGGTGGCGGCGCCGCTGGTGGACCGCGCCATTAACAGTGGGCTGCTGGAAGACAGTATTCGTGGATCGATTCTCGATGAGCTGGTGCTACTGGTCACCGACGATCGGGATCTAAAGCCCTACGCGCTGATCAACGGCGAGTGGGTGCCGGATCCCAACCCCGCCGTACACAACAAGCGCGACGGGTTGATGTACTGCCTGAACGATGCGCCCTGCCCGGCATCGCGCACCGCGGATGTGGTCAAGGCCGTATGCACCACGGTGTTGGGTAGCGCCGTGGTCATGGCGCAGTAGAGGACGGGACCCGAGCGAGGAGTCAACAGGAGATGATCATGCGCAGGCGCAAACCCATTCACATCGGTGTCGACGAGCCGCTGCGGCAGCCACACCACCGGCGGCCGATGAATCGTCGGGAATTCATATCCCAGGGCTTCCGCGCCGGCTGCGCGGGTTTGCTGGGCACCTCTCTTTACAGCCTGATGGGCCCGCGTGCCCACGCGATTTCTCCAGACCTGCTGGACCCGGCCTTCACGAATTACTCGAGCTGTGACCTGGGCAAAGTGGCGGGCCGTAAGATTCCCTTTATCTGCTTCGACCTGGCCGGCGGCGCCAACTTTGCCGGCGGCAATGTCATTGTCGGCGGCCCCGGGGGACAGCGCGACGCGCTCAGCACTGCAGGCTACGCCAAGCTGGGCCTGCCGCCGGACATCCTGCCTTTCAATGCCAACGCTGCCACCCTGACCGGTGATTTCACCGACGATTCGCTGGGGCTGCTGTTTCACAGCGAGAGCGCCATGCTGCGGGGTATTCTCGAGAAGGCGAGCGCGGTCTCAGGCTTCTGCAACGGCGCTGTGATTCCCGGGCGCTCTGAGAACGACACCGGCAACAATCCGCACAACCCCATGTACGGCATCTACCGGGCCGGCCTGCGCGGACAGATTCTGCAGCTGATCGGCTCCGAGAACTCCATGTCGGGAGGCAACAGCCTGGCGCCGGCCATGCTGATCGACCCGGAGCTGCAGCCCACCAAAATCGACCGCCCGTCGGATGCCAGTGGCCTGGTGGACGTGGGAGACCTGAAGTTCCTGCTGGAAGACACCGAGGACATCGTCTCGGTGCTGGAGTCCATGAAGCGCATTACCGACTTTAAGATGGACCTGGTGAATACCCGCATCAGCAATCCCAGCGATGAGGACCAGCGCCTCAAGGACCGCTTCAGCTGCGAGTACCTGCGCAGCGCGGACACCCTTGAGAATTTCTCCAACCCGGATGCACTCAACCCGGAGCAGGACCCGGATATCGTCGGCGAGGCCGGCATCTTCACGGCCCAGGAATTCGACGACGACCGCGAGTTCCGCAAAACCGCCTCGGTGATGAAGCTGGTGATCGACGGTATCGCCGGCTGCGGCACAGTGGAAATGGGTGGCTACGACTACCACGGCAACTCGCGCAACAGTACCGATGCCCGCGACCTGCGCGCCGGTCGCTGCATCGGCGCCTGCCTCGAATACGCCCGCCGCAAGTCCACGCCGCTGATGCTTTACGTGTTCAGCGACGGCTCGCTGTCCAGCAACGGCAGTTCGGAGATCGTCAACGGCGTTGAGAAGTTCATGTGGTCCAGCGACAACTCCTCGACGGCCTGTTCCTTTTTCCTGGTCTATGACCCGGGGGGCATGCCACAGCTTTGGGACGACGGCCTCAGCGACCCGCTGGTGCACCAGCAGATCGGCTGGATGCGCCCCGACGCGTCAGTGGAAACTCTGTCGACGCCGGCAGCCAACAACGTCAATCTCAATGTCGAGATGGTGATTCTCAACTACATGGCCCTGCACGGTGAGCAGGGGCTGTTCGCGACGGAGAACTTCTTTTCGTCGCAGGGCCTGGGCGATCCGGCGGCCCTGGATCGTTATATCGCTTTCCAGCCTCTGCCCAGCATATCGGGGGGAGTGCTCACCTAACATGTCCCTACAATCTTACCCCCACCCCTTGCCCGGTAAGCTGCTGCTGGCCGGCATTCTGGCCCTATGGACGCTGCTCGCCGGCGCGCAGGAGCTGGGGCAGGACTCAGCTTTGCGCGACGACATCCAGGACATCAAGCAACAGACTCTGGAGCTCAATCGCGATCTGTTCATACTCGAAGAAGAGCTGCTCTACCCGAGCGACACCCAGGTGTCGGTGTTCCTGTCTCTGGATGTGGGCGAGTTCTTCAAGCTCGATGCCGTCAAGCTCTCCATTGACGGCAAGGTGGTCACCCACTACCTCTATACCGACCGCCAGCTCAGCGCCCTGCGTCGCGGCGGCGTGCACCGTCTGTTCCTGGGCAACCTGAAATCCGGCGAGCACGAACTGGTAGCGGTGTTCACAGGCTTCGGGCCGAAGGGGCGCGACTACCGGCGTGCCACTGAGCTGGTATTCGACAAGCAGTCCGGCGCCAAGCACCTGGAGCTGAAAATTGTCGACTCCACCGCCACGCGCCAGCCGGAATTCGCGGTAAGGGAGTGGTAGCGTCGTGGCCCCCCGACAGCTTCTTCGTCGCGCTGCGACTGGGCTGCTGGCGCTGTCACTTGCGGGTGCGCTGTGCAGCGGTGCTGCGCGGGCGGCGGAAACTGTCCAGAGCCTGCGTTACGGCGTCAGCCTGTTCTACCTGTACCAGGGTGACTACTTCCAGTCGCTGACCGAGCTGATGGTCGGCCAGTCCCGCAAAGAGCTGGGGCCCCACGGCGACAATGCGGAACTGCTGCGCGGCGGTATCAGTCTGTCCTACGGTATGGACCGGGAAGCCGAGCGGGTGTTTACCGCGCTGCTGGCCGAGCCCCGGGAGGGCGTCAATCGCCAGCGTGCCTGGTTCTACCTGGCCAAGGTCGCCTGGCAGCGCGGCCAGACGGAGCGCGCGGCCGCAGCACTGGCCAAGGCCGGGCTCGCTGACATCGACCCCCGGGGCAACGAGCTCGCCCAGGAAGCGGCTTATCTGCGCGCCGCCATCGCCCTGTCCCAAGGTCGGCCGGAGGTCGCTGCGGCGGCACTGGAGACGCTGCCTAAAGAGTCTCCCTGGCGCTTCTACTCCAGCTACAACCTCGGCGCTGCGGCCGCCGCTGCGGGCGACTGGTCGACGGCGGCCAGTCATTTTCAGCAGCTCGAGGACGCCAACAGCTCGCCGGAGCTCAAGACTCTGCGTGATCGCGCCTACACGGCCTCGGGTTTCGCCCTCATGGCGGCGGGGCAGTTCGACGCCGCCCGGGAGGATTTCAAGCGTGTGCGGCTGGTGAGCCCGGTCGCCGACCGCGCCCTGCTGGGACACGGCTGGGCGGCCTTCGAAAACGGCGATGCCATGGCCGCCCTGGCGCCCTGGCAGGAGCTGGGGGCGCGGCCGCCGGTCAGCCAGAGTGTGCGCGAAAGTCTGCTGGCCGTGCCCTATGCCTACGAGCAGCTTTCCCGGCCCGGCCTGGCCATGGCCAGATACCAGCGGGCGCGCGATGTTCTGCAGTCGGAGCTGGACAGCGTGCAGGCAGCGATCCTGCAGTTTGCCGAGGGCGACCTGGCGAGTCTGCTGCAGCTCGACGTGGAGTCCTCCAATGATTGGCTGTTTGGCGATGACATCCTGCCTATTTCCAACCAGGCCCCCTACCTGCGTCACCTGATTGCCAGCCACCGCTTCCAGGGGGCCATGCGCGAGATGCGTGACCTGCAGCGTATCGACCGGAACCTTGCGCGGGCCGATGAAAAGCTCGCCGTGCTGGCCCGGGCTGATGCGGAACAGCAGGCCAACTGGGAGCGCGTGATCAGCGGTGGAGGCCGCGAGCAGCTGGAGGCGCGGCTCTTCAGCCTCAGTGCTGCCAACACTGCACTTAAGTCGCGCCTGGCTGACGCGGAAGCCAGCGGCGACGGTCGCGCCCTGGCCGATGCTGAGCGCAGAGCACTCTGGCGCCGCCTGGAAAAGGCGGAAGCAACCGCGCAGGCATTGGATGCGCCCGCAGCGCAGCGCGAGATGCTGCGGCTCTATCGTGGCCTGCTGATCTGGGACGACAGCGAACAGTACCCCGACCTGCGCTGGCGCGCGCAACGCGAGCTCGCGGCACTGGAGGACTCTCTGGTTGAAGCCGAACAGGGACTGGCGCGGCTGGACGAGGCCATCGCCAACCGCCGCAGCTCCAACTTTGCCCCCCGGGTGGTGGCGCTGGAATCTCGTGTTAACAACCAGCAACAGGTAGTGAGCCGGGCGCTGCTGCGTTCGGAGGCGGGCCTGCGGCAGGTGGCAATGGCTGAGTTGTCACAACAGGCGAGGGCCCTGAAGCGTTCCCTGGGCCAGTCCCGGTTGGCGATCGCGCGGCTCTACGACCGGGGCAGCACGGGGATGGGTCGATGAAGGTCTGGCCGCTGTTGCTTCCCCTGGCCCTGGCGGGCTGCGGTTTCCTGTCGAGGTCCGAGTACGAGCCAACCCTGGCCGAACTCGAGCCGGTGGTGTTACCCGCGGTCGAACAGCCTGTGCCAAAGGTCGAGCTGACGGAACTGGCGCAGGTGTACCGGGACGTGCTGGAAGTTAGCGACGACCCGGAAACCCGGGTGCTGGTGCTGGAGCGCCTGGCGGGGCTTGAGATGCTGGAAGCGGAGGCAGTGCTGGCCGAGGGCGAGGACAGCGAGCCGCTGTTCGACGAGGCGATTGCCGCTTACAGTGAATTGCTGGCCACCCACCCGGATATCGAAGGCCGCGACCGGCTGCTGTACCAGCTCTCCAAGGCCCACGACATGACCGGCGACAGCGCAGCCGCGATGGCGGCGCTGCAGCAACTGTCCAGCGGCCACAGCCACTCCGAGCACTACACGGAGGCCCAGTTCCGGGTGGCGGAGAACCACTTCAGTGAAGGCCGCTACGCCGAGGCGGAGGCCGCCTACGCTCAGGTGCTGGAGGCAGGGGAAGACACAGACTACTACCTTAACGCCCAGTACATGCTCGGCTGGTCCCAGTTCAAGCAGGGCCGCTATCGCCAGTCGATCCACGCTTACACAGGTACTCTCGACGCGCTGGTGCCGGCGGACAACCAGCTCGACAACATGACCGGCGCCAACCGGGCGCTGGTGTTGGACTGCCTGCGGGTGTTGGCGGTGGTGTTCAGTACCCTGGAGGGCCACGACACCATTGCCGCAGCCTACCAGCAGCTTGGAGCACGCAGCTACGAGCCGCTCCTATACCAGGAG
>JANQGK010000174.1 GCA_028277365.1 Halieaceae bacterium | reverse complement strand
GTCATCCAGTGGGCCCCAGCTCTGCCCAAGACCCGCTCCGGCAAGATTATGCGCCGGATCCTGCGCAAGGTGGCCGAGAACGAGCTCGGCAGCCTGGGTGACACGTCAACTCTCGCTGACCCGGCGGTGGTGGACGACCTGATCGAGAACCGCGCCAACCGCTAGCGGCTGGCGGCGCCCAGCCGCCGGCCTTAAACCAGGCCCAGCTGACGCGAGCCTTTGTCGAGATCCTTGTAGAAGGGGTCAGTGTCGGCGTCCCTGTGCCAGCTGTACTCGGCGTAGTCGGCCGCCTGTTCAGCCAGTTCCTGACCCCAAAGCCTGGCGATAACAGCCAGAGTCATGTCCATGCCTGCGCTGACCCCGCTGGAAGTGACAAATTTACCGGCATCCACCCAGCGGGCCTCCTCGACCCAGTCCACCTGGTCGCTCTGCATGCGCGCCAGAGCGAAAAACTGCTTGTTGGTGGTGGCGCGCAGGCCATCCAGCAATCCCGCCTTTGCCAGAAGAGCAGAGCCGGTACAAACCGAGGTCACCACCTCCGCCGTCTCCGCGGCCTTGCGGAGATAGTCCAGCATAGCGGCGCGCTCCAGTGCGGCAAAGGTGCCGGAACCGCCGGGCAACACCACGATATCCAGCGGCGGTGCATCGGCAAATCCGTAGTCCGCGTAGACTCGCGGAGCCAGTGGGCCATCGGCACTCAGCGCTGCAGGCACCAGGCCGGCCTGCTCGGCGACCATGCAGATCTCCACCTTCTCGGCACCCAGCACGCTGTACATCTCCAGCGGCCCGAAGGTATCGAGCATCTCCCAGCCGGGATAAATCACCGCCCCTACACGTCGTTTCGCCATTGTCCGCTTCCCCCTCTACTGTCCGGCCCGCGCCTTGAGCGCTGCTTCCACCAGCGGCAGCCGGTCGTTGCCGAAGTACATGTCATCTTCATCAATAAAAATCGTCGGCGAGCCAAATCCGCCGCGAGCGATCAGCTCCTCGGTATTGGCACGCAGCTTGTCCTTGACCTCCTGCCGGGCAATACCGGTGAGGAAGGCCTCGCCGTCCAATCCAGCGCCGGCTGCGATCTGCGCCAGCACTGCCTCGTCGCTTACGTCTTCCATGCGCCCCCAGTAGGCCTCGAACACCGCCTGGCTGTAGGGCAGCAGGACCCCCGCTTCCTCGGCGACGAAGCAGCCACGCATACATTTCACCGCGTTCGCCGGGTGAAAACTGGGCCAGCTGATCTCGATTCCGCGCAGCCGCGCCCAATCGCCGAGATCCTTGAGGGCGTATTTTGCAATGCGCTCATTGCCGAAAGCGGCCTCCCGTTTGGC
The DNA here is from genome assembly GCA_028277365.1 of Halieaceae bacterium. Lineage (GTDB taxonomy): Bacteria > Pseudomonadota > Gammaproteobacteria > Pseudomonadales > Halieaceae > JANQIO01. Next base: position 2,295 of record JANQGK010000174.1, on the reverse strand, counting down.
GTAGAGTTCCTGGTTTACCGTATTGAATACCCCACCCACGAGGTGCGGCCGCCAGTCGATAACAAGCCCGTACCGCTCCGCCATAGGGCGAATGCCGGTGAAGGCCAGGTACGTCCAGGGAGACGTCAGATCATAGAAGAACTCAAGGCGAGTCATAGGCTATCCTGAAAATCTGGCAACGCCGGACGGATCCGGCCATGCAGATACACCAACATTTTGAGTCGAGGTATTGTTATGCTCACCAGAGTCTATCTCTCCATTGCCACTATTTCACTCCTGACCGCCTGTGCTACGGAGCCCAACACCGGGGCCGGCACCAACACCCTGATCTCCGTCCAGTACGGCACCGTCACCAATATCGAGCAGGTACAGTTGGACGCCAGCCACGCGACCGGCGCACTGGTGGGCGGCGGCCTGGGTGTGGCCGCTGCCAGCAGGCGGTCAGCCGAAACCCAGGCTGCGGCGGCGGTAGCCGGCGCGCTGCTCGGCGCGCTGATTGCCGACTCACAGGAAAAGACCGCTGACCGCTACACGGTCAGCCTGCGCAACGGCTCTACGGTGGCCATTGTTACCGAACACCACGAGCTGGCGGTGGGTGACTGCGTATCGGTTGAGCAGGGCAGGCATGCCAATATTCGCCGGGTCTCCGACGTTATGTGTAACACAGCCACCGGCCATCCGGCCTACGCTGACATGAACGAACACCACCGGGATGAATCTGCCGAGTGTGCCTGGGCCAAGGAGCAACTGATGAAGGCCCAGACCGCTGAGGAAACCGACGTGGCGTACAAAAAAATGCGCGCTTTCTGTGAGTCCTGAGCGCGAGCAAGCCCCAGAATCAATAATAAATGGAGATCGATAATGACTGATTCAGAGTCCCGCGTGGCGGTAGTCCTCGGCGCTTCCGGCGAGAAGAATTTCGGCTCAGAAAGTGCGCGGCGGCTGGCGCAGGCCGGCTACCAGGTGGTGGTGGCGGCAAGACGCCTGGAGCCGCTGCGGGCCCTGGCCGACGAGATCGGCGGCCTGGCGGCGGCCTGCGATATCACCGACGAGTTGCAGGTGGAAAACCTGTTCAAGCAGGCGCTGGACAGCTACGGCCGCGTGGACGTCGCTCTCAACTCCTGCGGCACCCATGCCCACGCACCGATTGCCCAGCTGACGCGCGACGCCATCACGCCGACTCTGGAGATCAGTTTCACTGGCGCGCTGCTGTTCTTCAAGCACGCCGCGGCGGCCATGCCCAATGGCGGTTCCGTCATCACCGTGTCATCCCTGACCGCGCGCCTGCCCGGCAAGGGCTACTCGGTGTATGCCGGCGCCCGCGCCGGTATCGACTACGCAATCAAGGTGGCAGCCTGCGAATACGCCGAACAGAAGGTGCGCTTCAACTCCATCGCCGCCGGCCTGATCGAGACCGATATGACATCAGAGCTGCTGCAGATGCCCGGCCTTGTCGATGCATTCACCGCGCAGATCCCCGCCGGGCGGATGGGTACCGTGCAAGACCTGGCGGAAGCGGTGCTGTGGCTGGCCGATGGCGAGCGCTCGGGATTCGTGAACGGCTCGGTCGTCGACCTGTCCGGCGGTCAGCATATGGGCGCCCTGCCGGGTTAGCGCGAGGCGCGTGCCTCCATCAGTTCCTTGCCGCGGTGTGCCTCGCGGATGATGTAGGCGCGGATCGCCTCGCTCTGCTCGCGGTCGAGGTAGTCGGCGAAGCTGGCCATGCCGCGCTTGGCGAGAATGCCCTCCCGCACTACCTGGTCCCAGCTGTCGGCATCGTGAATCAAACCGGAGCCGCGCAGGTCCGGCACCAGCAGGCCCGAGACAGCGTTGAGACCGTGACAGCCCATGCAGGTGTCCTGGTAGAGGGCGAAACCGGCCTCTTCTGCTTCGGAGCTGGCGGTGCGGGGCGGTGGGTTGAACACCACGTTGGGCGTCCAGTCCACATCCGGCAGCTGGCCATCCGCGCCCAGCTTAAAGGTCAGCACGCGGCTGACGTTAGGCATACTTTCGGCTTGCACGTATTCGCCAAACACCAGGGCGTAGGCGCCACCCCAGCCGGCAGCGACTGACACGTACTGCTCGCCGTCGATCTCATAGGTCATGGGTGCAGCGACCACGCCGGTCTGGGTGGCGAAGTCCCACAGGCGCTCGCCGGTATCTGCGCGGAAGGCCGCAAACTTACCGTCCGCCGTGCCCTGGAAGACCAGGTTGCCGGCGGTGGCCAGGGTACCGCCGTTCCAGGGGCCGTTGTGCTCTACGCGCCAGGCCTCGGACTGGGTGCGGGGATTCCAG
>JANQGK010000037.1 GCA_028277365.1 Halieaceae bacterium | reverse complement strand
GAGGCCGGCCGGCGCCTGGCAGGTATGATGGCCATGGGCGCCAGCCGCCCCTGGCAGGATGCCATGGAAGCCATGACCGGCCAGCGCGAGCTGGATGCTTCGGCCGTGGTGGATTACTTCGCGCCGCTGAAGACGTGGTTGGACGAGCAGAACCAGGGCCGGCAGTGCGGGTGGTAAACGGGGCTCTATAAAAGTAAAAGGGGGCTAAAAAACCTTTTACGGATGAGCGACTCCAACCTGTGCGGTCTGCTGTCGAATGACGCAACCATCAGACGAGATAGCCGTTACTTTAGGCACAAAGCGCTCCCACCCCAGGTCGGTCAGGATATCGACTGATGGCACATTATGGCCAACGGGCGATACCCGGTGGTTGATGACGATTGGACCTGTTACCGCGGGCGCCGGGGGCAACACCGGTGCTGGCCCCGTCAACACGGAGACGGCGCCATGCACCCCGTTAACCGGTGCCTGGCGATAGTTGTAATGAAACGCAGTGCCTGGCGCGGTTGCGGTAATCGTAAACGTCGCCGTTGTAGCCGGAAAAGCTGGCGCGGCAACAATGCCAGGTGGTGGACCTGTCGGCCCGCCTGCGACTTCGTGCCACAGGCTGAAGGTTCTTGGCACGACAGTGATGTTCATCGCCATTGTGCTAGCGACGCCGAAGAAATGCGTACCTACATTGTCCCCCTCATTTGTCTCGGCCACGATACCGCTATCGTCGACCGTCAGCGTTTCCCGATACATGCCGCAGCTTGGGACGGTGAATGTGAACGACACCGCCAAACTGTCGCCGGGCGCCAGTGCGGAGCCCAGCACGGTTTGATTAGTGATGGGCGGTACGGACGCGTTGGGTACAAAACCGGCTGATCCGGCAATCGCCACAAACTGCATCAGTTCTACGGTCTCGTTGACCTCGTAGCCAGCGGGGACGGGCTGATTGCCCGTATTTGTGATAACGCGCGAGATCGTGACCGGCATTGGGGCTGGTCCCGGCAACTGGTCGACCGTGCCATTCAGGCCGAGCCCGCTGACTGTTAGCGGGACCGACGGCGGAGCATAAATCTTTGGGCCGTCCCAGGTGAGGTTGGGCCCGTCGGGGTTGGCGGCTTGATGCCGACAGCCGGTAGCGGTAAGGACAGCGAGGAGGGCAAGGGTACAGACTCGTCCGAGACGAAGAATCCGTGACGGAGACATGGAGTTCATAGGGTCCCTCCAGAGCTTGTGGCGGCCAAAAGCCGTCAAATAAACGCAATCCGCTGCGACTAAGAGGTTTAAAGCACATATCTCACGCTGACGCCAGTATATAAAAAGTCCTTTCGTTGTAATGAGAATGCACTGCTGAAAGCATCAAGGTAAAAAGGGGTAAGACGACGACACATCGATGCCATACTCTTGACAAAAGCTTTGAGCAGTAGCTTTCACGATGAGAAGGCAGATTATGAAGCGAACCAGCAAACAACGGCAGCTCAGCCGGCGTTCTCTGAACCAGGGGTTGGGCATCCTGCTGGCGGCGGGCGCCGCGGCCCCGGCCAGCGCTATATCGAAGCTGATCACCCCGCGTCAGGTCGAGGGGCCTTTTTATCCCATCGATCCCGACGCCGAAAAGGACGTCGATCTCACCCGGCTCGATGGGCACGCAGAAACTGCCACTGGTGAGCAGATTCTGGTGCGCGGCGTGGTGCGATCCAGCGACGGTGAGGTGCTGCCCGGCGCGGTGGTGGATATCTGGCAGGCCAACCACCACGGCCGCTACAGCCACCCGCGTGATCCCAACGACGCGCCGCTGGACCCCAACTTCCAGGGCTGGGGCATTATGAAAACCTCGGGGGAGGGCAGCTACGGTTTCAAGACCATCAAACCCGGCGCCTACCCGCTGTCATTCCTGGGCGGTTCCGGCTGGCGCTGCCGCCACATCCACTTCAAGGTGTCCTGTCCCGGCCACAAGTCGCTGACCACGCAAATGTACTTCGAGGGCGACCCGTTAATCGCCCAGGACCTGGAAATCGTCAAGGCGCCCGAAGAGTTACGTCACCTTTTAATTGCATCTTCAATGCAGGATGAGCCCAGCGGGCTGCCTGTCTATCAATTCAATATCGCGTTAGCAAAAGGCTGAAGGGTCTGCAGGGCCTACTCAGGATGGGCGCAACAGGCGCCTGGGAAACTGTTTGGCCAACAGATCTACCAGGGCTATTTAGGACATTAAATGAATGGTGCCCGGGGGCGGAATCGAACCACCGACACGAGGATTTTCAATCCACTGCTCTACCAACTGAGCTACCCGGGCGAGGTCTGCGGGCCCGGCGAGAGAAGGTGCCGGTCGCGAGAGGCGCGTATTAAACCCGCTGGGGCCCCCTTGAGTCAAGCGCCCGAATCTTCAGGCGGCACGTAGCCTTCGGCCCGGTCAAAGGCCTCGCCGGCCAGGAACTTGTCCATCTCGCCGGCCAGGTACTTGCGGGCCTCCGGGTCCATCATATTAAGGCCTTTCTCATTGATCAGCATGGTCTGGTGGCCCTGCCACTCTTCCCAGGCCTTCTTCGACACGTGCTCGAAGATATCCTGGCCTTTGGGGCCCGGGTAGGGGGGTGCATCGAGTCCTTCCAGCTCTTCCTGATAGCGGCGGCATAACACCGTGCGGCTCATAATTCCTCCAACTTCTTGATCAGGCGGGAAACCGGGGCGGCCAGGCCGACAGCCTCCGGTGCGGCCCAGTTATACCAGAGCTGCTGCCCTCCCTCCATGACGGCGCCGGGCGCCGCTTCCAGGGTCAGCCGCAGGGGCTGAATGTCGAGGTGGTAGTGGCTGAAAGTGTGGCGCAGCGGGTCCCAGCGCTCGGTGGCAGCGGGCTCACGCCCGAACAGGTCCAGGCAGTAGGTATGCCCGGCTGCCTCATCTTCTACTTCGGGAAAACTCCACAGACCGCCCCAAAGCCCCTCGCTGGGACGCCGGGTCAGCCATACGGCATTGTCGGGGGCGCACACCAGCAGCATGGTGGTGGCGCGCACCGGCAGGGCTTTCTTCGGTTTCTTGCCCGGGTAGTCAGCCTGGGTGCCAGCGGCGCGGGCGGCGCAGTCGTCCGCCAGCGGGCACAGCTCACAAGCGGGTTTGCTGCGCGTACAAAGCGTGGCGCCCAAGTCCATCATAGCCTGCGTGTAGTCGGCACAGCGGGTTTCGGGGGTGAAGCGTTCCGCGACCTGCCAGAGCTGCTTGTGAACGGCGGTCTGCCCAGGCCAGCCGGGAATCGCGGCAAAGCGCGCCAGCACCCGCTTCACGTTGCCGTCCAGGATGGCGGCCGGCTCGCCGTAGGCCATGCTGACGATGGCGCCGGCGGTGCTGCGGCCGATGCCGGGCAGGGTCTCAAGCTGATCGACGCAGCGGGGAAACTCGCCACCGTGTTCGTCCACCACCACGCAGGCGCACTTCAGCAGGTTGCGGGCGCGGGCGTAGTAACCAAGGCCGGTCCACAGGTGCAATACCTCGTCTTCTTCGGCGGAGGCCAGGGCTCCAACGTCCGGAAAGCGCTCCAGAAAGCGCTCGAAATAGGGGATTACGGTTTTGACCTGGGTTTGCTGCAGCATCACCTCGCTCAGCCACACGCGGTACGGGCTGCGGGGGTGCTGCCAGGGCAGGTCGTGGCGACCGAAGCGGTCGAACCACTCAAGTACCTGGCGCTGGAATCGGTTGGCTGATATCACGCTGAAGCATCCCTGTGAGGCCCGGTATTGTACGGCATCCTGAGGGGAGGGCGGCGGTGTATTGGCCCGCGCTTTGGCCTATAATGCGCGGCTCTTTCGAGCGGGACCCCAAAGTTCCGCGCCTGACTCGGAGACGCACATGACCGACAGCCGCAGCGCCAGCGTCGAGCGCAACACGCTGGAAACGCAGATTACCGTCGCGGTGAACCTCGACGGCAGCGGTGAGTGCCGGCTCGATACCGGCTTTCCCTACCTGGAGCACATGGTGGACCAGGTAGCGCGTCATGGACTGATCGACCTCGATATTACTGCCAAGGGCGACCTGCACATCGATGCCCACCACACGGTGGAAGACATCGGCATCACCCTGGGTCAGGCCGTGGCCAAGGCCGTGGGTGACAAGAAGGGCATCAACCGCTACGGCCACGCCTACGTGCCGCTGGATGAGGCCCTGTCGCGGGTGGTTGTCGATTTCTCTGGCCGCCCCGGTCTGGAGTTCCACGTGGATTTCACTCGCGCCGCTGTCGGTGGCTTTGATGTGGACCTCTTCATCGAGTTCTTCCAGGGCTTTGTGAACCACGCCGCGGTCACCCTGCACGTCGATAACCTGCGCGGCCACAACAGTCACCACCAGGCGGAAACGGTGTTTAAGGCCTTCGGCCGCGCCTTGCGTATGGCGCTGACGATGGACCCCCGTGCAGCGGGCACCACGCCCTCAACCAAGGGCGTATTGTAGGACTAGACCATGGCAGGCACCGTCGCCGTCATCGACTACGGCATGGGCAACCTGCACTCCGTGGCCAGCGCCCTCAAACACGTGGGCGCGGAACGGGTGCTGGTCAGCCACGACCCCACGCAAATTGGTGAAGCCGACCGGGTGATCTTTCCCGGCGTGGGCGCTATTCGCGATTGCATGGCTGAAATCCGCCGTCTCGAATGCGACAAACTGCTGCTCAATGTGCTCGAGCAGCGCCATATTCCGGTGCTGGGCATTTGCGTGGGCATGCAGTCGCTGCTGACCCACAGCGAAGAGAATGGCGGCGTGGACTGCCTGGACCTGGTGTCGGGCGAGGTGCGCTTCTTCGGAGACGATTATCGGGATGCCGACGGCAGCCGCCTGAAAGTGCCCCATATGGGCTGGAACCAGGTGCAGCAGACCATCGACCACCCGCTGTGGCAGGGCATTGAGGACGGTGCGCGCTTCTACTTCGTACACAGCTACTACGTGGACTGCGCCGACCGCAGTCTGGTGGCCGGGAGCTGCCAATACGGCGTGGGCTTTGATGCAGCGATTGCCCGTGACAACCTGTTCGCGGTGCAGTTTCACCCGGAAAAGAGCGCCGATGCCGGCCTGCAGCTGCTGCGTAACTTCCTCCACTGGAATGGGCAGCCCTAGAGAGGGTCTTTAGAGAGATGCTTGTTATACCTGCCATTGACCTCAAAGACGGTGCCTGTGTGCGCCTGCGCCAGGGTCTGATGGAAGACTCCACCGTGTTTTCCGACGACCCGCTGGCCATGGCCAGCCGCTGGGTTGAGGCCGGTGCCCGCCGCCTGCACCTGGTGGACCTGAACGGTGCCTTCGCCGGTGAGCCGGTCAACGGCGAGGCGGTGGAGCGAATTGCCGAGGCTTATCCTGCGCTGCCTATTCAGATCGGCGGTGGCATTCGCAGCCTGGAGACCATTCAGCATTATGTGAAAGCCGGGGTGAGTTTCGTGATTCTCGGCACCAAGGCGGTGAAGGAACCCGAGTTCGTGGCGGAAGCCTGTGCCGCCTTCCCGGGCAAGGTGATTGTGGGCCTGGATGCCAAGGCCGGCCTGGTGGCCACCGACGGCTGGGCCGAGGTCTCGGAAGTAAAGGCTACTGACCTCGCCAGGCAGTTTGAGGGTGACGGCGTTAGCGCCATTGTTTATACAGACATCGCCCGCGACGGCATGATGCAGGGGGTGAACGTGGACGCCACCCTGGAGATGGCGCGGGCCGCCAGCATTCCGGTGATTGCCTCCGGCGGAATTACCGACCTTGAGGATATTCGCGCACTGGCTGCGGTGAGCAGCGAAGGCATCGTCGGCGCCATTACCGGTCGCGCCATTTATGAAGGCTCCCTGGACCTGGCAGAGGCCCAGCGCCTGTCCGACGAGGTGGCCGCCTGATGGGGCTGGCCAAGCGCATCATCCCCTGCCTGGACGTCGACGCAGGGCGTGTAGTGAAGGGTGTGAACTTCGTGGATATCCGCGATGCCGGCGACCCGGTGGAAATCTCCCGCCGCTACAACGAGCAGGGCGCCGACGAGATTACCTTCCTCGACATTACCGCCAGCCATGAGGAGCGCGACACCACCGTGCACACGGTGGAGGCGATCGCCGCTGAAGTTTTTATCCCGCTCACGGTGGGCGGCGGCATCCGCAAGGTGGAAGATATCCGGGTGATGCTGAACGCCGGTGCCGACAAGGTCGCCATCAACACCGCGGCCATCCACAACCCGGAATTCGTGCGCGAGGCCGCGGAGCGCTTCGGCTCCCAGTGCATCGTTGTGGCCATCGACGCCAAGCAGGTGGAGGGCGACAGCCCGCGCTGGGAAATCTTCACCCACGGCGGCCGCAAGCCCACAGGCATCGATGCGGTGGAATGGTCGGCGCGCATGGCGGAGTACGGCGCCGGTGAGATCCTGCTCACCAGCATGGACAGGGATGGTACCCGCGACGGCTTCGACCTGGCCCTGACCCGTGCCATCTGTGATGCGGTGAGCATTCCGGTGATTGCCTCAGGCGGGGTGGGCGACCTCGACCACCTGGCCGACGGCGTACTGGAGGGTGGTGCCGACGCGGTGCTGGCGGCCAGCATATTCCACTTTGGTGAGTACACTGTGCAGCAGGCCAAGGAGTACATGGCCGGTCGCGGTATCGAGATGCGTCTTTAGCTTGGTCCGCTAGTCGGAGGCGGCCGGTGCTGCTTTAGACTGCAGCTGTGCGAATTGCGGCGCCAGCACTTCCGACACCAGCTTGAGCTGGTAACCCCGACGCTCCAGTCGCGGTAGCTGCCGTTTCAGATAAGCCAGCGTTTCTTCATGGGGGTGGCCGATAGCAATTGCCATGCCCTCCCTATCCGCAATGGCCAGGAACTCCTTGAACTTGAAGTGAATCGCGGTGGCGCTAATCTCGTTATCGAGGAAGACGTTGCGCGACAGGCTCGGCACGCCGCGCCGGGCGGCCATGTCTGCGGCGACGGTCTGGGCCGTTGTGCGGCTGTCCACGTAGTACAGCCCACGCCGGGCCAGTTCTTCCATCACCCAGCCCATGGGCTCGGTCTGGCTGGTGAGCAGGCTGCCCATATGGTTGTTCACCCCGCGCACGCCCGGGGTGCTGTCGATACCCCGGGCCAGAACGCGGCGCAGTTCTTCTTCACGCATGGACTGGGTGAGCCCACCTTTGCCCAGCGGCTTCTCCCGCAGGTTGCTCATAGGCGCGTGCAGCATGATTTCTTTGCCCGCGGCCATGCCCAACCGCGCAATTGTTGCCCCATTGGGCGTATGCGGCAGGATGGCCAGGTTCACCTTGCCCGGCAGCGCGGCGGCCTCTTCTCCGGCACCCAGCTCGTAGCCCAGGTCGTCAATAATCACGACCAGGGTAGGCGGTTCCGCCTGCGCCGCGGCTGCAAGGCACAGGGCGAACAAGAAGCAAAGTGATGTTTTGTGGTTCCATGTCATGCCGGAAGAATAGGAAGGCACTTCGGCAGCGTCAACGCTCTGTTGGGGTTTTTGTGGCGCACCCCTCAACACTCGGTCACAGGGTGTCTACGTAACTTTTCGGTTTCTCGAGATTATGTGATCAATCTCAACTTTTCCGTCCAATCTGTGGTTCGATGGTTTTACAGGAAACATTTCTCGGCTAGCCTGAAAACGTGCTCAGGGAGAGAAGTGCTTCAAGCACCCTGCGCCAGGAAACTACGCGATAGTTTGTTGGAGATCGTGCCTGGCGTTCCGATGAGTTCGGCTGCAGCAGATTTCAATCTGCAACTGTTGGTTACAAAGTCGTTGTAGAGGTATGCGCGGCAATCGTGCGTGAGACCTTGCAGACGATACAGAGTGCGTTCGCGAATAATTCACGAGCGTTGTGGTACTGGTCACCAGCGGGATCTCACCATGCATATGCACGCGTTCAGACTACCGGCGGCACAGCCGTTTCTTTCTATTCTCACGATTCTTACGAACCCGGTTAAAGCAAGTTCAGCCACGTCGCATGCCGCCAGGCGTTGGCTGTGTTTGCTGACGTTGGTTGCCAGCGCAGTTTTCGCGGTGGAGACACACGCCATCCTGATGACAACCAATGCGGACAAGATGACCGGTTGCATCGACGCACCGGATAATCTTAATGCGGATCAAATGTGCCAATTTTTTGGTTACGTGAGCCACAATCCGTCCCGCACTGCATGCAACGTGGCTGGCGGCGGACTTGTGAGACTACACACCTGTTCGGTCTGTCGGCCGGGTTGGAACCGTTATACCCTGAGTGAGT
>JANQGK010000023.1 GCA_028277365.1 Halieaceae bacterium | reverse complement strand
CTCCAACTTTAACCGGCACTGCCGACAAGACCTTCTGTGCCGGTTACCACCAGCACCCGCAGCTCGGGGTCGTGCTCGAGGGTTTCCAGGTGAGACTGGATAGAGGTCAACTCATCGGCCCCCAGGGCGTTGTGGCGCTCGGGCTTGTTGAGGGTGAGGCGGGCCACGTGGCCGGCAGTGTCAAACAGGATGGTCGCAGTCATGGCCGCAGATAATATACTCAACCGGCCTAAAGTGGAGACCGCAATGACAAAACGCTGTAACTGGTGTGGTACCGACCCGCTGTACGTCGAATACCATGACGCTGAGTGGGGCGTACCGCTGTACGACGACGCCACCCTGTTTGAGTTCCTGTTGCTGGAAGGTGCCCAGGCCGGCCTGGCCTGGATTACCGTGCTGCGCAAGCGCGAGGGTTACCGCACTCTCTTCGACGGCTTCGACCCCGAGAAGATTGCCCGCTACAGCGACCGCAAGCTCGACAAGCTGCTTGAGGACCCGCGCATCATCCGCAACCGGCTCAAGGTGCACAGCGCCCGCCAGAATGCCCGCGCCTTCCTCAAGGTGCAGGAGGAGAAAGGCAGCTTCTCCGACTACATGTGGAACTTCGTCGACGGCAGCCCCATCCAGAACCGCTGGAGCAGCATGCGGGAGGTGCCTCCTTCAACGGCACTGTCCGACACCATCAGCAAGGACCTCAAGAAGCGCGGCTTCAACTTCGTGGGTTCCACCATCGTCTACGCCCACATGCAGGCCACCGGCATGGTCAACGACCACCTGGTGAGCTGCTTCAGGCATGAAGAGGTCAAAGCGCTGGCCCGCTGAGGTATCCACCCCGGCTGGAAAACCGTCGCCTGGCGCAACGCGCCCGAACTCACCGTGGGAGAGAACTACCTGTCGGAGATGCGGAAAACGCCCTGCGTAAACCAGGCGCCAGGGGAATCAGACATACTTTCGCCGCAGCATAGCCTCATCCTGCCGCAGACAGGCCGACGAGCCCGCCTCTGCTTGCTAGCCTTCTGCCGCCCGCTCTTCCAGGCCCATATCGAAATGAAAAGCTCCACAGCCAACGCCATGTTCCGAATTCAGCCAACGTCCTCCCTGCTTCTGTTTATCCTGCTGTTCCTTACCAGCGCCATGTCCCAGGCGGCCCAGGACTGCCCGGGCAAGCTGTTTGCCACTGGCTTCGACCGGCAAACTCTGCACGGCAGTCGGGCGGCGCTGATTGCCGCGATACAGCGTGGCGACGCCATCCGGGTCGGTTGGGAGCTGGACTTCGACAGCAACGGCGAGCCGGACATCGCCCACTGGTCAGAGGCCGCCTTCCTGTCGGTGCGACTTGGCGAAGTGCATGCCCAGGTACTGGGTATCCACCGCCAGAAACCCTCCCGCGAGAGTGGCGCAATAACCCTGCCGGGCGTTTATGGCGAGTGGCGCGGCCTGCTGGGTACCACTGGCGTGCTACAGGGCTCATTCAGCGACGGCACTCCCATGCCTGACAGCATTGCAGCACGAATCGTCTGGTGCACAGAGAATCAGGCGCTGCCCACCTTGTTGTTTCGCAATGGCATCAACGGCGAAACCCTTGCCGGCTCGCGGGCGGCCTTGCTGAACGCCATTCGCTCCGGCCAGACCATACACATGGGCTGGGGTCTCAGTGCTGAGCGGGAGGGACAGCATCGCTCTGTAGAACACGTCATCGCTCCGGTCTATGTGGGCATTGTGCATGGTGAGGAAGTGGTGGCGCAGCTTCCGGAGCATATCGCGCTGCAGGCCTACGCAGATGCCGATCGCGGCCTGTTTGAAGATCCCGCTGTAATGTGGCGCGGCATGATGACCACGAGGGGCAGCTTTGATGCCGTATGGGTGAATCGCTCCACCGGCGAGGTAGTCAGGCGCTTTCCCCAGCGCGCGGCAATCTCCTGGTTCGGTGTGCCGGCACCCGTTGAAACTCCCGTGCTATCGGTCCCCGGTGGGGTGACCATTGATCGGGCGCGCGATGCCGACCGGCTGCCGCAATGAGGTGACCTGGCGCCAACATTCGTGCCGCTGAGTGGCGGACCCCATCGGCTGGTCGCGGGCGTGGTCCGCGGCATCAACAACAACATGGTCGACGACCGAATCGATAAAAGCGCCGCCCGTTTGCCCCTGGACGTCATGGCTCGGGACGCCGGTAGCCAGTGCCAGCCGGCGGCCGTCCCTCGGGAGCCTAAAGCGCTGGCCCGCTGAAGCCGGCCGGGGTATCATCGCCGGGTAGAAAAACATACTCTGGGGTAAAACCCTAGAACACCCGGTATCGGCCCCATGGCGGCAAGCAAGATAGCCTCAACCAGCAGCAACGTGCCCAAAGACGACAAGACAGCTCCCGCCAGCAACGCCGGCTCACCGTTCAATCGAACGGCCCAGCACGACGCCAAACGCGCCGCCATTCTGTCCCAGGCGGCACGCTTGTTTAATGGCCGCGGCTCCCGGTCCACCACCCTGCTGGATATCGCCGAGGGCCTGGGGCTCACCAAGACCAGCCTGTACTACTACGTCAAAACCAAGGAAGAGCTGATCTACCAGTGCTACCTGGCGGCGCTGGACAGCATCATGGCGGGCCTCGACCGCATTGAGGCCACCCACAGCGCGGGCCTCGCCCGGGTGCAGGCCATGGTGCGCGGCCACTTCATCGACTGGCGCGAAGCCCAGGAAGGCAAGCGCGACCATCGCGCCGCCCTGCTGGAGATTGCCTCCCTCAAGGACCAGCACCGTCAGGACGTAGAGCAGCGCTACGTCGCCATGTTCCTGCGCCTGCGCCAGTACATCCGCGATGGGATCGCCGAGGGCAATATCCGGGATATCGACAGCACCGCCGCCACACTCAGCCTGATCGGCTCCATGCAGTGGTCCTTCAACTGGCTGCGCACTGTGGATATGGCGAATTTCGACCAGATCGTCGACGACGCGGTCGATATCGTCACCCACGGCATCGCCAACCAGCCCTTTAGTTTTGGCGAGTTCGATTTCAGCGGCAGTATGTCGGGCAACGGCGGCAGCTTCGACCGCGCCGAGCAGAACCGCCTCAAGCAGGAGGCCTTCTTCAAAACCGGCACCTGGTTCTTCAACAAGCAGGGCTTCGTCGGCACCTCCCTCGATGAGATCGCCGAGACCCTGGATGTGACCAAGGGCGCCTTCTACTACCACATCAAAAACAAGGAAGACCTGCTGTACAGCTGCTACACCCGCTCGCTGGATATCTCGCGCCGCATCCACGATGCCGCCGATGCGCTAGAGACCGGCATGGACAAGGTGGAGTTCACCCTGCGCCGCACTTTCCACGTGCAGAATTCAGAGGAGGGGCCGCTGATTCGCTACAACTCGATCACCGCCCTGCCGGTGCCGCGCCGCAGGGAAATCCTGGCGCTGACGGACGCCTCCCGGGATCGCTTCGGACAGTTCATGCGCGATGGCATCAATGACGGCAGCGTGCGCCCCATCAACGTAGAGGTGGCCCAGGAGCTGATCAGCGGTGCCATGAACGCCAGCATGGACCTGCCCGTGTGGCGCAAGGTGGAGGACGTGAACGCCGCCTCGACCGACTATTACCAGGTCTTCTTCTGCGGCCTTGCCGCCCCGACTGTTTAAGGAAGCTTCACGATGTCAGACACCAGTGACCTGGAGGGACTGCTCCGCAACCTGCAGGTAGAGGAAATCGACACCTGCCTGTTTATCGGCAAGAGCCCCAGCCTGCCGAAGCGGGTGTTCGGCGGTCAGGTACTGGCCCAGGCCATGAACGCGGCGGTGCGCACGGTGGCCGAGGCAGACCGCATGCCCCACTCCATGCACGCCTACTTCCTGCGCCCCGGGGACCCCGGCCGCAAGATCGTCTACGAGGTGGACCCGATTCGCAACGGGCGCAGCTTTACCACACGCCGGGTAGTGGCCAAGCAAAACGGCCGCGCCATCTTCAGCACCTCAATTTCGTTCCAGGTGGCGGAGAACGGCCCCGCCCACCAGTTCGACATGCCGGCCGCGCCGGACCCGGAGAGCCTGGAAAGTGACCATGTTTACTGGGAGCGGCTGGCGAAGGAAACCGGCGATAACAACATGGTACGCAGCCACGCCATCGACCGGCGCAGCGTGAACCGCCGCGACATGATGAACCCCGCTGAGGATATCCGCACGCCGGAGAACCAGGTGTGGTTCAAGGCCGCCGGCGAGCTGCCCGACGACCCCCGGCTGCACCAGACCCTGCTGGCCTACATGTCGGACATGACGCTGATCGGCGTGGCCTTAAACCCTCACCCTTACTCCACCCGCATGCCCAACATGCAGTTTGCGAGCCTCGACCACGCTATCTGGTTCCACCAGCCGCTGCGGGTCGACGAGTGGCTGCTGTACCAGCAGGACAGCCCGGCGGCCATGGCGGCGCGGGGGTTCTGTCGTGGAACCTTCTACACCCAGGACGGGCGGCTGGTGGCCTCGACCACCCAGGAAGCGCTGATCAGGCCGATCTAAAAAAAAAGGGGTCAGAGCCCTTTTTCAGGAAACGTGGGTCTGCTGCTGGCGGCCGACTTCGACCAGTTCCAGGGTTTTTTTGGCGAGCTTGAGGCGGGTAACTGAGCCGTTGTCAGGCACACAGCACACGGTTTCCGGGGCTTCCATCAGCCTTGAGCAGATGGCGTTGATGATCATGAAGTGGGTGAATATCGCCGTGTGCCGTTCCAGCTCGAACAGTGCATCCCAGGCCCGCTCACGCCAGTACAGTACGTCCGGACCCTGCTCCTGCCAGTCCTGGCGCATGAAACCTGACAGCCAGGCCTGGCGGTCTTCGATGCCCACCGGCGAGGGGATTTCCCGGAACGCTTCCTGGATATGCACTTCCTTGCGCAGCGCTGTAGCCAGCGGCTGCGCCGTTTCCTTGGCACGCAGCAGCGGGCTGGAAACGATGTGCAGGTTCTCGTAACGCTCCAGCTCGTCGCGCACCTGGCGTGCCTGTTGACGGCCCAGGTGGCTAAGGCCGGGGTCGGGGTCTTCGCCCCAGCTAGCGGCGGCCTCGCCGTGGCGGACCAGGTAGATATCAACCATCAGCGATAGGTGATTAGCGCTTCGCCGTTCTGGCGCCCGAGGACATCGAGGAACGAATGATCATTGTAATAAGACAGCGACACTTTATTGGCGTTATACAAAAGGTGCGTCACCGAGCAGTTGATCACCGGTTCGTAGAACTGGTAGGTCGCGTGGTCGTCTGCACCCAGCACGTGGGCGACGATAGTAGCAATCGTTCCTCCAGAGGTGAAGATTGCCGTGTTGGTACCGGCACCCTGTTCACGCATCACCTCGGCCAGCGCGCCGCGGGCGCCTTGGGCGTAATCTGCCCAGCTTTGCAGGCCGCCGGGGCTGTCTGCGCCCTGCGCAACCCAGTAGTTGAACACCTGCTCCAGCAGTTTCTGGTAGTCCTTGCTGGAATTGCTGGCTTTCTCCCACCAGGCCTTCAGCTCGGGGCGCTGCTCTAGCAGGATAGGGGTGATGACCTCGAGCTGGGCCTCATTGTCGATCTCGTTGAAGCGGGCGTCCACCCGGTGATCATCGGCGGGCAGGCGCCCGCCGACGGCGATGGCGGCGGTTTTGCGCTGGCGGCTCAGCTCACCGGTGTACACCGCATCGAAATGCAGGCTTCGGTGCTCAAAGTAGTGGCCTAACACTTCCGCCTGGCGGCAGCCCAGGTCGGAAAGGCGGTCGTAGTCATCCGTGCCAAACGACGCCTGGCCGTGGCGAATTAGGTAGATACTAGCCATTGTAAACGCGCTGTAGCGGCTCCTCTTCTCGCGAGAACCGCATCTTGCGGCGGTAGGGAAAGAAATCGGCCACGAACCCGTTGGCGATGTTCTCCTGCAGGTCCTGCCAGAAGGAGGCCTCGTAGATATCACTGTGCAACTCGTCGAAGGCCTGGCGGGCGCGCTGATTGCCGCTGAAGAACAGGCGGAATTCCTCCGGGAAAATGTCGTTAGGCGCCACCGTGTACCAGGGCGTGCTCGACATCTCGTCTTCTTCGTTACGGGGCGGCGGAATGCGGCGGAAGTTGCAGTCCATCAGCGGGCAGATTTCGTCGTAGTCATAGAACACCACCCGGCCGTGACGGGTCACGCCGAAGTTCTTGAGCAGCATATCACCCGGGAAGATATTGGCTGCTGCCATTTCTTTGATGGCGTTGCCGTATTCGTCCATCACCGCCCAGACCTGCTCGTCGGTGGCGTCCTGTAAGTACAGGTTGAGTGGCACCATGCGCCGCTCCACGTATACGTGGCGAATCACCAGCGCCTTGCCGTGCTCCTCGATCACCGAGGGCGCTACTGCACGCAGCTCTTCCATCAACTCGTCGGAGAAACGGTCGCGGGCAAAGGCCAGATTCTTGAATTCCTGGGTGTCTGCCATGCGCCCGGCGCGGTCTGAGCGCTTCACCATGGCGTACTTCTCCATCACCTCTTCGCGGGTGATGTCCTTGGGCGGGGTGAAGCTGTCCTTGAT
Organism: Halieaceae bacterium; assembly: GCA_028277365.1. GTDB lineage: Bacteria > Pseudomonadota > Gammaproteobacteria > Pseudomonadales > Halieaceae > JANQIO01. The sequence goes on along the minus strand of JANQGK010000023.1, from coordinate 1,122 downwards.
GATCTTGAACACGAAGTCGTAGCTGGGCAGCGTGAACACGCTCATCACCATGCCTTTGATACCGGGAGCCAGGTTGAACTGGTCGGTGGTGCTGTCCATGTGGCGCCAGGCACAGCGGTGGAAGTAGGTTTTGCCGTGCTTATAGTGGCCCATGCAGGAATAGATTTCCGAGATCGGCTTGGCCGGCATCAGGCTCTGCAGGAACAGCACATACTGGGAGGGAATCTCCGCATCCACCATAAAGTAGCTGCGGGTAAAACTGAAGATCACGCTCACCCGGTCCGAGCCGAACAGGATGGTGTCGACGAACGCGCTGCCCCGCTCGGTGTGCAGCACCGGCAGTACGAAGGGCATGGACTCGCGACCCGCCAGCAGTTTACCGACGATGTAGGCACCCTTGTTGCGGAAAAACACCGATTCCAGGGTCAGCGCCTGCATCTTGAACTCGTCCGCGGAGAACTCCGGAAGCAGTTTTTCACGCAGCGCCGCGGCGATCAGGTTGGCGTCTCGCTCCTTGTCTTCCCAGGGGATGTTAAAGGCATAGTCTTCGAGAATGCGCGCGAACATGTTCTCGAGGCCATCCCAGGCTCGGTAGTTGCGCAGGATGCGCGCCTCGCTGACCGGCGGCATATCACCCTGCGAGGAAAACACAAACGCGTAGTCGTTGCGGATGCGGCGGTGCTGGTGAGCCTTGCAGTAAACGGAGTTAAAAAAGGTCTCCGCAATCTCGAAGTTATTGTGGCCCTGGATCAGCCGGGCGTAGTGCGCCTTTGCCTCGGTCCAGAAACCGAGGTCGTTGAGACTGTCGCCGGCAATGATCCGCACAAAATCCATGACCTTGTTGATCTTTTCCTTGTACAGGTCGATACGGCGCCGGGAGGCGGCGTGCACTTCCTGCCAGTCGGCATTTTCAAAACGCGGCGTGGCCGCCAGCGTAATGTTCTGGAAGTCGGCGAAGTAAGACTCGAACCCGTTGAGGATGGTCTGGGCGAAGCGCTGTGAGGTTTCCACGGGGTCGGAGTATAACGGATGCTTAGATTGGGGTCAGAGTCACTTTTCCTTTGGAAAAGTGACTCTGACCCCAGTTTCCCCTGGGGCGTTCAGCCTGCCTGTGCCACGGGG
>JANQGK010000007.1 GCA_028277365.1 Halieaceae bacterium | reverse complement strand
ACAGGGCCTTGCTGACCCACGGCTTCACCGTGGACGGCGAGGGCCGCAAGATGTCCAAGTCGCTGGGTAATGTGGTGTCGGCTCGTAAGGCGCTCAACGACCTGGGTGCCGACATCGTGCGCCTGTGGGTGGCCGCCACCGATTACCGGGGCGAATTGGCCTGGTCCGACGAGATCATCAAGCGCACATCGGATTCCTACCGCCGCATTCGTAACACCGCGCGCTTCCTGCTGTCCAACCTGAACGGTTTCGATCCCGCCCGCGACAGCGTCCAGCCGGAAAACCTGCTGGCCCTGGACGCCTGGATGATCGGCCGCAGCATCGAGCTGCAGCAGGAAATCATTGCCGCCTACGACGACTATCAGTTCCACGTGATCTACCAGAAGCTGCACAATTATTGTGTGACCGACCTCGGTGGCTTCTACCTGGACATCCTCAAGGACCGTCTATATACCACCCAGCCCGACAGCCTGGCGCGGCGCTCGGCCCAGACCGCCCTGTACCAGGTGGCCGAGGCGCTGGTGCGCTGGATTGCGCCCATCCTCAGCTTTACCGCCGAGGAGATCTGGGAAAACTTGCCCGGCGAGCGCGAGGCCTCGGTGTTCCTGGTGGAATGGTTCCAGGGCTTTACCCCGGGTGCTCCTGATAGCGAGCTGGGCGAGGGCTACTGGGAAACGCTGATCGCCGTGCGCGACGCAGTAAACCGTGAGCTGGAGAACCAGCGCAGTCGCGGCGCCCTGCGCGGCGGGTTGGACGCGGAAGTGACACTGTACTGTGGGGATGAGCTGGCCGCCACGCTGGCAAAGCTCGGTGAGGAATTGCGCTTCGTGCTGATTACCTCGGCAGCCGAGGTGCTGCCCCTGGCGGAGGCGCCGGCGGATGCCGCCGCTACCGAGGTGGCGGGACTGGCCCTGCAGGTGCAGCCCAGCGAGCACGAGAAGTGCGCGCGCTGCTATCACCGCCGGGCTGACGTGGGCGCGTTCAGCAAGCATCCCACCCTGTGCGGGCGCTGCGTGCTGAATATCGATGGTGAGGGGGAGCAGCGCCGCTTTGCCTGATCGGCACACTTTCCTGTGGCTGGGCGGCTGGTTTGCCTTGGCGCTACTGGTGGTGGGAATAGACCAGTGGACCAAGGCCCTGGCCCTGGCGCACCTGGACTACGGCCGCCCGGTCGCCCTGCTGCCGGTGCTGAACCTGACCTTGCAGTACAATGAGGGGGCCGCGTTCAGCTTCCTCAGCGACGCCGGCGGCTGGCAGCGTTGGTTTTTCAGCGCTGTGGCGCTGGTGGCCAGCGTGGTTATCGCCGTATGGCTGGCGAGGCTCAACCGGGACGACAAGCTGCTGGCGACCAGCCTGAGCCTGATCCTGGGCGGCGCAATCGGCAACCTGTGGGACCGGCTGCAATATGGACACGTGGTCGACTTTATCTCGGTGCACTACCAGGGCTGGTACTTTCCCACCTTCAATGCCGCCGACAGCGCGGTGACGGTGGGTGCGGCACTGATGATCCTGGACGCCATCCTGCAATCCAGGGCGGCAAAAGAGTAGGCATTCACTAGTTCGTAAGTGTTTGAAAAGATTGCATTTACGGGAAGTGGTAGACACGAAAGGTTTATGGAACAGACAAGCGTTACAGTCAGCGAGGGCACCCGGGTGTTCCTGAACTTCGCCCTGAGTCTGGAAGACGGTTCAGAAATCGACTCCAATTTCAGCGGCGACCCGGTGGATTTCGTGGTCGGCGACGGCAGTCTGCTGCCGGGTTTCGAGAAGCTCCTGTTTGGCATGGCCCCGGGCGAGCGCCATATCTTCAGCGTGGACCCCGAAAACGCCTTCGGCATGCCCAATGACAACAACGTCCAGCAGGTGCCCCGCGAGCATTTCGAGGACGACGGCGAGCCGGAAATCGGCCTGTTGTTCTACTTTGCGGACGCTGCCGGCGGCGAGGTGCCGGGGCTGGTGGTGGCGGTGGACGACGAGCAGGTCACGGTGGACTTCAACCATCCGCTGGCAGGGCGTACTATCCTGTTTGACGTACTCATCCACCGGGTAGAGGCCGCCGAACTCCACTAGCGGCCCCAAGCTCTCAGAGGTACTCCGCATCTATGAACGACCCGGCCAGCCCAGAAATCCTGCTCGCCAACCCGCGCGGCTTCTGCGCCGGCGTGGATCGTGCCATCGCCATAGTCGATCGTGCCCTGGACGTGTTCGGGGCGCCCATCTACGTGCGTCACGAGGTGGTGCACAACAAGTTCGTGGTCGACGGGTTGCGCCAGCGCGGCGCCATCTTCGTGGACGAGTTGCACGAGATTCCCGACGACAATACCGTGATCTTCAGCGCCCACGGGGTCTCCCAGGCGGTGCGCAACGAGGCCGAACGCCGCGGCCTGAAGGTGTTTGACGCGACCTGCCCACTGGTCACCAAGGTGCATATGGAAGTGGTGCGCTACTCCCGGGAGGGCAGGGAATGCGTGCTGATCGGCCACCGCGACCACCCCGAAGTGGAGGGCACCATGGGCCAGTACGATGACGCCGCAGGCGGCACCATCTACCTGGTGGAAGACGAGGAACAGGCGGCGAGCCTGGAGGTGCGTGACCCGCAGCGCCTCTGCTACGTCACCCAGACCACCCTGTCCATGGACGATACCGCGCGGGTGATCGAGGTGCTTCGCGAACGTTTCCCGGCCATTCACGGGCCCCGCAAGGACGATATCTGCTATGCCACGCAGAATCGCCAGGACGCGGTCAAAGATCTCGCTGAGGACTGCGACCTGGTGCTGGTGGTGGGCTCCCCCAACAGCTCCAATTCCAACCGCCTGCGGGAACTGGCCCAGCGTATGGGTGCCGAGGGCTACCTGATCGACAACGCCGACGCCATCGATCCGGCCTGGCTGGCGGGCAAGCAGCGCGTCGGCGTGACCGCCGGCGCCTCGGCCCCGGAAATCCTGGTACAGCAGGTGGTACAGGCTCTGGAAAGGCACGGCGCCAAGGCTCCGGTGGAGCTCGACGGCACGCCTGAAAATATTACCTTTTCCATGCCCCGGGAGCTGCGCATTCCCGCCCGCGAGGTCGACTAGGCGCCTCCCGGCGCTAACCCCCCTACCCCCTTCCCGTGGGCTGGTGGGGTGGAACGAGGTCACATTTTTGGCATTTTCCCTGCCGTTTATCCCTCGATAAGGCCGTTCATCGGCGTTTCGGCTTGCATTTGGCCACTGATTGCTATCCTGCACGGGAATTTCACGATAGGGGAAAACCCTTGTCGAACGCCATTTACAGACAGAGCCATACTCGCGTCCGCCGCCCGGTCTTCTCCGGTGTCTGTGGTTGTCGCGGCAACAGTGCGGGTTACACGCTGCTGGAGATGCTGGTCACGATGCTGGTGATTGCCTTGCTCGGCACATTGGTGGGGCCGGGTTTCATCGACACCATCAATCGCAATCGCCAGCAGTCGGCCGTCGGCAACATGTTCGGCATGTTGTCTACCGCGCGCAGTGAGGCAGTGGGCCAGACTGTGACGGTCGTCGCCTGCGGTAGCACCGACCAGGCGACTTGCAACAGCAACAATTGGGAGAACGGCTGGATCATCTTTGCCGACGACGGCAGCGGCGGCGGTACGGAAGACGACTTCACCCTGAACGGCGGGGAACCGCTGATTCGAGTGGGGCACGAGGCCGGCGGCAGCCTGACGGTTCGGACCCGCAATTTTACGATCAACGGCGTTGCCGATGCGGGCAAGATCGCGTTCAACCAGGACGGCTTTGCCGAATCTCGCGGCTCTATCGTGGTCTGCGACGGCGACGCGGCAGGTGCCATGGCCCTGGTGTTGAACCTTTCCGGTCAGGCCCGCCTGGCAGTGGACGAGAACGCCGACGGCTTTGTGAATATTGATGATGCCTCGGAGGTGAGCTCATGTCCGTAAGCACGCGTGCCAATAGTCGCCAGCAGGGCTTCACCCTGATTGAAGTGCTGGTATCCACGCTGGTGTTAACGGTGGGCCTGCTGGGTATTGCCGCCATGCAGATGGTGAGTTTCCAGACCAATCAGAGCGCCTATATGCGCTCGCAGGCAACGTTCCTGGCCCAGGATATGCTCGACCGTATCCGTGCCAACCAGCGCGGCTACAGGAGTACGAGCGTCTATGACGACGTGGATAGCGGCAGCGTGGGGGCTATCCCTGCATCGCCGGGCTGCAAGGCCGGCAATGTGGGTTGCACACCCCAGCAGATGGGTATCGAGGACGTGCGCGAGTGGGTGCAGCACTTCACCAATATCGAAGGCGTGGCGAACTATCGACCGGTGTTGCTGAATGGCACCGGCGTGGTCCGGCGCGGTACCGACAATACGTTCACCGTCACGGTGTCCTGGGACGACCGGGATTACGACCTGGAAGGGAATCTGACCCGTGAAACGGTGACTCGTAGCGTCAGTTACACGGCAGACCTGTTTTGAGGAATGACGGCATGAGAGTGATGAAAGCCAAGTGCTCACAAGCCGGCATGACCCTGGTCGAACTGATGGTGGCCATGGCGCTGGGCGCATTCCTGATCACCGGCGTGATCAATGTGTTCCTGGCCAACAAGGACTCTTCGCAGATCGAGACTTCTCTGGCCCGTCTGCAGGAGAACGGGCGCATTGCGCTGGACCTGTTGGTGTCTGACCTGCGCGACGCCTATTACATCGGCTGCGGCAGCCGGGAACGGTTTATCACACCGATCGCCAGCGGCGTCACCTGGACGCCGCTCGCCGGTTTCGAACGCGTGGCGTTGGGCTTCGAGCCCGCGCTGCCCGCCGCTCTCAATGCCACCGTTGGCGCCAACGCCCGGCTGGGTAGCGACGTAGTCTACCTGGCTCACGGCCGGCCGCTGAACGTGACCACGGCCGCCGACGTGGGCGGTGCCAGCACCTCGGTGCCGATCTCCAGCAATTTGGAGTGTATTACCCAGTCCGAGACGGTGATCATCGCCTCCTGCACCAACGCGGTGCTGTTCCGGGTGACGAACACGCCGGCCTGTGACGGCAGCGCGACGTCCTTCGAGTTCGACCTGTCGGGTAACACGGCCAACAGCCTGGGCTCTGGCTTCCCGGCGGGTACCGAACTGATGCAGACCTTCGAAAAAGTCTGGTACGTCGCCGATACCGGGCGGCGTCGCACCGCCGCCAATATCCCGGTCAACGCGCTGTTCCGCCTGACCAACAACGCACCGCTTGAGATGGTGGAAGGTGTCGAGTACCTGCAGATCCTGTACGGCGAGGATGTCGGCGCCGGCCAGCTGCGCTATGTGCCCGCCAACAACGGCTCGCTGGATATCGCGTCAGGCGACATCGTCAGCATGCGCGTGGCTCTGCTGATGCAGAGTTTTGAGCCGGTGCTGGATGCCCCTGACACGCGTGTCTATCAGGTGGGTGATCAGCAGATTGGCAGCACTGGCACCACCTATACACACAATGGTGACCTGACGCTGCGTCGGGTTTTCCAGACCACGGTTTTGTTAAAGAACTAGTGGCTTCACAGATTTGAGCTTCACAGAATTGAGAGTGACGAGGCGCTTATGAAACGGCAACTCAACAGACAGTCAAACCAGCGCGGCGCGGTACTGATCGTGGCCCTTATCATGCTGCTGGTCACCACCTTCGTGGGTTTCTCCACCATGGAGACCAGCAACCTGGAGTCCAAGATGGCTACTGCCCGGGAGCTCAAGGAACTGACTTTTCAGACCGCCGAGACTGGCATCGAGCGCGCCCTGGATGACGAGGTCCTGATCAGTGACTCTTACATCGCCGGTCTCAGTAATTCTGCCTGGCCCACCAAGGGCTACACGTTTACAGACCCTAAGCTGAGCGCGAGTGTACAGGTGGCCTACCTGGGCGACTTTATCACGCCGGGCTTCAGCGCCAAGAAGGGTGACAGCGGCTCCTCCATGGCGACGATCTACTACACCATCGTCGGCACGGCGGGAAGAAACAATACCAACATCCGCAGCCAGCACACCCAGGGCTTCTACATATTACAACCCAAAGCGAACTGAGTGTCGGGGATACTCGGAGGATTCTGCTATGAAACAAGTAACATCGACCGTGCTGGCTCGCATCAGCCGCAGTTGGAACGATACCTACGCCCCGCGGCTGGCGCGGGAGGGGCGGCGTTTTGCCGCGGCCTTCCTGTCCGGCCTGGTGGCGGTGGCGCCGGTCTGGGCTGACGACACCGAGATCTTCTTCGGCGATACCGGCAGTGGCGGCGTTGCCCCCAACCTGTTGCTGGTGGTGGATACCTCGGGCTCCATGAGCAACACCGTCAGCGGCACTGGTAAGACCCGCATGCAGAATGTGCAGGACGCCCTGCACATCCTCCTCAACAGCCTCAACAACGTCAACGTCGGCCTGATGCGCTTCAGCAACCCCGGCGGCCCGGTGATCTACCAGGTGGACAACCTCGACCGCAACGTGAACAAAGTTACCGGTATCGTCAACACCACGGCTACCGTGGTCAACAGTGACGATGACGCCCAGCAGGTGGTCGGCAGTGCGTCCTACACCACCATCGACGACGTAATTGCCGTTGTCACAGGGCAGATGATTATTGATGGTGAGCGCCTGAACATGGTGCGCACCCAGGTGGGCGCCGCCGATGTCTATGTGCAGTCGATTACCAATGGACGTGATGACGCGGAGGAACGTGTCGGATGGTCCAGTGGCGGCGACTACGTCAGTACGGGCAGCAGCGACCTGGAGTTCTATCATGAAAATGGCAGCAGCAGCCGCCTGCAGGCCATCGGCCTGCGGTTCGAGGGTGCGGCTGTGCCTGACGGCGCGACCATCACCAATGCCTTCATTACCTTCAGAGTCGACGAGTCCAGCACCGGCGGTACAGCAGAGCTGAAAGTCACGGGTGAGTACGGCCCGTCGGTAGAGTTCGACGGTGAGGCCCAGTATGAAATCACCAAACGGGACCGCACAGCCGCCCAGGTCAATTGGGACCTGACCGACCCCGCTGGTGCTGAGTTTGTCGTCACACCCAGCCTGACCGGAATCGTGCAGGACATCATCGAGCACCCGGACTGGAAAGGCGATGGCACCGCTCTCTCCGACATGACGTTTATCTTCGAGCGTCGTTCGTCGGCGTCGCCGGTCGCGACCCACGTGATGGAGTCTTCGAACAAGAGCGGCGGCTTCGCACCACAGCTCACCGTTGAATACTATGTCGGCACGCCGCCCACCGAACGGGATACGATGACCGGCCTGCGGTTCAGCGACGTGGATGTGCCGCGCGGCGTAACAGTTACCAACGCCTACATCGACTTCGTGGTCGCCCAGACTAACTCGACGGAGGTAACCGATCTGGAGATCTACGGCGAGAAGGCTCCGAGTGCGCTGCCTTATAGCGACACCAACAAGATATCCACACGATCCTACACCTCGGCGTCTGTGGCGTGGAAAAATGTTCCGGTCTGGGACAGCAACGACGAGATCCAGACCACACCTGACCTCAAAGGAGTGGTACAGGAAATTGTCAACCAGGCGGATTGGTGTGGCGGCAACCCGATGGCTTTTGCGCTCTACGGCAGCGGTTTGCGCACTGCCTGGGCGAGGGATGCCGGCAATGGCCTGCAGCCTGTGTTGCGGGTGTCCTACGACTCCGCAACCATCACCCCGGGCAATTCCTGCGCCAAGGCCACCCTGAGTGTGCAGATTACCGACTCCGACGACGATGTCGAGGAAGAGGGCAGCAACGTCTGGACCAGCTCTGACGATCTGGACTTCCAGAGCGGCCGGAATATTGGCCTGCGCTTCCCCGGACTTAACCTGCCTAAGAGTGCCAAGATCCAATCGGCCTACCTGGAGTTCGTCTCGAAAGATGACTACAGCAGCAACACGACGGCGAAGATCGAGATCCAGCAGACCGACAACGCGGAAGAGTTCACCAGCAGCAACGGTACCGTCGACAGCCGCACCTGGAGCACTGCCCTGACCTGGGACATTACCGAGAACTGGGTCGATAAACAGACGCACCGCAGCATCGACGTTGGCAGCCTGGTGCAAAGCGTGGTCGACCGCGGTGGATGGGTGTTGGGCAACGCCATGGCCTTCCGTCTCTACCGCAGCGCGGGCAACTATCGTGGAGCGGACACTTACAATCAGGACCCCGTCCGGGCACCGCGACTGGTGGTCAACTTCCAGGATGACGGTACTCAGTCGGCGGATGTGCGACTGGTGCGCCAGGAGATTCTCGAGGAGGTAGACCAGTTGAATACCGAGGGTTACACGCCGATCCAGGATACCCTGTACGAGGCGGCCCTCTACTTCACCGGCGGAGAAGTCGACTATGGCGCCTATCGCGGCGGCCCCAACGATGGCGGCCCGCACCGGTACACCCGGGTATCCGTCAACGGATCGCTGGTGGACAACAGTTATAAGAATAACTATCCGACTGGTTGTTCGGCCGATGATCTCGGCGACAGCGACTGCAAGAATGAAACCCTGGATGCGCTGGGTGGCAAGAAACCCACCTACAGTTCACCGATCATCGACTGGTGCCAGAAGGAAAGCCATATCGTCCTGCTGACGGATGGTTCGGCCAACCGTCCGCACTCCAAGGATAAGATCAAGGCCTTTACCGGCAAAGAATGCGACGGCACAGGTGTTAACGATTCCGAGGTCTGCGTGAAGGAACTGGTGAATTATCTGTACACCACCGATCAGTCAGATCTCAAGGAAGAACAGATTGTTCGCACCCATACCATCGGCTTTAACTTCTCCAGCCAGTGGCTGGCCGATGTGGCAGCAGCCGGTGGCGGCCAGTACAAGGAGGCGAAACAGGCTTCCGACCTGGTGGCGGAGATCCAGGACATTCTTACCGACGTGCTGAAGGTCAACAGTACTTTCGTCGCGCCGGTGGCCGCGATCAACCAGTTCAACCGCCTGAATCACCGCAGCGAGATTTACTTTGCGGTGTTCCGCCCGGAAGAGACCCCGAACTGGCCCGGCAACCTGAAGAAGTACCGCCTCGGCGGCGATGACAATACGATTCTTGACTATTCGTCCACAGCAGGTGCGCCTGCCATCAACCCGGCCACCGGTTTCTTCAGCGACAATGCCGTCAGTGCCTGGGGCGGCCTGACCGACGGTGCCGAAGTCGAGGTAAGCGGCGCCAACGGGGAGATCCCGGCGTACAACCTTCGCAAGCTGTATACCTACTACGCCGGCTCAACCAGTAAAGTTCTCTCCAACCCGGTTAACAAGCTGGCGGCGGACAATACCAACCTGACCAAGGCCATGTTTGATGCCGGCACCATGACCGACGCTGAGTTCGCATCGCACATCGAGTGGGTGATGGGTAGGGACGTCGACGATGAGGACGGCAATAGCGTGACCAATGAGAACCGCTACATCGTCGGCGACCCGCTGCACTCCAAGCCGGTGGCGGTCACCTACGGCGGCACCGAGGTGGACCCGGACATCACGGTATTCTTCGGCAGCAACTCCGGCTTCCTGCATGCGATCAATGCGGCAACCGGTGTTGAGCAATTTGCCTTCATTCCCGAAGACACGCTCGACACACAGGGGATCCTGCGTGAGGCCAGCACCAATCAGTCCCACGTCTACGGGATCGACGGCAGCGTGACGGCCTGGGTGAACGACGCGAACGGCAACGGCGAGATCTCCGGTGACGGCGAGTTCGTGCGGCTCTACTTCGGGCAACGCCGCGGCGGCCGCAACTATTACGCCCTCGACGTGACTGATCGCTCCAAACCTGAAGTGCTGTGGACCATTGAGGGCGGCACCGGCGACTTTGTCGAGCTGGGCCAGACCTGGTCCCGCCCGGTGCGCGGCGCTATTGACATCGACGGCGTCGTGCGGGACGTGATCTACTTCACCGGTGGCTACGACGCCGACCAGGATGCCACCGATACCCGGGTAACCGACGACTTGGGCCGCGCTATCTACATTGTCGATGCCGTGACCGGTGCGCTCATCTGGAGTGGTGGTGACGGCGTCACCTACACCGAAGACTTCAACGACATGTTGTACTCGCTCCCGGGCGACCTGGCGGTGGTGGATATCACCAGCTCCGGTACCGACAACATGATCTTTGTGGGTGATGCCGGTGGCCAGGTATGGCGTTTCGACATCACCAACGGTGCCAAGATAGACGACTTGATCACCGGCGGTGTGATTGCTGACCTCGGCGTTGCCGGCGGTGCCAACACCATGGCTAACAACCGCCGCTTCTACCACAGTCCGGATGTGGCCCTGGTGATCAAGAACGGCGTACAGAAGCTGGCGGTGACTATCGGCTCCGGCTTCCAGGCCGGCCCGCTGTCAATTGGCACCGACGACCGCTTCTATATGTTGCTGCAGGATGACGTGTTTACCATCCCCACCACCTACGTCAAGCTGACTCATGACAACTTGTACGACGCTACCAACAACGACGTGGGTGAGGGTGTGGACGGCGCCGTGGCACTGCTGGATGCGGCCCAGGGCTACTACTTCAACACCCCGAACGCCGGTGAGAAGATTCTCAGCACACCCTTGATCTTCAACAATGCGGTGACGTTCACCAGCTACGAACCGAACCCGACCCAGGAGGCCAGCCGTTGTATCCCGGCGGCCGGCGTCACCCGGGTGTACCAGATCAACCTGCTGGATGCTGCCCCGCTCAACGACTGGGACGACGTGGACGGCCTCACCGAGGCTGATCGCGGGGCGGAGCTGAAGACTACAAGCATCATCGACGAGCCGGTGATTATCTGTACCGGTGCTGGATGTGATATGTATGTAGGTCCGGAACAGCCGCCGTCAGAGCTGCTGACTGAAGACCGCGTCTACAAAACCTTCTGGCGCAAGGACTGATAGCCCGCGGTGACTGACACAGGACCCAGAGAATGCAGGTGGATACAAATGCGAGTAAATAGTGGACAGCGCCAGGCGGCGCAGCGAGAAGGGGGCTTCACACTCATCGAGATGCTGGTCGCCCTGGTGGTACTGGGCATTCTCATGGCGGTAGCCCTGCCCAACTATAACAGCCAGGTGACTCGCAGCCGTCGCTCCGATTGCATGGGTGTGATGCTCGGCTTTGCCCAGGCCATGGAGAAGTACCGGGCGGTGAATTACACCTATCTGGGTGCGGCCGACGGCAACGCTGATACCGGTGTGCCGGCATCCACCCTGCACCCGGCCCAGTGTCCCATCGACGGTGATGCCCTGTACAACCTGACAATCCAGGCCGCCACCGCCAATGCGTTTACCCTGCAAGCCACGCCGGTCGGGGCGCAGACAGGTGACGGTGCACTGCGCATCAACAACCTGGGCCAGCGCTTCTGGGATCAGAATGCCGATGGCACCTGGGCGTCCACCGAGAATACCTGGAACGCTAAATGAGCCGGCCCGCTGTGCGGGCGGAGGAGTGTAACATGAAGACAATTCAGACCCTGCTGCTGGCCCTGCTGCTGATGCCCGCGGCGCTGTGGGCGCAGGGCGGTGGCGATGAGGGCGAAGGAGAGCCCATCGAGGTCATGGTGGCCGTGAATCAGGTCCCCGAGCGGGTCATGGCAACGGCGCGCGAAGCGAAGCCGGGCGCCTATGTGACTCAGGCGATACGCCGACTGTATCGAGATGACAGCTATTACTACCGCCTGCACGCAAGCCAGGTGGGTCGCTACTGGGTGATCGTCGTCCGAGACGACGGAGAGCTCGATCGGGTGTTTGAATCCCCGAATCCGGCCAAGCCGCTGGATGCGGACTAACACTCTTTCGCTACTCCCCCTGTGCCAGCGGGCAGCGCTTGCGCCCTGGAGTATTCAAATAGGGCCGGCCGCCCCGGTTCAGGGTGAGCACCACGTCGGGGCGCCGGCCAGTGTTGTCATGGCACAAGATAAAGCTGCCATTCTGATGGGTGGCGCCCATAGCGGAGAAGGCCAGGTAGGGCCTGCGTAGCGACGCTCGCCACGCCAGCCGGCCGCGCTCTGCCGGCCAGTCCACCAGCCGCAGGGCCTCGCCATCGCCCAGCTTGCGGTCCCGGTCATCATCAACAAACACCGCCACCGGCCGGCCTGTCCAGTCGCGCTGGCAGGAATGGTTGGCATCCAGTGCGCACAGCACCACCTCGCGCTGCAGGTTAACCGCCTGGCCCCGGGCAAATTGCACGAGCTGCTGTAACTCCTTGACCACCAGCGCCCGCTGGGTGCGCTGCAGCAGGTCGCCCATGCCCAGGCTGGCCAGCACCAGGCTTGAGAAAACCGCGGTGGTGACCAGCAGTTCAAGCAGCGTATAGCCGCGGCTGTTCGCCGCGCTGGCGCTGCAGCGGTGCGTCCGTTCCATGTGGCCGTCCCTGGCGATTCATGGAGAATGATGGCGTAGTGACAGCCGGGGCGACGGCCCCGGGATCAGGAGTACAGTGTAGTCAGGACGGGGGCAGGGCAGCCGCCAATCTGGCTACCCAAACAGTCAATCGTCGAGTTCCAGCTTCTTGAGCCGGTAGCGCAAGGAGCGGAAGCTGATGCCCAGCAGCTTGGCGGCGGCGGTCTTGTTCCAGCGGGATTGCTCCAGCGCCCGCGTCAGCACTTCGCGCTCGATGTTTTCCAGATAGTCATCGAGGTTGCCGAAGGCCTCTTCCACCGGCGGCGGGCCGGCGTGGCTGACGGGTTCGGGGTTGGGATCCAACTCGATGCCCTGGGACAGGCGCAGGTCCTCCATCTCGATGCGCTCACCGCTGCACAGGGTGCAGGCGCGTTCCAGGATGTTTTCCAGCTCCCGTACATTGCCCGGAAAATCGTAGGCGACCAGCGCTTCCATGGCCTCTTCCGAGAGCCGCTGCGCAGGCTCCTCGGAGGCGTTGGCGAGCCGCTGCAGCAGGAAGTTGGCCAGCAGCGGGATGTCCTGGCGGCGTTCGCGCAGGCTCGGCACATGCAGCCCAATCACGTTGATGCGGTAGTACAAGTCGCTGCGGAAGCGGTTCTCCGCCACCTCTCGGGCCAGGTCCTTGTGGGTGGCGCTCAGCACCCGCACGTCCGTGGCCACCTCCGCCGAGGCGCCAATCGGCCGGACGGCCTTTTCCTGGATGGCGCGCAGCAGTTTCACCTGCATGGCCACGGGCAGGTCGGCTACCTCATCGAGGAACAGGGTGCCGCCGCGGGCAGCCTGGAACAGGCCGGTCTTGTCATCGGTAGCGCCGGTAAAACTGCCCTTGGTGTGACCGAACAGCTCGCTTTCCATCAGTTCCGGGGGAATCGCTCCGCAGTTCACCGGGATGAAGGGCCCGCTGGAGCGAGGGCCCCGGGAGTGAATCAGCCGCGCCACAATTTCTTTGCCGCTGCCGGATTCACCGCTGATGTACACCGGCGCCTGGCTGCGTGCCAGCTTGTTGACCTGGGCGCGCAGTTCGGTAATTTCCGGTGTCTCGCCGATCAGGGTGGTGTCCTGCGCCTCGGCGCCGCTGCCGGGTTCGAGCTTCAGCGCATTCACCACCAGGCTGCGCAGTCGCTCGAGCTCGATGGGTTTGCTGATAAAATCGAAGGCGCCGGCCTTGAGGGCGGTAATCGCCGTTTCCACGCTGCCGTGGGCGGTGATCATGGCCACCGGTGTGTCGCTGTGGTGCTGCGCTATGTGCTCGACAAGGCTGATGCCGTTGCCGTCCGGCAACTTCATGTCGGTCAGGCACAGGTCGGTGTCGCCCTCGTCGAGTGCCGAGCGGGCCTCGGCGAGGTCGGCGGCGGTGCGGGTTTCCAGACCCATGCGACTGAGGGTGATATCCAGCAGCTGCCGAATATCCGGCTCATCGTCAACTATCAGTACGGTCTTGGCGGTCATGGCCCCTGTCTACGCTGTCCTGCGCCGGCTTCGCTGTCAGTCACAGGGTCATAACAGCCGCGACACCGTGAGGCGGAAGCAGCTATCCCCGGCGGCAGTGGGCCGATAGGTGAGCGTTGCATTATTGATTTCGCACAGTTCCTTGCTGAGATACAGCCCGAGACCCGTGCCCTTATCGACCGTAGTATAAAATGGCTCGAATAATTTTGCCCGCTCCGACTCGGCCACGCCCGGGCCCGAGTCGACAACGTCCACCACGCAGCGCTGGGCCTCCGGATCTTTCTCGACCCGGATTCTCACCCGACCGCCACAGTCGCCGTTCGTGCTGTGCCGCAGGCCGTTATCCAGCAGGTTGCCCAACACCCGCTCCAGGTGGGCGGGATCGAAAGTGACTTCCAGCCAGTCCTCGGGCAGCTCCAGTTCGATATCGGCCTGTTCGCGCCGGGTTTGCCGGTACTGCTCGAGGAAACTCTGCAGCCAACCCTTGAGCGCCAGCCGCTGGGGGTTGGGTGGCTGGCGGCGACTGATCTGCAGCACGTTCTCGATCACACTGTTCATACGCTTGGCGTGGTGCTGGATGATTTCCGCCAACTCCTGGTCATTCACGGCCAGTTGCTCGGATTCGCCCAGCAGCTGGGCGGCATGACTGACAGCGCCGAGCGGGTTGCGAATCTCGTGCGCTATGCTCGCGGTCAGCCGGCCCAGGGAGGCCAGCTTCAGCGACTGGGCCTGCTGGGTCACCGCGGTGTAGTCCTCCAGGAATACCAGGGCATCACCTTCGCCGGAATCCTCCAGGGGGCTGAAGCTCGCCACGATCTGGGGCGCGTCGTCGGCGATGTGCAGGGGCGCGGCCTCGTGGGTGCCTGACTCCTGCCAGGCCTGGAACTGCTTTGCCAGCAGTTCGTGGTGATCAGCCAGGCCGCGGCCCTGCTCCAGCGCCATCGGGCGGTGAGGATCTAGCAGTCGCGCCGCTGCCTGATTCATCACCCTCACCGTGCCGTCTGCGTAGACCAGCAAAATCCCGGTTTGCAGGTTGCGCACGATCTGTTCATTGAGCCGCTGCAGGTTGTAAAGGTCTTCCGCCTGATCCCGTGTCAGGGCTTCGGCCCTGCCCACCCGGCGCGCCACCATCTGAATCAGCAGTGAGACGGCGAACACCAGGGCGCTCAACAGGCCGGCGGGTAGCAGGCTGTCGAAGTCGAGGTGTTCCTCGTTGATCAGGCGCAGGGTGTCGGCCAGGATGGCGATGACACTGAGCGCCGCAATCAGCGTCGCAATGCTGGCAATGTCGATAACCACGGCGCTGGCGGCGGCGGTGGCCAGCAACAGGATGGGCAGGCCGCTGGACATGCCGCCGCTGGTATCCGACAGCAGCGTGATAACGAAGATGTCTATGAAGAACACGCTGAACTGGGTGACCCGGTCGTGGATCAGCCGGGTTTGCATCAGCGCCAGCAGCACCAGATTGGTGGCCAGGAAGACGTTGGCCACCAGCAGGTAGAGTTCCGGATTCAGCTCGCCCAGCAGCCTGCGGGTTTCCGAGCTCAGCGGGCTCAGCAGCAGCACGATCGACAGGATCGAGCGGTACACCACGTAGATGCGGAACAGGGAGACCTTCTGCTGTTCCTGGATGGGCGGGGAGGGTCGGTTCAGTAGGGCCGGCCGCTGGGACATAGGGTGCTCTGAATTATTATCAGCCTAGTTTACCCGCTCGGGACTTTGCTTAGGAAGGCGCATTGCAAGACAATATGCGGCCCGTTCACAGGACCTGTAACATGCCCGCCTTCGATATCATCATGGCCCAGATCAATACTCTGGTCGGCGACTTCGACGCCAACGTCGAACAGCTGCTCGCCCTGGTGCGCCAGGCGGAGGCGGAGAGCGAGGGCCCGGTGCTGGTGTTCCCGGAGTTGACCCTGTGCGGCTATCCGCCGGAGGACCTGCTGCTGCGCGCCAGCGTCGAGCGCCGGGTGAACGCGGCGCTGGCCGCGGTGTGCGCTGGCGTCGACCACGCTTACGTGGTTGTCGGCTACCCGCGGCGGCGCGGCGGCAAGCTCTTCAACATGGCGGGTGTGGTGCACCGCGGCGAGGTCATCGCCGAGTATGCCAAGCAGTGTTTGCCCAACTACCAGGTGTTTGACGAGAAGCGCTATTTCGACACCGGTGACCAGGCGTGTGTGGTCGATATACACGGGGTGCCGGTGGCGCTCAGTGTCTGCGAGGACATCTGGGAGCCGGAGCCGATAGCCCAGGCCCGCGAGGCTGGTGCGGCGCTGCTGCTGAATCTCAATTCCTCGCCTTTCCACCGCGGCAAGCAGCAGGAGCGCGAGGCGATGGTGGCGCAGCGGGCCCGTGAGAACAGCCTGCCGGTAGTGTACGTGAACCAGGTGGGCGGGCAGGACGAACTGGTGTTTGACGGCGGCTCCTTCGCCGTCAATGCCGACGGCGAACTCTGCGCCCGCGCGCCCGCCTATCTGTCCTCGCGGGAATACCTGCACGCCTCGATGGAGGCGGGTGTGTGCCAACTGCGGACTGCAGAGATTGCCCCGCTGCTGGACCCGCTGGAGAGCGTCTACGAGGCCCTGGTCGTGGGCGTGCGCGATTATGTGAACAAGAACCGCTTCCCCGGCGTGGTGCTGGGACTGTCCGGGGGTATCGACTCTGCGTTGACCCTGGCGGTGGCGGTGGATGCCCTCGGGCCGGAGCGGGTCGAGGCGGTGATGATGCCCTTTCGCTACACCGCGCAAATGAGCGTAGAAGACGCTGCCGAACAGAGCGCGCGACTCGGCGTGGCCCACAAGGTGATCTCCATCGAGCCGATCTTTGATGCCTTCGTGGCCAGCCTGGCGGAGGAGTTTGATGGCCTTGCGGCAGATACCACGGAGGAGAACATCCAGGCTCGCTGTCGCGGCGTGTTGCTGATGTCGATCTCCAACAAGAAAGGCTCACTGGTGCTGACCACCGGTAACAAGAGCGAGATGGCGGTGGGCTACTCCACCTTGTACGGCGATATGGCGGGGGGCTTCGACGTGCTCAAGGACGTGCCCAAGACCCTGGTTTACGCCCTGGCGGAGCATCGCAACCGCAGGAATCCGGTGATCCCCGAACGGGTCATCACCCGGCCGCCCTCGGCGGAGCTACGCCCCGATCAGACCGATCAGGACAGCCTGCCGGATTACGAGGTACTCGATCGTATTCTGGAGCTGTATATCGAGCAGGACATGAGTGCCGAGGACATCATCGCCGAGGGCCTGGAACGGGCCGATGTCGAACGCGCCGTGCGGCTGGTGGACCTCAACGAATACAAGCGCCGCCAGGCTCCCATCGGTGTGCGTATCACCCGCCGCGGCTTCGGCCGCGACCGCCGCTACCCCATCACCTCAGGCTGGAAGATCGGTCACTGATAGACTAGAGGCGCCGTTCGGGGGAAGCACTCATGCCGCGCGCGCGATCTTTTAGAGAGAGCCGTCACTGGGTCGGTTGTCGAATTCCGGCGGTGCCGCCCGGTCGAGCAGGCCGAAGCTCACCATGTTCAGGAAGGAGCGGTCGATCCCCTCGGCGGTGTAGCTGCTGACGAATTTACCGTCCTCATCCACCGAGGGGTGGTCCGGGTAGTTGAGCACCAGCACGTCGAGTGAATCCTGCGCCAGCTGGTCGAGTCCCAGCAGCAGGTAGCCCTGCACCATCACCGCGAGGCCGTCGGCGACCGCCGGTGTTTGCGGGAAGTTCTCCACCACGTAACGGCCCCGGTTTATTGCCGCTACGTAGGCGCCCCGCTTGAAGTAGTAGTTCGCCACGTTGATCTCGGAGCGCGCCAGCAGGTTGCGCAGGTGCACCATGCGCGAGCGGGCGTCCGGGGCGTAGGGGCTGTCCGGGAAGCGTGCCAGCAGCTGAGAGAATTCTGCGAAGGCTTCGCGGGCGTAAGATGTATCACGCTGGGTGATGTCCCTGGGCAGCCAGCGCTCAAACAGCCCCTGGTTCTGGGTGTAGGCGGCCAGGCCTTTCATGTAGTAGGCATAGTCGACATTGGGGTGCTGGGGGTGCAGGCGAATGAAGCGGTCGGCGGCCTCGATGGCGGCCTCGTGCTCGAAATTGCTGTAGTGGGCGTAGATCAGCTCCAGCTGCGCCTGCTCGGCATAGCGGCCGAAGGGAAAGCGCGATTCCAGCAGCTGCAGCGCCTGTACCGCCAGTTCGAAATTCTTGTTGCGCAGGTAGCGCTGGGCTTCCTGGTAAAGCTCGTACTCGGAAGAGTTGGCGCCCGGGGGCAGGTCGAGCTCGTCGTTGCCGGAGCAGCCCGCCAGCAGGGCCAGGAGCAGGAACAGTGACAGCCCCAGGAGGGAGAGACGGCAGGGCTGCGGGAATGTGCGTGATAACATGTTGTTTGGCGGCATTTTTGAGCCGCGTATTTAACCACAGGAGTCCTCTGACCGCCATGCTGGAGCACATCGAGCAGGAAGCCCTGGTCACCGAAGCACAGCACGGCAAGCGGTTGGACCAGGTCGCCGCGGAACTGTTCCCGGAATTCTCCCGTTCCCGGTTGCAGGCCTGGATTCGCAGCGGCGAGCTGCTGATCGACGGGGCCGCGGTCAAGCCCCGCGACAAGGTGGTGGTGGGCGCCCGCCTGACCCTGGTGGCATCGCTGGAGGAGGCGGTGAGCTGGGAAGGCGAGGCGATCGAGCTGGACCTGTACTTTGAAGACGCCGATATCCTGGTTCTGAACAAACCGCCGGGCCTGGTGGTGCACCCGGCTGCGGGCCACAGCAGCGGCACCCTGGTCAACGCGCTGCTCAACCGGTACCCGGAACTCACCAAGCTGCCGCGGGCCGGGATCGTACACCGACTGGACAAGGACACCTCGGGCCTGATGGTGGTGGCCCGTTCCCTGCGCGCCCATACCAGCCTGGTTGAGCAGCTACAGGCGCGCAGCGTCAGCCGCGAGTACGCAGCGATTACCATCGGCGCGATGACCGGCGGTGGCACCGTGGACGCGCCGATTGGCCGCCACCCCAAGCAGCGCAAGAAGATGGCCGTGGTGAGTGTCGGCGGGAAACCTGCAGTGACCCACTACCGGGTAGCCGAGCGTTTCGCCCACCACACCCATGTGGCCGTGCACCTGGAGACCGGACGCACCCACCAGATCCGCGTGCACATGGCGCATATCCGCTACCCGCTGGTGGGCGACTCACAGTACGGCGGCCGGCCCAAACTGCCGCCGGGCGCAGAACCCGAGCTGGTGGATGCCCTGCGCGCTTTCCCGCGCCAGGCCCTGCACGCCCGGCGCCTGGGTCTGGTCCATCCGGGTAGCGGCGAAGACATGCTGTGGGAGTCCGAACTGCCAGGTGATATGGAGGCGCTGCTGGATTGCCTGCGGCGCTGCGATGCCCCATGAACCTACTTGAACCCGACTGGCCCGCACCCGAGGCTATAGTAGCCTTCTCGACCACGCGTGACAGTGGCGATGCCGCCCGGCCTGCTACGCTTGCGGGGCTGCCGGAACCGCGCATTACCCAGGTGCACGGCCCGCGGGTCATCGATGCCGTTGATATCTCCGCCGCGGTTGAGGCGGACGCCATCGCCTGCGCTGCCCCCGGCATCGTTTGCCGTGTGGTCACCGCCGATTGCCTGCCAGTGCTGTTCTGCAATACCGCAGGCACCGAGATAGCAGCGGTGCACGCGGGATGGCGGGGCCTGGCGGCGGGCATCCTCGAAAACGCGGTCGCCGCACTGACGTCTTCGCCGGATCAGCTACTGGCGTGGATCGGGCCGGCCATCAGCCAGGCCAACTATGAGGTGGGTGCAGAATTGCGCGAGGTCTTCCTGGCGGCCGCCCCGGGCCAGGAACACGCCGTGAGCAGCTGTTTCCTGCCCGCTGGTGAGAAATACCTGGCCGACCTGGTGGCCCTGGCTCGGCTCAGGCTGTCGGCCTGCGGTGTCGAAGCGATCTACGGTGGCAGTTTCTGCACCTATGCGGAGGCCGGCCGTTTCCATTCCTACCGCCGCGACGGGCAAGCCGCCGGCCGCATTGTGTCGGGCCTTTGCATCCGGCCGTAAACTGCCGATACACATACTTGAAACAGGGCTATTTGCCCTCATTTAGAGGGTATTCAGTCAAGAAGTCGCTGCCCGTGCAGCGGAGAGGTTTCAAGCAATGCGCATGGACAAACTGACCAACCCCCTGCAGGTGGCGCTGGCGGACGCCCAGTCCCTGGCGGTGGGGCGAGACCACAATTTTATCGAGCCGGTACACCTGCTGCTCGCACTGCTGCAACAGCAGGGCGGCGTGGCGCGTCCTCTGCTGGCCAAGGCCGGTGGCAACGTGACGGCACTGGAAGCCGCGGCCATGGAGGTTCTGGCGGCCCTGCCGAAAGTGACCGGCGGCGCTGGTGATATCCACCTCGGCAATGATACTGGCCGGGTGTTGAACCAGGCGGACAAGCTCTCGCAGCAGCGCGGGGATGCTTACATCTCCAGCGAGCTGGTACTGCTGGCCATGCTAGGCGCCGGCAGCACCGGTAAACTGCTCAAGGACGCCGCGGTCACAGAAGCCGCACTCGGCAGCGCCATCGATGCCCTGCGCGGGGGCGAGACCGTCAACGATCCGGCGGCCGAGGAATCCCGCCAGGCCCTGGACAAGTACACCATCGACCTGACCGCCCGGGCGGAAGAGGGCAAGCTCGACCCCGTCATCGGCCGCGACGACGAGATTCGGCGCTGCATCCAGGTCTTGCAGCGCCGCACCAAGAACAACCCGGTACTGATCGGCGAACCCGGTGTGGGCAAGACCGCGATCATCGAGGGCCTGGCTCAGCGGGTGGTCAATGGCGAGGTGCCGGAGAGCCTGCGCGACAAGCGTATTCTTTCCCTGGATCTTGGATCATTGCTGGCCGGGGCCAAATTCCGCGGCGAGTTTGAGGAACGCCTCAAGGCCGTGCTCAATGAGCTGTCGAAGCAGGAGGGCCGCATCGTACTGTTCATCGACGAGTTGCACACCATGGTGGGCGCCGGCAAGGCTGAGGGCTCCATGGACGCCGGCAACATGCTGAAACCGGCGCTGGCCCGCGGCGAACTGCACTGCGTGGGCGCCACCACCCTGGACGAATACCGCCAGTACGTGGAGAAGGATGCAGCCCTGGAGCGCCGCTTCCAGAAGGTGCTGGTGGACGAACCCAACGAGGAGGACACTATTGCCATCCTGCGCGGCCTGAAGGAGCGCTATGAAGTGCATCACGGTGTCGATATCACCGACAGCGCCATCATCGCCTCGGCCAAGCTCTCACAGCGCTACATCACCGACCGCAAGCTGCCCGACAAGGCCATCGACCTGGTGGACGAGGCGGCCAGCCGCATCCGCATGGAAATTGATTCCAAGCCCGAGTCCATGGACCGCCTGGAGCGCCGCCTGATCCAGCTCAAGATCGAGCGTGAGGCGGTGAAGAAGGACACCAGCGAAGCAGCCCGCAAACAGCTCGCGAAGCTGGAGGAAGACA
Source organism: Halieaceae bacterium (assembly GCA_028277365.1). GTDB lineage: Bacteria > Pseudomonadota > Gammaproteobacteria > Pseudomonadales > Halieaceae > JANQIO01. Next base: position 8,729 of record JANQGK010000007.1, on the reverse strand, counting down.
TCGCCCAGGTGGAGAAGGAGTACGCTGACCTGGAAGAGATTTGGAAGGCCGAGAAGGCCACCGTGCAGGGCGAGGCCCAGATCAAGAGCGAGCTGGAGCAGGCAAGAATCGAGCTCGAATCTGCACGCCGGGCCGGCGACCTGACGCTGATGTCGGAGCTGCAGTACGGCAAGATTCCCGAGCTGGAGAAGCAGCTCGAGCAGGCCGGCAGAGCGGAGGAGGGCGAGAAAACCCTGCTGCGTAACAAGGTCACCGAAGAGGAAGTGGCCGAGGTCGTCTCCCGCTGGACCGGTATTCCGGTCGCCAAGATGCTGGAAGGCGACCGCGAGAAGCTGCTGCGCATGGAGGAAGCACTGCACCAGCGGGTGGTGGGCCAGGACGAGGCCGTGCAGGCGGTAGCCAATGCCGTGCGCCGCTCTCGCGCCGGGCTGGCCGACCCGAACCGTCCTAATGGCTCGTTCCTGTTCCTCGGTCCCACTGGCGTGGGCAAAACTGAGCTGTGCAAGTCGCTGGCGGAGTTTCTGTTCGATGCCGAGCAGGCTTTAGTGCGTGTCGACATGTCCGAGTTCATGGAGAAGCACTCCGTGGCCCGGCTGATTGGCGCGCCCCCGGGCTACGTCGGCTATGAGGAGGGTGGTTACCTCACCGAAGCGGTGCGGCGCCGGCCTTACTCACTGCTGCTGCTGGACGAGGTAGAGAAGGCGCACCCGGACGTGTTCAACATCCTGCTGCAGGTGCTGGAAGACGGCCGCCTTACCGACGGCCAGGGCCGCACTGTGGACTTCCGCAACACCGTGGTGGTAATGACTTCCAACCTGGGCTCAGACCTGATCCAGGAAATGGCCGGTGAAGAGAACTACGAGGCCATGAAGGCGGCGGTAATGGGCGTGGTAGGCACCCACTTCCGTCCGGAGTTCATCAACCGTATCGACGAGACGGTGGTATTCCACCCGCTGGGCCAGGAGCAGATTCGCGGGATTGCCCATATCCAGCTGGCCGGGCTGCACGCCCGCCTGCAGGAGCGCGACCTCACGCTGGTGATCGACGACGACCTGCTGGACAAGTTGGTGGAAGTGGGCTTCGACCCGGTCTATGGCGCCCGGCCGCTGAAGCGGGCCATCCAGCAGCAACTGGAGAATCCGCTGGCCCAGGACCTGCTGGCCGGCAAATTCCCGCCCGGCTCCACGATCCACGCCAGCCTGTCCGGGAATGCCGCCATCTTTTCAGCTGAAGCCGCCGCCTGAAGACAGCCGCCGGCTTCACGGCGCAACAGGCTGCCTGGCAGGCATAGTTCGCTGACGCTCCTGCTGCGATGCGGGAGCGTCGGCAATCAACCGGCTGGAAGCAATAGCGGTCCTGCGCCTCTGTCTTGTCCTAGAGGCCGCAAACCCGAGCGGTTTTAGGAGAATACGAGTGGCTTAGCGCCTCTAAGCCAGCTTAAGGTCTAGGACCCTGAGCGGTTTTATCAAGAGCCACAGTGAACGGCAATCAGGTCCTGCGCCTTCTTGCGCTGGACAGTCTTTTCCTCTTCAGTGAGGTAGCGAATGCCGTCGTCGTCGCGAATGCGAACCCGGGCCTTCGAATTGAGCGTGTCGAGGTTGGCGCGTGCCTGGTCGCAGAGCGCGGGATCTTTTGTAATCGCAGCCTGCTCTTCGGCGGCATTCTGTGGCGTGCCATCGTTATCGTCGCCGGAAACTGCCCAGCCGGGTGGGTTGGCCGTGTTCTGGTCGGCGGTAACGCGGCGGGTCAGGCCGGACTGGGTGGAGACGAACTCGTACTCTGTGCCGGCGGGCGGGGGGCGGTCACTGTGCACCGGGTTGCCGCGGCCGTCGACCCACTTGTAATAGCCCTCCTCCGCCATAGCGGCGGGTGCCAGCGCTGCGCTGACAGCCAGGGCTGCCAGCAGGCCAAGTGTCTTGTGAGCGGAAGGGCGCAAGTGCTTGTCCCCAATCGTTTATTTGGCTCGAAAGTAACCTATGTCCCGGGGCGGTGCAACTCGGGATCTCCAGATATTGACACAGGTCCACGAAGCGAGAAGAATGCACGCTCTCGTGGTGGAAGCGGGCGCGTCACGCACTGTGATGCGGCCTGTTACTGGCACCGGATTCCGCGGCATTGCCTGCCGCAGACTCCCGGCGTCGACACCTCGGTACCCGAAAGCGATGACCGCCGTATTGGTTGGCATCGTGGCCACCATCTGCGCTACCTCGCAGGGCGACCAACAGCGGGCTCGTGTGTATCACGGCACCCCCTCTGGGCATACGTCACGCGAGCCGATCTATTACGCAGAGGTCGCCTGGTGTAGTGCTCCTATTTCCGGACGCTACTTTGTTGAACTCGCGCGGTCGTATTGACCCCGCGGTCCTTGCACCGGACATGTGTGCGAGGCAGGAATAGAGGTAATTGCGGTGGAACTACTCTCCGGTGGCGAGATGATCGCCAGGGCGCTGCAGGACGAGGGGGTCGAGTTCATTTTCGGCTACCCCGGCGGTGCGGTGCTGCATATCTACGATGCCCTGTTCAAGGAATCGAGCATCCCCCATATCCTGGTGCGGCACGAACAGGCCGCCACCCACGCGGCAGACGGTTATTCCCGCGCCTCCGGCAAGCCCGGTGTGGTGCTGGTGACCTCCGGCCCCGGGGCGACCAACGCCATCACCGGCATTGCCACCGCCTATATGGATTCGATCCCCATGGTGGTGCTGTCGGGGCAGGTGCAGTCCCACTTGATCGGTGAGGACGCCTTTCAGGAAACCGACATGGTCGGCATTTCCCGGCCCATCGTGAAGCACAGCTTCCTGGTGCAGCGCGCTGAGGATATCCCTGCCACCATCAAGAAGGCTTTCCATATTGCCACTTCCGGCCGGCCCGGCCCGGTAGTGGTGGATATTCCCAAGGACCTCACCAAACCGGACGAGAAACACCCCTATGAGTATCCGGGCAGCATAAAAATGCGCTCCTACAACCCGGCTAGCCGCGGCCACTCAGGCCAAACCAAAAAAGCCGTCAAGCTGCTGCTGGGCGCCAAGCGGCCGGTGATCTACAGCGGCGGCGGGGTGATCCTCGGCAACAGCAGCGAGCTGCTGACCGAGCTGGCGCAGATGCTCAACTACCCGGTGACCAATACGCTAATGGGCCTGGGGGCTTATCCCGCCACCGACCGCCAGTTCCTGGGCATGCTGGGCATGCACGGTTTCTACGAGGCCAATATGGCCATGCACAACGCTGACGTGATCCTCGCGGTGGGGGCACGGCTGGACGATCGGGTGACCAATACCGTCGACAAGTTCTGCCCGGGTGCAAAGATCATTCACATCGATATCGATCCCACCAGCATCTCAAAGACCGTGCAGGCAGACGTACCCATCGTCGGCCCGGTGGACGCGGTACTGAAGGACATGATGACGCTGATCAACCAGCACCGTGAAGAGCAGCTCGATCTGCCCGATACTGTGGCGCTGGAGCGCTGGTGGCAACAGATCGAGCAGTGGCGCTCAGCCCACGGCCTGTGGACGGCTCCGCGCTACGAGACCGGCGGGCCTATCAAGCCCCAGCAGGTGATCGAATCCCTGTATCGGGTGACCGAGGGTGAAGCCTTTGTCACTTCCGATGTGGGCCAGCACCAGATGTTTGCCGCCCAGTACTATCGGTTCGACAAGCCGCGGCGCTGGATCAACTCCGGCGGTCTCGGCACCATGGGTTTCGGCCTGCCTTCCGCCATGGGAGCGAAGCTCGCCTTCCCCGACGCCGACGTGGCCTGTGTGACCGGCGAGGGCAGCATCCAGATGAATATCCAGGAGCTCTCCACCTGCAGCCAGTACGGCATTCCGGTGAAAATCATCAACCTGCACAACGGTTACCTGGGTATGGTGAAGCAGTGGCAGGACATGCAGTACGAAGGCCGCCATTCGGAGTCGGCCTACGCCGATTCACTACCCGATTTCATCAAGTTGGCGGAGGCCTACGGCCACGTCGGTATCCACGTGGAAGACCGGGCGGACCTGGACGCCAAGATGGAAGAGGCCTTCGCACTTAAGGACAAGCTGGTATTCCTGGATGTGATGGTCGATCCGGCGGAACACGTCTACCCCATGCACGTCGCGCCCAACGGGTCCATGGCCGATATGTGGCTCAGCAAGACGGAGAGAACCTGATGAGACGAATCATTTCTGTCCTGCTGGAAAACGAGCCCGGTGCCCTGTCCCGGGTCGTGGGTCTATTCTCACAACGCGGCTATAACATCGAAACCCTTAACGTGGCCCCTACCGAGGACGCGACCCTGTCGCGCCTCACGGTGACTACCATTGGCGACGACCGCAAGATCGAGCAGATCACCAAACAGCTCAACAAGCTGGTGGACGTGGTCAAGCTGGTCGACCTGACCGAGGGCGCCCATATCGAGCGCGACCTGATGCTCATCAAGGTCCGCGCCACCGGTGCCCAGCGCGCTGAGATCAAGCGCTGCACGGACATCTTCCGCGGTCAGATCGTCGACGTGGGCCCCTCGGTTTACACGATCATGCTGTCGGGCACCGCCGACAAGCTCGACTCCTTCGTGGAAGCCATGGGCGATGCCTCCATCCTCGAAGTCGTCCGCAGCGGCGTCGCCGGCATCGCCCGCGGCGAAAAGGTGCTGCGCCTCTAGCCAAAAGGGCATCAATTACCGCGCCACTAGTCGCGCGGCCACCTTAGTCCCCTGGCCAGGACACGCTACAAGCACGTCCATGTGGGCTCGGCGCAGGCCATCCATGGCCTGCGACGGTCCTGACCAGGGGACTAAGGCACCCGCGCTCACATTGAGCGTATTCCACCTTCGCTCCACCTGCTTGGAGTCCGGCACTACGGAGTTCCTGCCTCCCAGATACGGAATGCTTCAGACACAAAAAAGCCGGCGAGATGCCGGCTTCTTTAAGAACGGGGTGACGAGAGGTTCAGGCAGAAAGTGCTTTGATTTGCTCGTTAAGGCGGCTCTTGTGACGAGCGGCCTTGTTCTTGTGGATGATGCCCTTGTCAGCCATGCGGTCGATAACCGGTACGGCTTCGCCGTAGGCAGCCTTGGCCTGTTCGGCGTCGCCGGCTTCAATGGCGGCGTTTACGCGCTTGATGACAGTGCGTACCAGTGAGCGCAGGCTCGCGTTGTGGCCGCGGCGCTTCACTGCCTGGCGTGCCCGCTTCTTGGCTTGCGGTGAGTTTGCCAACGTTGTTACCTCTATACACAAATTTTGGGGAGGCGCGATTATTCACATTTCCCCCCGAACTGTCAACGGTATCAGTGAGTTAGGCGGCTTTTTCAGGGGGCTGAGCGGCCCTTATTTTGGGCTGAGGGCTCTTTCAGGCGCTGAGGGCTCTTTCAGGCGCTGAGGGCTCTTTCAGGGGCTGAGTGGTATCAGCAGGTGGCGGGAGAGGTCGCCGATCAGCCGCGGGACCATCTCCCGGCGGGTGAACTCCCAGCGGCCCTCCCGTTTGCTGAAGCGGTCCCGGTACTGGCCGGCAATGATCACCTGCAGGGGGAAACCCTCCCGGGCCTGCAGCACAGTGAAGCGGCTGCTGGCAGTAGCGGTATGTCCTGTCTCCGCAAGCTGGACTGAGACGTTGCTGGTCATGTGCTCGGTGCAGGGGGTGCCGGTATCGGGGTAGATGCGGGTGGTCTTGCGATACAGCGCCAGCACGTTCTGTTCGCCGGCGTACTCCTCGCCGTCGGGGCTGGCCACGCAGCCGTTGGCGAACAGCCGTGCCAGCTCCTCAAAACGGCCGGCGTCGATGAGGTCGGCGTAGTGGTAAATGAGGGTTTCGATGGCGTGGATATCGTCGCTGCGGGTCATCGTTACAAAATAGCATTGCTAATAGCTATTAGTTAGTATCCCGCCATGCCCGCCGCCGCACCTGCCACCAGCAAACCCACTCCCGAGCGCATACTGGACGCCGCCGAAGACCTGTTTGCAGAACGGGGCTATGCGGCCACGTCGCTGGGGGACGTGGCGGACCGCGTCGGCATTCGTTCGCCCAGTCTCTACAACCATTTCCGCAACAAGGAAGCCCTCTATGCAGCGGTCGTGGATCGCCTGCTGACGGCGTTTACAGCGCCCCTCGACGAGCTGCGGCAGGCGCCGCTGACCGCCGAGGGCATTTACCGCTGGCTGGAGATCACCGTGCGCATGCACCACCAGCGCCCGAATCTGGCGCGGCTGTTGCAGCACGCCGCTCTGTCGGGCAGTCCCCATACCGATGCACTGGTGGACCGGCTGTTCCGGCCCATGTTCGAGCCGCCGCAGAACAGTGTGGCTCCGAACCTCGGTCCGGTGGCAGAGCTGCAGCCCTGGGCAGTGATGGGGCTCAATAACCTGGTGATGTCCTATATCACCATGGCGCCGATGTACCGCGACCTGCTGGGTGAGGACCCGCTGGGCCCCGATGCCGAGGAAAAACAGGTCAGGCTGATCATGACGCTGGCGCAGTTGGTGCTGGGCACGGGCGAACCTCCCGCGCAGGACTGACTGGGGCTCACAGCCTGGGGCTCACAGCCCCGGGCGCGCAACTGGCGGCCAGGCTTGTTTAGGGCGGGAATGTAATCCGGCGACGGTCGCCGACACAGGCAACGCCTGTCGAGGGAGGGTCGATCAGGCCCGAAGCGCCGGGCCCGATCAGCGTGCTAAAAGATGCTGGCTCAGGCCGCCTTACAGGCCTTCTTGGCTGCTTTGATCTGCTTCTTTTCGCAGTTCTCGGAAGAGCCCTCGCCGACACACCACTTTCTGCGGTTGTCCCAGGCGGTCAGCGGCATTTTTTTGCCGTTGGAGCACTTCACGTGGTAGTTGCCGTACTCGGCGCCATCGGCAGCCTTGCCATTGGAGTCGAACACAATACTGGTGGGCTTCGCGGCAAAGGCAGAAGCGGAGAGGGCCAGCAGGCCGCTGGCGATGGCAGTAGTAACAATAGACTTCATGATTTCCCCTTGGGTAATGGCCTATGGACAAAAAAGTAATGGTCTAACTATGGAACCGCGGCGGATTCTAACCGCGTTTTACGACCCGTGGTGTGCACCAGATCATGGTTTTACGGGCGCACCGGGGAGGGGCGGGCCTGCACTGATGCGCAGCCTTTTAAGTTATTGATTTTTATTGATTTAAATTGAAGTTGGGGGGTGTGCGAGGTTCATTAAACTTTGGTAATGAACCTCGCGGAGCCGGCCTGGCAGGCCGCGTCTGGCCGACCGCGTCTGGCCGACTGCATCTAGCCGACCGCGTTCAGAAGGCGAGGAACAGTAGCACCCAGCCCACCACGGCCAGGGTGACGGCTTCGCCCGCCTTGTCGAGCCGGAACAGCGCGTAGCAGTAGGACAGCGGCGGCAGCAGCAGGGAGCACAGCCCCCAGGAAAAATCTTCCTTCCACGAGGCGATGAGCAGCACAACCCAGCTGGCCAGCAACACAGCGACGCCCAGCACCATCAAGAGTGAACTTGTGGCTTCCATACAATCTCCGAAGTCTGGTGTTTGAAGCGGGCGCAAGCATAGCATGAAACGGATTGCGCCTGGCTGCCCCTGGCCCCCAAATCGGGCCCGAGATGACTAACGCGGAGCTTTCCTATAAGGTGTGCGCCTTTCTCGATAGCCGTCCTCAACGCATGGACCAGTTTGCCGATATTCGGCCCTACAACGACGCGGAAGTGCCCGCCGTGCTGGAGCGCCTGCTCGGCGATTCCGAGTTTCTCGACGCCATCTGCCGGCTCAAGTTCAAAGGCCTGGCCAGCTGGTTGGGCCTGCCGCTGCGGGCACTGGTCAGGCGCGCACTGCGCGGCGAACTGGCCGGGGTCACCGACGTTAAGAGTTTCCAGCTGGTGATCGAGCGCTACATGTCGCAGATGATTGAGGACAGTACCGCTGGCTTCTCCGTGTCGGGTCTGGACCGGCTGGACGCCCACACCCCTTACCTGTTTATGAGCAACCACCGGGACATTACCCTGGACCCGGCCTTTACCAATTACGCCTTGTACCATTCAGGCTTCGATACCGTGCGTATCGCCATTGGCGACAACCTGCTGACCAAGCCCTATGTGTCGGACCTGATGCGCCTCAACAAGAGTTTTATCGTCAAGCGCTCGGCGCGGGGGCCGCGGGAGGTCTTGAAGGCCTATCGCGAACTCTCCGCCTATATAAGGCACTCTATCCAAGTCGACCGGGCGCCGATCTGGATCGCCCAGCGCGAGGGACGGGCCAAGGACGGCGTGGACCGTACCGAACCCGCCATCATCAAGATGCTGGCCATGAGTCAGGACCGTAAAACGGAAGACTTTGGCGGCTTTATCGCCGCCCTGAATATCGTGCCGGTGTCTATTTCCTACGAACTGGACCCCTGCGACGGCCTCAAGGCTGCCGAACTCGAGCAGCTGGCGACCAACGGCAGCTACCAGAAAGCCGAGCACGAAGATGTGGCCAGCATCGCCACCGGGATCAGCGGTAATAAAGGTCTGGTGCACGTGGCTTTCGGTGAGCCGCTGGGTGCCGATTTAGAGACGCCGGAGCAGGTGGCTTGGGAGCTGGACCGGCAGGTGGTCGGCAACTATCGTCTGCACGCCACCAATGCCTATGCCTGGAAGGCCTTGCACGGCAGCATGCCCGAGCTGGCGGTCGATGAGCTGACGGGCAGCTGCAGCGAGGAGGCCTTCCAGGCATAGGCATTGGTGGCGTGCAGACGATAGTTGCCGACCACCTGCCGGTCCAGCTCCCAAGCCACCT
>JANQGK010000350.1 GCA_028277365.1 Halieaceae bacterium | reverse complement strand
GCCGTGAGGCAGGGCCGTCACCGTATCAAAAAGACGCATGGCATGGTCCGGCCCGAGGGGTTGAGCCGCCGAGGCTGTCGCTGTCAAAAACTTCTCCCGATGCTGGTCCGCCGACAGGGGTCGTTCGGGACTGCCGAGCACCGCGGGCAGCGTCACGGAGTACACACGACCATCGCGCAAGCTTATGCTGAGAGTCTGTGGCGTCATGGCATTGGGATCTTTGCTGCCATCAGGCGTCAGGCGCACTTTCTGCGCCAGGGACTGACGCTTTGGGTCGGCGAGCGCAGCGGGTTCGTAGTCGGCAACGCCGACCGACCCGCTCAGCAGCGCCGTTGCCGCCAGATAGGGAAAACACAGCCGGGCGTAGCCCGCTCCCATCTCCGCACTCGCAGGCCGGTCTACCAGACGGCAGATCAACGGCGGCGCCGTGAGCACTACTTCAGCAACGTCTGCAGCCGTGAAGCCGTGCTCGGCGCGCAGCCCGGCGATACCGTCGAGACCCCCATGCGCCGCGCGGCCGGTGGGAAAAGGTTTGTGGCTGACCCGGGTTATTTGCGGCACGCTGCCGAGCTGCGAGAAACTGTCTTCCGCGCGCTCGTCCGACTCGATGAGGCGAAAGAAACCAAACTCACCGCTCAGAAACTCCAGCGGGCCGTCGATGCCGGCCCGGGCCAGATCGAATGCTGTGATCGCACTGCGGGCATTAAAGGCAATCTGCATGGGGAGCGCTGAAGACCCCTCGCGATGCGCCTGCATCGTTCCGGCAAAGGCGCTGTAAGCCAGGCCCCAGGCATTCAGCAGTTGCGCCCGCGGCGTCTCGTACAACAAGGCCAGACCGGCGACGGCACCGAAGCCACCACACCAACCCGGGCGGAAGAAACGCATTGCCCGGTCCGTACTCATGCCGAGTACGGTCGCAACGTCCACCGCGGCCAACACGGCGCGGAGCAGACGCTCGCCGGACACCCCGCCCAGACGCTCGGCCGCCGCAGTCAGCACCGCCAGTATGACCGCCATGGGATGCACCACGGCCGGCTCGTGCACGCAGTCCCATTCCTGGTTGTGTATTTGGTAGGCATTGATCATCGCTACCGCGGCAGCGGTACCCTGACCATCCCCGCCCCACACCCTGGCTTCTCCAGGACCTGCGAGCGCCGCAGTCTTCAGCGCTTCAACCGCAGGCACGCGCGAGCCGGCAATGCCGACGCCGTAACTGTCCTGCATGAAAACGATTGTCGCCTGACGTATTGCATCATCCACGGGCGCGCGCGCCATCGCCTGGACGTGATCAGCCAGCCGCTGCTCGTAGCTCACGAATCAATATTCCCCAGTGCGTCGCGCAGCAGGTAAGCCGGCGCGTCGCCGTCCAGCTCAAGCACCCTTTTGCACCAGTTGCGAGCGCTGACCGCGTCCGCCAGGCCGAGCAGCATGCGAAACTTCTCCTGATGCGCCTCGGCCTCAAGGGGCCGGCCCGGGTCGCCCAGGGTATCTCTCACTTCGTGCGCGTGCTCGCCGCTGCCGTCGACCGCCGTGATTCTGGCGGAATAGTGTTCCGGATAGCGCGCGGTGAGCTCGGGCGTCGCGCCGAGCTCGATGCGCGCCATAATCTGCTTTAACTCGGGGCGCTCCCAGGCGCCGGGAGCAAAATCATCGAGCGTCGGCGCACCCTGTACGAGCGCCAGGGCGACGCAGTACTGCAGACTGAAGCGTGCGTCGCCGGCGGTCGCGGGGCGTGGCCGGTCGCAAAAGCGCAGGGCGTCCTCATAGCTGTCAACGCGTATCCGCTCGAGACTCGAAACCTCCAGCGCGGGTCTCAGCTGCAGCGCCGCGTCGATGGCGGGATGGGCATGCCGGCAGGCGGGCCAGGGCTTGAAGGAACAATCATGCAGTCGCCAGCGCGCCGCCGGGTCGCGATCTATGGCGTCGACGTCACCGCCATCGCTGGCCGCCTTCAACAATCCCTGGGGGCCGTCCAGAATAGCCGCGGGCCCGGTGATACCCTGCGCTGCCAGCTGCGCGGCCTGCAATCCGGTGCTGGCGGCGTGAGCGTTGTGCCACTGCTTGCTGTCCACCTCCTCATGCCGCAACTGCCAGAGGCCGCCGGTAACGCTGCCTGCGTTACCGAGCGCCCACAGCCAG
>JANQGK010000295.1 GCA_028277365.1 Halieaceae bacterium | reverse complement strand
CCACTGAGACCGCCAGTCCCCGCATTCGGCGTCGTGCAGGTCCTCGGTAAACTGAAGCACCAGGTCCTGTTCTGGGCCGCGCTTGATGCCCCTGGCGGCCAATCGGCCCGGGCCGCTTCGCCGCGGTCCAGCAGGCTCTCGATCAAGCGTAAGGACTTGGGCTGCCAGATTTTTCCAATGCGGCGAGACCCACACTGCAGCGGGTGCGTCACACCTCGGTCACCCGTCCTTCAGGATTTTCGATAGGAACCTTCGAGTCCGTTCATCTTCCGGTGCCGAGAAAAACAAGCCAGATGGTGCCACTTCGATGATCCGCCCTGCTTCCATGTAGACCACGCGGTCCGCCACCTTCCGGGCAAATCCCATCTCATGGGTGACGACGATCATGGTCATCCCGGCCTCGGCCAATTCCACCATGACGTCCAGCACCTCCGATATCATCTCTGGGTCGAGCGCCGACGTCGGCTCGTCAAAGAGCATTATCCGCGGCTCCATGCAGAGCGCGCGAGCGATGGCGACGCGCTGCTGCTGCCCGCCCGAAAGCTGGCCGGGGTACTTCTCGGCCTGCTCCCCGATCCGGACCCGCGCTAGGTACTGTCGGGCCTTCACCTCCGCCTCCCGCCGCGTGGCCCCCCGCGACAGGATCTGCGGAAGGGCGCAATTCTCCAGCACCGTGAGATGGGGAAAGAGGTAAAAATGCTGGAACACCATCCCCGCCTCGCGCCGGACGGCGTCGAGGTTTCGCAGGTCGTCGCCCAGTTCGACCCCGCTCACAAGGATCGCGCCCCGGTCATGGCTTTCAAGCTGGTTGATGCAGCGGATGAGCGTGGACTTGCCGGACCCCGATGGGCCACAGATCACCACCCGTTCACCTGCTCCGACCTCAAGGTCGACTCCGCGAAGGGCCCGGAACGCACCGTAAGATTTCTCCAAGTCGCGGATGGTGATGGCGGCAGTCATCCATGCCTCCTCGCGTTGATCCCGGTTTCGAGGTGGCGAGAGTAGATCGATATCCCGAAACAGATCGCGAAGTAGATCAGCGCGACGAAGAGGTAGGCCTCGGTGCTGGGAGCGGGCCATTCAGGGTCCGTAGCGGCGCTGCGGGCGGCGGACAGCATGTCGAAGACCCCAACGATCAGCACCAGGGAGGTGTTCTTGACCATAACGATAGCGGTGTTGGTGAGCGGCGGGATTACGTTCTGGATCGCCTGCGGCAGCACAATGTACCAGACCGTTTTCCAGTAGGGGATGCCCAGCGCCTTGGCGGCCTCCACCTGCCCGTCGTCCAGCCCCTGAAGCCCGCCCCGGATCACCTCTGACAGGTAGGCGGCGGCGAAGATGGTGAGCGCGGCCAGGGTGCGGCCCAGCTTGTCCATCGTCCAGTCAGGCGGCAGAAGAAGCGGTAACAGGATCGCGGCGACGAACAGCAGGCCCACTAAGGGAAGGCCGCGTACTAACTCGATCATCGTCACGCTCACCGCGCGCGCCACCGGCAGCCGGCCCCTGCGGCCCAGCGCCAGCAATACTGCGAGCGGAAAGGCCAGCCCAAGCGAGAGCGTGGCCAGCAGTAGCGTCACCGGCAGCCCACCCCAGCGCGACGTGGGCACAGGCACCAGCCCAAAGAGCCCGCCGCGCATAAGCACAAGCATCACCGCGATGGCCAAGGCCCACAGCAGCAGCATGCGCGCGCCCCACACCCGAGGCGACAGCGAGGCGATGATCATCACAAGAATGAGCGCGATCACGATCATCGGCCGCCATTGCTCTTCCGGCGGGTAAAGGCCAAAGAGGATCAACCGCAGTTTGGCCCCGATGAAGGCCCAGCAGGCCCCGGCCTCGCGGCAGTTGTCCGGCGAGGCGACGGACCAGTGCGCATCGATCAGCGCCCAGTTCAGCCCGGGCAGCAGGCTCAGGATGATCAGCGCTGACAGGACCGTGAGCAACGCCGAAAGCACGTCTCCGAACAGCAGCTTGAGGAGTGGGCGGCGGGTGGCGGGCGGCCGCAGGTGTGGCTCGGCAGGCGAAAGCGCGGTCCTACCCGTCATCGCGTCACCAGCGCCACTCGGGCGTTGTACCAGTTCATGAAGAGAGACACCGAAAGGGAGATGGTCAGGAACACGCCGAGCATGACGAGGATGCTCTCGATCGCCTGGCCGGTCTGATTGATGACAGTATTCACCACCAGCCCCAGCTCAGGATAACCCACGGCGACGGCGAGCGTCGTATTCTTGACGGTAGAAAGATACTGCGAGGTCAGCGGCGGCACGATCACCCGCAGGGCCTGGGGCAGCACCACACGAAACATAATCTGCCGTTCAGTGAGCCCGAGGGCGCGGCCGCCCTCCCACTGGCCCTTGCCCACGGCCTCGATGCCGCCGCGAATGATCTCGCCGATGAAGGCCGAGGTGTAAATCGTCAGCCCAAAGATGATCGCCCAAAACTCCGGTGAAAGCTGCGTGCCACCGCGAAAGTTGAGCCCCGTCAGTTCGGGCCAGGTGAGCGCCACCGGATGCGCCATAGCCGCAGAGAGCGCCCAAATCGCCGACAGCGCGATGGCAAGGCAAAGCACCAGCCAGACAGGGCGGTGCGCCGGCGGGTGCGGCCAACGCAGCCCGACAAACAGCCCCAGTATGAAGATGAGCAGCGACAGAAGCACAAGCAGCCCACCTCCCGGCGATAGCTCCAACCCAGGCGCATACACACCGCGCAGGCTCAGGAAGACGCCCGGCAGCGGGTTGAGCGCCTCGCGGGGCATGGGAAAGGTGGTAGTGGCGATGCCGTACCAGAAGAGCAACTGCACGATTAGTGGCACGTTGCGCAGCACAGTCACATAGACTCCTGCAACGCGGGAAAGCAGCGGGTTCGCCGAGCGACGCGAAAGGCCGACGAAAAGGCCCAGCACGGTTGCAGCGACGATGGAGATCCCCGATAGCCAGAGCGTGTTGGTCAGCCCGACCACATAGGCCCACAGGAAGCTGTCCGAGGGCGTGTAGGTGACGACGCTCTCCGAAATCGGAAAGCGAGCCGGCCGCCAGAGGTAGTCGAACCCGGTGCGGATGCCCCGCTCGGTCAAGTTCTGAACCGTGTTCCCCGCGAGCCACCACAACAGCGCCAGCAGACCGCCC
>JANQGK010000191.1 GCA_028277365.1 Halieaceae bacterium | reverse complement strand
TACTCACCCAGGATTACCGCACCCACAGAGTCGCGCTCCAGGTTCAGCGCCATACCGTAGACGCCGCCGTCGAATTCAATCATCTCGCCGTACATCACGTCCGTCAGGCCGTGAATACGGATGATACCGTCGCTTACTGAAACTACCGTGCCCTCGTTGCGGGCCTCTGAGCTCACATCGAGCTGGTCGATGCGCTGCTTGATAATTTCACTGATCTCCGATGGATTCAGTTGCTGCATGCTCATTTCCTCAAATCCTCTGTCCTAACTCGTTAGGAATTCATCGCCTCGGACAGCTTGTTCAGCCGGCCGCGCACGGAGCCGTCGATGACCAGGTCGCCGGCGCGGATCACAACGCCGCCCAGCAGGGACGCGTCTACCTGCGTCTCGACCTTCACTTCGCGTTCCAGTTTCTTGCTCAGTACCTGCGCCAGGTTTTGCTCGGCCGCGTCTTCCATCTCGTAGGCTGACACCACCGTGACATCCACGCTGCGCTCCTGCTCGGCCTTTAGCTGCTCGAAGAGCTCGCAGATTTCCGGCAGCAGCGGCAGACGCTTGTTGGTAGCCAGCACCTTGATGAAGTTCTGGTGCTCCGCCGCCAGGGCGTCGCCGCACAGTTCGACCATCGCTGCCGCCTGTTGCTCGGCCGTATGGGCCGGGCTCGCCAGCATGGTGGCAACACGTGTATCGCGGCTTACGGCCGCCGCCGTGGTCAGTGCGCCGGACCAGCCGGTCAGCTCACCCTTGCCGTGCGCATATTCAAAGGCAGCCCGCGCATAGGGGCGTGCCAGTGTGCTCAGTTCGGCCATATCAGAGCTCGGCGGCGAGCTTGTCTACCAGCTCGCTGTGGCGCTGCATATCGATTTCCGCGGCCAGTACTTTTTCGGCACCGGCCAGCGCCAGGGTTGCTACCTGGCCGCGCAGCTGTTCACGGGCGCGGTTGAGCTCCTGGTCTATTTCAGCCTGGGCGGCCTCTTTCAGGCGATCGCCTTCTTCGCGAGCCTGGGCCTTGGCTTCATCGACAATCTGGTTGGCGCGGCGGTTGGCCGCGTCCAGGATACCGGCCGCTTCTTCTTTAGCCTCTTTAAGGCGCTCAACGGCTTTCTCCTGGGCAAGCTCCAGGTCGTGATTGGCGCGATCCGCAGCGGCCAGGCCGTCTGCAATCTTGTCTGCACGTTCCTGCATGGCAGCCAGGATGGGCGGCCATACGAATTTCATGCAGAACACAACAAATGCGGCGAAGGCCAGCATTTGTCCGATCAGCGTAAGATTAAGATTCACGCTTCGCTCCTCACAGTAAGTCTGTGTTTGCGGGCCGCCTTATGCGGCCCCGGGTACCTGTGGTTGATGCTGCTTAACCTGCAACAACAAAGATCAGGTACATGGCGATACCAACACCGATAATCGGGATAGCGTCGACCAGGCCAGCACCGAGGAAGAACGTTACCTGCAGCTTGGGGGCCAGCTCCGGTTGACGGGCTGAGCCTTCAATCAGCTTGCCGCCCAGCAGGCCCACGCCGATGGCGGCGCCGAGGCCACCGAGGCCCATCATGATTGCGGCTGCAACGTAAATAAGTTCCATGGTTGTCTCCTAATTAATGGATAGCGTTAGGTGTAACTCAGTGATCTTCGTGGGCCATGCTGAGGTAAACCACAGTCAGGACCATGAAGATGAATGCTTGCAGGGTGATTACCAGGATGTGGAAAATCGCCCACCCGATCTGCAGCAGGCCGGCCGGTGCCATCCACATGACACCTGCGCTGTAGAGCGCTGCAATCAGAATAAAGATCATTTCGCCGGCGTACATGTTGCCGAACAGTCGCAGACCCAGCGAAAACGGCTTGGCCAGCAGACCGACGGTTTCCATGAACAGGTTGATCGGGATGAATACCGGGTGCTCGAAAGGATGCAGGGTCAGTTCTTTGACGAAGCCGACACCCTTGATCTTGATCGAGTAAAACAGCATGAGGATGAATACGCCAAGCGCCATACCCATGGTGATGTTCGGATCGGTAGACGGCACGATCTTCTGATACTCGACACCGGCCAGCAGCAGTAGCTCCGGGATCAGGTCTACCGGGATCAGATCCATCAGGTTCATCAGAAACACCCACACAAAAATGGTGAGCGCCAGAGGAGCGACCAGCGGGTTGCGGCCGTGGAAAGTGTCCTTCACCGTGTTGTCGACAAATTCGACAATCATCTCGGCAAAGTTCACAAAACCGGAAGGGACTCCGGCAGATGCCTTGGTCGCCACGCGGCGGAACAGCCAGCAGAACAGGATGCCCAGGCCGATGGACCAGGCCATGCTATCGACATGAATGGCATTGAAACCCATGGCAGCGGCCTCAGCGCCGCCGTGCGCCATGGTCCATACGCCGCCTTCGGGTACCACGCTACCGTCGTAGCGTACCGTGCCTTCAGGCAGCTTACCGTAGGTCAGGTTGGTAAGGTGGTGAACAATGTACTCGGAGACTGTTGGTCCGCCTTCGCCCGCTGCTGCCATCTATCTATCTCTTTTCCCGTCTTCTTTTCGTCTGTCTCTGGCCAAGGCTGCTCGGCCAGGTGTTGCCCTGTTCCTACTTTTCTGCCGCTGCTCTACCGCTGCGGCCGCCGCCTTAGCAACCACCAGCTGCCGGCAATCTGTATGCACAGCATGGCCCCGTAGCCCGCGAACACTGCCCACCCTTCAATGGGTCTGACCTTCGCAAACACCAGCATGAATCCCGCGATCGCCAGTATGAATTTGCCGATCTCTGCGGCATAGCCGGCGCGCACCGCCCGCTGAACACTGCTCGCCCCGCGCCAGCGGAATACGCCCAGCGCAAACCAGGCGTTCGGGACCACTGAAATCAGGCCACCCAGTCCCAACGACCGGGCAGTCACAGCATTCCAACCTGTAAGGCTTGCCCAGAGTGCGAGCAGTACGACAAGTTGCACAACAGTAATGCGGTAGACCGGCGGCCTGGAAATGCTGGCGCCTGTAGCTCGGCCCCTCGCTGGTTCGCTCATCCGACGCTCCTGTGACAGAGCCAGTCGTCAGCTGTCGCCACCTGCTCCAGGGCCCTCCCAAAAGCGCGCGCATTATAGGGTTTCTACTACATTGGTTCAACCGAAAAGCCGCGCCAAACCTGCGTTACCGGGACGTTATCCACCGGTTCCGGGACGATCGGCGCACGTTGCTACCAGGGTCGCGGCATAACCACTGTATATAGTGGTGAGAAGGGGAGTTGTCACCTATATGGTGTATTCAGTTCGCTCCGGCGTGGCGCTACTTGATGTGCTTGAGGATGCCGTCCAGCTCGTCGAGTGAACTGTAGGACAGCACGAGTTTCCCCTTGCCGGAGGCGCTGTGCTTGATCTGCACCGGCGCACCCAGCCGCTGGGCCAGGTCGTCCTGCAACTGGCGGACGTTGGGGTCGAGCTTGGCGGCGGGCTTTGGCGGCCGGTCGCGTTCGGCGATAAGCTTGCGCACCAGGGCTTCGGTCTGCCGCACCGACATGCCTTTTGCCACCACGGTTCGAGCCGTTGCCGACTGGTCTTCACCCGGCAAGCCCAACAGCGCTTTGCCGTGACCCATTTCCAGGTCGCCGTGTTCCAGCAGAGTGCGCACGTCGTCCCGCAGGGACATCAGGCGCAGCAGGTTGGTCACCGTACTGCGGCTCTTACCCACCGCTTCCGCCACCTGCTGCTGGGTCAGTTCGAATTCCTGCTGCAGGCGCTGCAGGGCGATGGCTTCCTCGATGGGGTTCAAGTCTTCGCGCTGGATGTTCTCGATCAAGGCCATGGCGATGGCGGCCTCATCGGGCACCTCGCGCACCAGAGCAGGGATCGTGTCGAGACCCGCCAGCTGGGTGGCCCGCCAGCGACGTTCGCCGGCAATGATTTCGTATTTGCCCTCGCCAACCGGTCGCAACACGATCGGCTGCATAACTCCCTGGGCCTCAATACTGTTGGCCAGCTCCTGCAGGGCTTCCTGGTCCATATCGCGGCGTGGCTGATACTTGCCGCGACGGATCAGATCGACGGGGACGTCTTTGAGATCACCGTGCTCAACGGCGTCGCCGCTGTCAGCACTCTCACCGGCGCTCACCGGCGCCTGGGAACCCAACAGGGCATCCAGTCCGCGCCCCAGTCCTCGCTTCTTTGCTGCCATCAGCGTTCTATCTCGTCATTTTGCATGGTGTCAGAGTCCTCGGGCTGGAAAGCGGCCCCGCGCAACCCGCATTGATACAACACTAGTCTTGCTCCGAATAACTATCTGCCAACACGGCACCCAGGGTGGCTACCTCGGCCGGCAATTCACCGGTTTGACGCCGTATCACTTCTCCCGCCAGGGCCAGATAAGCCTGGGCGCCCCGCGACCTGGGGTCATACTGGATTGCCGGCACGCCAAAACTCGGTGCTTCAGCCAGCCGCACATTGCGGGGAATCACCGTGCGATAGAGCCGGTCCCCAAAATGCTGCTGCAACTGAGCGGATACGTCATTGGTGAGGCTGTTGCGGGGGTCATACATGGTGCGCAGCAGACCTTCCACGTGCAGCTCGGAATTGACCGAAGCTGCCACTCGTTGGATGGTATCCATCAGGGCCGACAGACCCTCTAACGCGAAGTACTCACACTGCATGGGGATCAGCACGCTGTCAGCGGCGACGAGGCCATTGAGGGTTAACATATTCAGCGAAGGGGGGCAGTCGATCAGGATGTAATCGTAGTTATCGCGAACCGCTTCCAGGGCTTCCTTGAGGCGTTTTTCCTTGTGGTCAGTATCGATGAGTTCGACCTCGGCCGCGGTCAGGTCACCGTTGGCAGGTAGCACATCGAAGGCGCCAGGCTCGGAAACGCACTTCACCTCGGCAACCGGCCGGCGGTGAACCAGCACATCGTAGACGGACAGATCCAGTTCGTATTTGTCGACACCGCTGCCCATGGTGGCATTACCCTGGGGATCCAGGTCTACCATCAGCACAGACTTGCGGGTGGCGGCCAGCGACGCCGCCAGGTTTACGCAGGTGGTGGTCTTGCCGACACCGCCTTTCTGGTTGGCAACCGCCAGTATCTTAGCCAAGCCCCTTCCCCATTGCGTTCAGTTTCACCACACCGCTATACCAGCGCCAGCTCCAGCTCCACCAGGTGGCGCTCCTCTTTGAGCCCCGGCACCGCCAGCGGCGTCACGGCTACCAGGCGAACGCTCGCCGGTAGCGCCGCCAGTTCTTCGTCCGGGACGCGGCCCTTCATCGCCAGGATACGGGTGCCAGCGTCGCACAGCTGTGCGCAACAGTTGACCATATCTGACAGCGACGCGAACGCGCGGGACAGCACCACGTCGTAGCGAGCCTCCGGCATCCAGGCCTCAGCCCGAGCGTGGCGGACAGCCATATTATCCAAGCCCAAAGCAGTTTTCACCTGAAACAGGAAGCGGGTCTTTTTGCCGTTACTGTCCAGTAAGTCCATCTCGACGTTATCCCGCAAGATGGCGATGGGTACTCCGGGCAACCCCCCACCGGTACCGACATCAATGGCCCGGTGCGGGCCACACGGCAGATGGGGGAGTACTGCGAGCGAGTCCAGCAGATGGCGAGTCACCACCTCCAGCGGATCGCGCACCGCGGTCAGGTTGTAGCTGGCATTCCAGCGCAACAGTAGGTCCAGGTACGCCAGCAACGCATCACGCTGCTGTGCCGTAGCTGCCACACCGAGCGCAGCCATGCCCGCGTCCAGGCGTTGGCCTGCCGCATCACCGGCCGGCACGGTTTCAGGCAATCTGGCGGTCTAGGTGGCCGCGTTTTTTGAGATGAATGAGCAGCAGTGAAATAGCCGCCGGGGTTACCCCGGGAATCCGCGAGGCCTGTGCCAGGGTCGCCGGGCGCGCGTCCGCCAGCTTCTGTTTCACCTCGTTGGATAGGCCGTCGATGGCCTGGTAATCGAGCCCGTCGGGCAGGTGCATGTTCTCGTGGCGGCGCAGGCGCTCCACCTCGTCCTGTTGGCGATCGATATAACCTGCGTACTTGGCCTGGATTTCCACCTGCTGCGCCACATCGGCTGGCGCTGCTTCACCGGGCAGGGCCGCTGCGAGTTCGGCGTAACCGAGCTCGGGCCGACGCAGCAAATCCATGGCGGAGTATTCCCGCGCCAGCGCTTGCTTCAGAAACGGCTTCAGCTGCTCGGCACTGCCCGTACCGGGGTGAACGATGGCGCTGCTGAGCCGCGCTTGCTCGCAAGCGATACCCTCGCGCTTGGCTTCGAAACGTTCCCAACGCTGGTCGTCGACCAGGCCCAGTTCGCGGCCTTTCTCCGTCAAACGCAAATCGGCATTGTCCTCCCTGAGCAGCAGGCGGTACTCCGCCCGGGAAGTAAACATGCGATAGGGTTCCTGGGTACCGAGGGTAATCAGATCGTCCACCAGCACACCGATATACGCCTCATCACGGCGCGGGCACCAGGGCTCCGCGTCACGGCACTGCAGTGCCGCGTTAAGGCCGGCCAGCAGGCCCTGGGCGGCCGCTTCCTCGTAGCCGGTGGTGCCGTTAATCTGGCCGGCGAAAAACAGGCCCGGCACAGCGCGGGTTTCCAGTGAATAGCGGAGGTCGCGAGGATCGAAGAAGTCGTATTCGATGGCATAGCCGGGTCGCGTGATATGCGCATTTTCGAAACCGGCGATGGAGCGCACCATGGCCTGCTGCACGTCAAAAGGCAGACTGGTAGAGATGCCATTGGGATACAGCTCGCGCGTGGTAAGACCCTCGGGCTCGATAAATACCTGGTGGGAATTCTTGTCCGCAAAGCGGTGAATCTTGTCCTCGATAGACGGGCAATAGCGCGGCCCGGTGCCCTCGATGACGCCGGTAAACATCGGCGAGCGATCCAGCGCGCTGCGCACGATCTCGTGACTGCGCTCATTGGTATAGGTAATCCAGCAGCAACGCTGCTCGGGGTGTTCCTCAGCACTGCCTATGAAGGACATGACGGGAGACGGTTCATCACCCCACTGTTCCTCGAGACCAGCGAAGTCGACGCTGCCGGCATCGATACGCGGCGGCGTGCCGGTCTTCAGGCGCTCGACGCGGAAGGGCAGGTCCCGCAGGCGTTCAGCCAGGGCAATGGACGGCGGATCGCCGGCGCGTCCACCGGCATGGTTATCAAGGCCGATATGAATCTTGCCGCCGAGGAAAGTCCCGGTAGTCAGCACCACGCTGCGAGCCCGGAACTCGAGGCCCATCTGGGTGACGGCTCCCACGGCGCGGCCGTTCTCAATAATCAGGTCGTCCACCGCCTGCTGGAAGATCGAGAGATTAGGCTCGCTCTCAAGAATCTGGCGAATGGCATTGCGGTACAGCACCCTGTCAGCCTGCGCCCGTGTGGCTCGCACCGCGGGACCCTTACGAGCGTTGAGGGTGCGGAACTGTATTCCGGCGCGGTCGGTGGCCCGGGCCATGGCACCGCCGAGGGCGTCCACTTCCTTGACCAAGTGGCTTTTGCCGATACCGCCGATGGCGGGGTTGCAGGACATCTGGCCCAGAGTGTCGATGCTATGGGTGAGCAGTAGAGTACGGCAGCCCATACGGGCAGCCGCCAGGCACGCCTCGGTGCCGGCGTGACCGCCGCCGATAACGATAACGTCGTAGCTGTCGCTGCTGTGGACCATGGTGCTCTACTTGCCTGACGGTTCAGTGAGTTTCCGCGTCGCTCGCATAGGACCGCGGAAAGGAGCGGGATTATAAAGTGATCGCTTGAGCTGATCAAAAGATGATCATCTTCGAGCAAGTATTTTTATTTAGAAAATAGAGAAATAGTTTTATGTATATATAGAAGGAATATTGTCGTTATTAATAGGCTGTCGAAATCTGGGGAGAAGCCGAATAAAGCCATATTTTTCAGCAACTTGGCTTAGAAACAAGTCGGTAGTATCGCCTGAGGAGGAAGGTGAAGAGCCCTGCATGAACCGGGGATAAACGCGGCACTGTCAGTCTCGCGATCCCGGGACGCGGTTTATCCACCAGCTACCACTACTGCCTGTACAGTGGCGGCACACAGTTTGTTACCCGGATCACCGGGACCTGGCACACTCCAGCGTATAGCCTGTTAACTGTGGGAGCAGGGACTGGGTAGCCTGTGGATTAACGGCCGGTTGCCTGTGCGTTACTTGCCGATGCAGAAACTGGAAAAGATTTCTCCCAGCAGTGCATCGGCGCTCATGGCTCCGGTGATTTCACCGAGGGCGGCATGACAGCGCTTAAGGTCTTCCGCCAGCAGTTCGCCTGCCCCGTTGTCCACTTGCACACGGCCGTCCACCAGGCAGCTTGTTGCTTTTTGCAATGCATCGATGTGGCGCCGCCGGGCGATAAACCCGTGGGCCTCGTCCGCCTTGAAGCCCATGCTGGTCTTGAGGTGGTTGCGCAGCAGTTCCATGCCGGCGCCGGTCCTGGCGGACAGACTGATTACCGTGGCGTCGGAAAGCTTTTCGATAGCCGGCGTCGCACCGGTTAGATCGCACTTGTTGTGCACGATCGTCACCGGGATGTCTGCCGACAGTTCCCGATGCAGTTCCGGCCACAAGGTATCAGTATCAGCAGCCGCGGCTTGCGGGTCACTCGCATCGACGACCAGTAGCACCTGATCGGCGCTGGCCATTTCCTGCCAGGCGCGCTTGATGCCTTCCTGCTCGACCAGGTCATCGCTGGCTCGCAGGCCTGCCGTATCGACCACGTGCAGTGGCATACCATCGATCTGGATGTGCTCGCGCAATACGTCGCGGGTGGTGCCTTCAATGGCCGTCACAATGGCAGATTCCTCGCCGCTCAGCGCATTGAGCAGACTGGACTTGCCGGCATTGGGTCGCCCTGCGATGACCAGCTTCATGCCATCCCGTAACAGCCGACCCTGGCGCGCGCTGGTAGTGACCGTGGCCAGCTGTGATTCTATCTTCTCCAGGCGCCCTGCCACCTGGCCCTCGGCCAGGAAATCGATTTCTTCCTCCGGGAAGTCGATGGCCGCTTCCACATAGACCCGCAGTGCCACCAGTTGCTCCATGAGGGTGGCGACCTGTCGGGAGAATTCCCCTGCCAGAGAACGGTTGGCGCTGCGCACGCCGGCCTCGGTGGTGGCGCTGATCAGGTCGGCAATCGCTTCGGCCTGGGCCAGGTCTATCTTGTCATTCAGAAATGCACGCTGGCTGAATTCCCCGGGTGCCGCTAGCCTCGCTCCCAGCTGACAGCAACGTGCCAGCAATAGGTCCATGACGGCGGTGCCGCCGTGGCCCTGGAGCTCTATCACCGCTTCTCCGGTGAAAGAGTGGGGGGCCGGAAAGTAGAGGGCGACGCCACTGTCCAGAGTGTTGCCGTCGGCATCCAGGAACTGGCAGTAGTGGGCGTGGCGTGGTTCGAAATCACGCCGGCATAGATCGCTGCCGATGCGGTAGGCGTCGCTACCCGACAGGCGCACGATGCCAATGCCGCCCTGGCCCGGGGCGGTGGCCACAGCGGCGATGGTGTCCTGCTCGACGGCGGGATTCACATTCTTAACGGCAGCGTCAGGCCTTGCTGCCGGCCCGCTCGATTTGCCGGGTGATGTACCACTGCTGTGCTATAGATAGCAGGTTGTTGGTAACCCAGTACAGCACCAGGCCGGCGGGGAACCACAGGAAGAAGAACGTGAATACAATCGGCATCCACTGCATGATCTTGGCCTGCATGGGATCCGGCGGTGGTGGTGCCAGCTTCTGCTGGAACCACATGCTGGCGCCCATGATCAAAGGCAGAATGAAGTAGGGGTCCATAACCGACAGGTCCTGGATCCAGCCGAAGAATGGCGCCTGGCGGAGTTCAACACTTTCCATCAGTACCCAGTACAGGGCGATGAACACCGGCATCTGCACCAGGATCGGCAGGCAACCGCTGAGCGGATTGATCTTCTCTTTCCGGTACAGGTTCATCATTTCCTGGGACTGCTTCTGCTTGTCTTCAGCATAGCGTTCCCGAATCGCCTGCAGCTGCGGTTGCACGCGACGCATGTTGGCCATGGAGCGGTAGCTGGTAGCCGACAGCTTGAAGAAAGCCGCTTTGATCAGCACCGTGAGCAGGATAATGGCCACACCCCAGTTATTGACGTATTCGAAAATCTTGATGAGGAACCAGAACAGTGGTTGGGCAATCCACCACAACCAGCCGTAGTCGACGCTGAGATCCAGGTACTCCGAAATCTCCGCTAGACGGTACTGGTCCTTGGGGCCGGCATAGAACTCTGCGGCAGCGCGGCCTTGCTGGCCGGGGTCCACGGTGATGGCGGGAGAGACAAAGCCGGCAATATTGAAACCGTTATTGGTTACCCGGGTACTGTAGTTATGTGTCAACTGGGCGTCGGGTATCCAGGCGCTGAGGAAGTAGTGCTGGATCATGGCGATCCATCCGCCGGCGATTTTTTCCTTCAGGGGTTTCTCGCGCATGTCCTCGAAGTCGTATTTCGCGAAGCGCTCATCGGGCAAAGTGGTAGCGGCGCCTAGAAAGGGCACCATCCCCATGCCGCTGGACAGCTCGGCGGAGGGATCGCCGCTGCTATCCCGTTTGATCTGACCAAACAGGTTGGCCTGCCAGCGCTCGGCGGAATTGTTGGTGACCAGATATTCGATCTTCACCAGATGGTCACCACGGGTGAAGGTAAAGCGCTTGGTCACCTCGACCGCGCTGTCGGTGACGGCCTGAAGATCGATGACGAGTTGATTGTCGTTGTCGCCTAGCGTGTAGCTGTCGGCGCTGACCTTGAAGCGAGCTCGCCCGCCGGAATCGATCCCATCTTTGCCAATCAAGCCACTTTGGGCGACATAGCTGCGACGCTGGTTGTCTTCCAGAAGCAGGAACGGCACGTCCGGGTTTTCAAGTCGCGCGGGGTAGTCGAACAGGGCAACTTCGGTGATATCGCCACCGGCCAGGTCGATCTGTACCTGCATAATGTCGGTACTGACGGTGATGCGGTCACGGGCGGTGGGTGTCGGCATTGCAGCCGAGCTTGGTGTTTCTACTACCGGGATGTCATCACTGGCAGCCGGCGTCGGTGCCTGGGGAAGTTCGGCAAGCCCGCTCGCGGGCGCGGCGGCGGTGCTGGGAGGTATGGCGGCGGGTGCGCGAGCTTCCTTGAAGTTGACCCATTCAGTCAACAACATGAAAGACAGCACGGCGATAACGCCAATCAACAGTGATCGAATGACATCCATAATCGAGTCTTCAGGAATGAGTGTTGGAAGGCGGTACCGGATCGCAGCCGCCTTCGTGCCAGGGGTGACACCGACCGAGCCGTTTCAGGGTCAGCCAGGCGCCACGCATGGCACCGTGAGTTTCAATGGCTTCCTGCGCGTAGTGTGAGCAGCTGGGATGGAATCGGCACTGGTTGCCGATCCAGGGACTTAGCACCAGGCGGTAGAGTTTAATCATCGCGATCATGGCACGAGCCGGCAGTGTCAGCCAGACACTGTTGTGCGATAGGGTGTGTGCCTGCCCGTTCCTGTTCATCCTGATGCTTCGTTCCCTGCAGTTGCCTGCTTGTCGACCAGCTTTTGCCATTGCTCGCGCACTATAGAGGAAAGCGTCTTGTTGTCCAGCGCATCCACGCCCTTGCGGGCCATGACGACTACGTCCAGCCCCTGAGTATCTGATGCACGGCTACGGAATACTTCTCTGACGATGCGCTTGAAGCGATTGCGCTGTACAGCGAGCTTGACGTTCTTCTTGGCGACAATAATGCCAAGCCGATGGTGATTCAGGGTGTTATGAGTAGCAAGGAGGAGAAGGTATTCGTGGGAGGCGCGAAGCTCGGCCGCGTCGAACACGCGGCCGTAAGCGGCAGCATCAAGCAAACGATCCTTCCGGGGGAAGGAGTGGTCGTGCACTGCCGCCAAAACCGGGCATCAGGCGGCGAGGCGCTTGCGACCCTTGGCGCGACGGCGGTTGATCACGTGGCGACCATTCTTAGTGGCCATGCGTGAGCGGAAACCGTGGGTGCGCTTGCGCTTTAGTACGCTGGGCTGAAACGTTCTTTTCATGACTGGAGTCCTGGTTGATGTCTGTCATGCGGTACCGACGGTAAAGGTGTCGGGGGGCCGCGCAAAAGGGCGTGTATTCTAGTGAAACGCCAGCACAGATTCAATCAGTAAATCAATGATATAGGGCCGCTTGCAGCAAGCACTCGGGACGGTTGGCCGGGCCCGGGAAACGCCGTTAAACGGCGGTTGGTGTCAGACCCACGCGCCTTTGGCATTGATCACGCAAGCCGCTGAATTGCATGGAGTTTGTCGTGAGATGAACAACTTTTCTGCCGGTCTACAACAAGTTATCCACATGTTAACAACAAGAAAAAAATATTTTTTTTGATCCGTATTGACAGTTATCTAAGACTTATAAGTTATTGAAAATATTATTGAAAAATGGAATGTTACAGTTTTCTTAAGGTGTGGATAAGTCCTCAAAGCGCGGCTAGAATGCATGAGCTTCGCGGGTAAAACTAGAAGCGCCGGCCAGAACAGGTGTCCGTGACCAGCCAGACCGCTCACGGTCGAATGGCACGCCACTCTCATCGCAGACTGGACCGGTTCGGGGAATTGCGACCACCGTCGACGAGCCCCGCATGACCCGCCGGAGATCGATTGAAAAGTTGATAAGAGAATAGAAGCGCCCTTCGATACGTGCTCCCAAGGCTACGGAGCTTCGCTGGCGCTGGTGGTGCAAACACACTGGGCTGGAAATCGCCCAGCATAAAAAAGAAAAGGGGTTCACATTGCCAAGTCCGGTATGGGAAAAGTGTGTCAGTTGCTTGCAGGAAGAGCTGCCATCCCAGCAATTCAATACGTGGATTAAACCGCTGCGGGCAGAGCATCTGCACACGCGGGACGCAGGGGATTTGTGCTTGTACGCGCCCAACCGCTTCGTCAAGGAGTGGGTGATGGACAAGTTTTTGGAGCGCATCAGCGAACTGGTGTCCGAGGTGTCCAGCGATGACGATTGCCGCGTGGTACTCGAGATAGGAGCGCCTCAGCGACTGAATGGCGCCGCCTGCGAAATCCCGGCTAACCGTGTTGAACGGCGTAAGCTGGTCGCTGAGCCGGCTGTGGAGTCGAGTGTATCCCGCGCCGCTATCGGCGCTGTTGAGTTACCGCCTGCTCTCAGCTCGGAGCCGGTGGCTGTGCACAGCACCGCGTCGCGGTCGTCGGTGGGTGGCAGTCGTCAGGTGGAAGTGGAAGGTGCCATTCGACATCAGAACTACCTGGTAGATCACTACACTTTCGATAACTTCGTCGAGGGCAAGTCCAACCAGTTGGCACTGGCGGCGGCCGGGCAGGTGGCGGAAAACCCGGGTGGTTCCTACAATCCGCTGTTCCTTTACGGCGGGGTCGGCCTCGGTAAGACCCACTTGATGCACGCGGTCGGCAACGCGCTACTGCGACGCAACCCGGAGGCTAAGGTTGTTTACCTGCACTCAGAGCGATTTGTCGCTGACATGGTCAAGGCACTGCAACTGAATGCGATCAACGATTTTAAGCGGTATTACCGATCGGTCGACGCCCTTTTGATCGACGATATCCAGTTTTTTGCGGGCAAAGAGCGCTCACAGGAAGAGTTCTTCCATACTTTCAATGCGCTGCTGGAAGGCGGTCAGCAAATGATCCTCACCTGCGACCGCTACCCGAAAGAGATCGATGGCCTGGAAGAGCGTCTCAAGTCCCGTTTCGGCTGGGGACTTACGGTGGCGGTTGAGCCGCCCGAGCTGGAGACCCGGGTGGCCATTCTTATGAAAAAGGCGACCCAGGCGCGCATTGAGTTGCCGCCGGATGCGGCGTTTTTTATCGCTCAACGTATTCGCTCCAATGTCCGTGAGCTTGAAGGCGCTTTGAAGCGCGTGATAGCTAGCGCTCACTTCACTTCCCGCACCATCGACGTGGAGCTGATCAAAGACAGCCTCAAGGATTTGCTGGCGTTGCAAGACAAGCAGGTCAGCCTTGATAATATCCAGCGCACGGTGGCGGAGTACTACAAGATCAAGGTGTCAGACCTGATGTCGAAGCGTCGCAGCCGCTCCGTGGCGAGGCCACGCCAGGTGGCCATGGCATTGGCCAAGGAATTGACAAACCATAGCTTGCCGGAAATCGGCGATAGTTTTGGTGGACGTGACCATACCACCGTACTACATGCTTGTCGGAAAATTCGTGAATTACGCGAAACCGACTCCGATATACGAGAAGATTATAAAAACCTGCTGCGCTCACTCACGACCTGAGCCCGGCACGCCCCCCACCGCACACGTCAGATAGGAAATCGCTAGATGAAGTTCACCATTTCACGGGACGCCCTGTTGAAACCCCTCAACCTGGTTGCCGGCGTTGTCGAACGCCGCCAGACGTTGCCGATCCTGGCCAATGTGCTGATGGTCCTGGACGGCGAGTGGCTTTCCCTGACTGGGACGGATCTCGAGGTGGAGCTCGTGGGCCGCTTGAAGTTGGAGCAGGCCAGCGGCGATAGCGGCGAGATTACCGTTCCGGCTCGCAAGCTGGTGGACATTTGTAAGTCGCTGCCAGAAGGCTGTGATATTGAGTTCGCCGTCGAAGAGAGCAAGGTAACGGTTCGCTCCGGCCGCAGTCGTTTTACCCTATCGACACTGCCGGCCAGGGACTTTCCGAATGTGGAAGACAGCATCGGTACCCACAAGGTGACCCTGTTGCAGGGTCAGCTGCGGCGTCTGATTGACCGCACTGCTTTTGCGATGGCACAGCAGGACGTGCGCTATTACCTGAACGGCATGTTATGGGAGTTGCACGGGAAGGGTTTGCGTGTGGTCGCTACCGACGGTCATCGACTGGCGATGTGCACGCTGGATACCGAGTTTCCTGTGGATGAGAGCAAGCAGGTGATCCTGCCGCGCAAGGGGGTGCTCGAATTGGGTCGCCTGCTGCAGGACGACGGTGCCGAGGTGGCAATAGTGATCGGCAATAACCACATTCGTGCAACCACAGAGGATTTCACCTTTACCTCCAAGTTGGTGGACGGCAAATTCCCCGACTACGAACGGGTACTACCGCGCAGTGCGGACAAGGTGGTCATTGGTGACCGCGAAGAGCTGCGCCAGGCTTTCACCCGCACCGCAATTCTTTCCAACGAGAAGTACCGGGGCGTGCGGCTGACGCTGGCCAGCGGGGCGATGGAAATTGTGGCCAACAATCCTGAGCAGGAGGAGGCCGAGGAGACCGTGTCCGTAGACTACAGCGGTGATGGGCTTGAGATCGGCTTCAATGTGAGTTACTTGCTGGATGTGCTGGGGGTTGTGAACAGCGAGCAGGTCAAACTGTCTTTATCGGATCCTAACAGCAGTGCACTGCTGGAAGAGCCTGAAAACGGCGACTCTCTCTACGTAGTCATGCCCATGAGGCTGTAGGCCGCTCGGCCGGTGTCCCTCGAACGCCTGGACATCCGGGGAGTTCGTAACCTCGAGATTCAGAGCTTGCGTGAGTTGGCGCCGGTAAACGTATTCTATGGGGTCAACGGCAGCGGTAAGACAAGTCTGCTGGAGGCCGTTCATCTGCTCTCACTCGCCCGTTCGTTTCGCACTGCCCATATCAAGTCGGTAATTACCCACGGTGAGGCCGCGTGTACGGTGTATGGCGAGGTATGCCGGTCCGGAAGCCTGATTTCTGTGGGTGTGGAGAGGGCACGAGACGGTAGCCTTGATGCAAAGGTGGGTGGGGCGCTCGTCAAGACGCGGGCCGAGCTGGCTCAGGTGCTGCCTATCCAGGTGATTCATACTGACAGCTTCCGCATTATCACTGGCGCACCGATCGAGCGCCGGCAGTTCCTGGACTGGGGAGTGTTCCACGTGGAACATCGCTTTCTTGCCGCCTGGCAACAGTTTCAGAAGGCAATCAAACAGCGCAATAGTCTGCTGCGCCGTGGTAAAATCTCCGCTGATTTGCTGCGCCCTTGGGATGAGCAATTGGCGGTCGCCGGGGAGCGTATCAACGCTTCGCGGGCCGCCTACATGGGGCAGCTGGAACCGGTGTTTCAGCGTTGTCTTGAAGAGTTATCCCCCCGGCTGGGTGTGCTGGAGTTGAGGTACCGCCGGGGCTGGGACCAGGCGTTATCTTTGCTGGAAGCGCTATCTCAGTCCGAAACCGCAGATCAACAGCAGGGTTTTACGCATGTTGGCCCGCAGCGAGCTGACATTCGCATCCTGTGCGACGGTAAGCCCGCGGCAGACAGCCTGTCTCGAGGCCAAATGAAGCTGGTGGTGTGTGCACTGAAGCTGGCCCAGGGCGAGCTGTTGCGATCTGCCGGTCATGGTGCCTGCATTTATCTGGTGGATGACCTGGCGGCGGAGCTGGATATCGATCACTGCCGCAAGGTGGCAGGGATGCTTGAGACGATGCAGGTTCAGCAGTTTGTTACCTGTATTCAACGGAAAGATGTCGAATCCATCTGGCGAGTCAGCGAACAGCAGGATTTAGCGATGTTCCACGTGGAACATGGCGCCATAGGCCGAGAGGCTGCTTGATGTGCCGGCTTTGGTGAGCCCGACGCGACAGTAAATATAGGTTATTACTCGCCGAGGCGGGTCCTGACGACAACAGCCTGGTGCAGGCAATGCATCGGCGAGATTCTGATTGATATGAGTAGAGTATGAGCGAAGAGCATCAATATGACTCCTCCAGCATCAAGGTCCTGAAAGGCCTGGATGCCGTCCGTAAACGCCCTGGAATGTATATTGGGGATACCGACGATGGTACCGGCCTGCACCACATGGTGTTTGAGCTGGTCGACAACTCCATCGATGAGGCCTTGGCCGGCCACTGCAGCAAGATCACCGTCGTCATTCACCCCGATGAGTCGGTGTCGGTGGGCGATGATGGGCGTGGAATTCCTACGGAAGAGCACGAGGAAGGTGTCTCGGCAGCCGAGGTCATCATGACCGTACTGCATGCGGGCGGCAAGTTTGACGATAACTCCTACAAGGTATCCGGGGGTCTGCATGGAGTGGGGGTATCGGTGGTGAACGCGCTGTCCGAAGAGCTGATACTGACTATTCGCCGTGAAGGTAAGATGTACGAGCAGACCTACCAGCACGGCGTACCCAATGCACCGCTGGCGGTCATAGGGGAAACCGACGCCTCAGGTACCGAAGTGCGCTTCAAACCCAGCGCCGACACATTCAGCAATATTGAGTTCCATTTCGACTACCTGGCCAAGCGCCTGCGTGAACTGGCTTTCCTCAATTCCGGGGTCTTTATCCAGCTGGTGGACGAGCGCAGCGGTGAGAAGGAAGACTACTGCTATGATGGTGGTTTGAGCGCATTCGTAGACTACCTGAACCAGAACAAGAACCCGATAAACAAGGCATTTCACTTCGATGTGACCCAGGACGACGGTATCGGCGTCGAAGTGGCCCTGCAGTGGAATGACTCTTTCCAGGAAAACATCTTCTGCTACACCAACAATATCCCCCAGCGCGACGGCGGCACCCACCTTGCCGGTTTCCGCGCGGCGCTGACGCGTAACCTCAACAACTACATCGAGAAGGAAGGTCTGGCCCGCAACGCCAAGGTTTCCACCACGGGTGACGACGCCCGGGAAGGCCTCACCGCGATTATCTCCGTGAAGGTGCCGGACCCCAAGTTCTCTTCCCAGACCAAGGACAAGTTGGTCTCTTCCGAGGTCAAGCCTGCGGTGGAGCAGGCCATGAATCAGCATTTCGCGGATTATCTGCTGGAAAACCCGCAGGAGGCCAAGTCCGTGGTCGGCAAGATGCTGGATGCGGCTCGTGCCCGCGAGGCCGCCCGCAAGGCGCGGGAGATGACTCGCCGCAAGGGCGCACTGGATATTGCTGGACTGCCCGGCAAGCTGGCGGACTGCCAGGAAAAGGATCCTGCACTGTCGGAACTGTATCTGGTGGAAGGGGATTCCGCCGGCGGCTCCGCCAAGCAGGGTCGCGATCGCCGCACCCAGGCGATCCTGCCTCTCAAAGGTAAAATTCTTAACGTGGAAAAAGCGCGCTTTGACAAGATGCTGTCGTCTGCCGAGGTTGGCACTATTGTTACAGCACTGGGCTGTGGCATCGGCAAAGACGAGTTCGACCCGGATAAACTGCGCTACCACAGCATTATTATCATGACTGATGCAGATGTTGACGGGTCACACATCCGTACACTGCTGCTGACGTTTTTCTTTCGGCAGATGTCGGAGCTGGTGGAGCGCGGCCATATCTATATTGCACAGCCACCGCTCTACAAGATTGCCAGGGGCAAGCAGCACCAGTATCTGAAGGACGATGCCGCCCTCAACGACTACCTGACCCAATCTGCGCTGGAGGACTCCGCCCTCTATGTCAGTGCTGAGGCCCCGCCGGTGACCGGCGAAGCTCTCGAAAGCCTGGTTAACGAATACCGTGCAGTGTGCAAGACAGTGGATCGCCTAAGCCGCCTGTACGCGGCCGACGTGCTCTGGGCGATGCTCAAATTGTCGCGGCTGGCCCAGGATGAACTGGAAAGCGAGGAGCGGGTAAGCGACTGGGCCGGCGCCCTGCAAGCCCAGTTGGATGACTCAGTCATGGACGGCAAGGTGTACACCTGCTTCGTGCGCCGCGACAGCGAACGCAGTATCTACTTCCCGGTGGTGAAGTTGCTGTCACACGGGGTGGAGACTGAAACCGAATACCATCACGAGTTTTTTGGCTCCGGAGAATACCGCCAGCTCTGCGATCTCGGCGAAAAGCTCAACGGACTGATCGAAGACGACGGCTACATTCAGCGCGGTGAGAAGCGCTTCGAAACCCAGAGCTTCTATGCGGTGTTTGACTGGCTGATGGCCGAGGCGGCCAAAGGCTACAACATTCAGCGCTACAAGGGCCTGGGTGAAATGAACCCCGACCAGCTCTGGGAAACCACCATGGACCCGGAAACGAGGCGTATGTTGAAAGTGACGATCGAGGATGCGATTGCCGCCGATCAGATATTCACTACGCTGATGGGTGACCAGGTCGAACCGCGCCGCGACTTTATCGAAGACAACGCCCTGTCGGTCGCCAACCTCGACGTCTAGCTAGCGCGCCGCCGCCGAGCTGCGCGGGCCCGACCTACGCCGCCCGCTACGCGGCGCGACCTACGCGGCTAGCGTGCGGGAGCCAGCTGAGAAATATCTGCCACCTGGAGAAACTGGTCGCGCAGTTTGCCCAGTAGCCCCAAGCGGTTGTTGCGCACGGCCTCGTCGTCGGCCATTACCATCACATCTTCGAAGAAGCGATCGACCGGTGCCTGTAGGCCCGCCAGAGCTGCCAGGGCCTCGGTGTAAGCACCGGCGGCCATATGGGCATCAAAGCCCGGCTGACAAGTCGACAGGGCATCCGCCAGGGCCTGCTCGGCAGGCTCTGTTAGTAAGTCTTTGCTCACTTCCGGGAGTTCATCCCCTGGCGCCTGCTTACTCAGGATATTGGAAACCCGCTTGTTGGCTGCGGCCAGCGCTGCTGCCTCCGGCAGGGCGTTGAAGGCATGCACGGCTCTCACCCGATGGTCGAAGTCCAGCGGGGTGGAGATATCTCGGGCATCGACCGCTTTAAAGACTTCGACCGGAATCTCCGCATCTTCATACCAGGCCCGCAGGCGCTCGAGCATGTAACGGGTGACCTCTTCGACACAGCCTTCCTGCAGGGTCCCCGCCGGATAGTTGGCGGCGGCCCAACCCAGCGCGTCGCGCAGGTCGATGGACAGTTCCTTTTCCACCAGGATGCGCAGTACCCCGAGGGCCGCCCGTCGCAGGGCGAAGGGATCCTTGGAGCCGGTGGGCGCCTGGCCAATGCCGAAAATTCCAACCAGGGTATCCAGGCGATCGGCGAGCGCCAGGCAGGTCGCCACTGGCGCTTCCGGCAGACGGTCTCCGGCATAGGCGGGCCAGTACTGCTGCTGCATGGCATCGGCGACGTCGTCGGCCTCGCCGTCCTGCCGGGCGTAATAGCGTCCGGCGATACCCTGCAAATCGGAGAATTCCCCCACCAGCTGGGTAAGTAGGTCCGCCTTGCTCAGCAGGGCGGCGCGGGACGCCTCTTCCGGGTCGGCGCCGACCGATGCGGCCAGGGCTCGGGCCAGTGCCTGCAGGCGCTCCGTCTTGTCGTGCAGGGTGCCCAGCTGCTTCTGGAAAACAATACTCTTCAGGGATTCCACCCGCGACGCCAGGCTCTGCTGGCGGTCGGTTTTGTAAAAGAAGTCTGCGTCGGCAAGCCGGGGCCGAATGACGCGCTCGTTGCCGTCGACGACCTGGGCCGGGTCCTGGCTTTCGATATTGCTGACAAAGATGAAATGCGGCAGCAGCGTACCGTCAGCATCGACTACCGGGAAATACTTCTGGTGCTCCTGCATCGAGGACACCAGGGCTTCCTGCGGTACTGACAGGAAGCGCTCTTCAAAGCTGCCGGCCAGCGCCACCGGCCATTCCACCAGGGCCGTGACTTCATTGAGGAGGTCGGCATCGATACTGGCCTGGGCGCCCAGTTCGCTGGCAACGGCCGCGACCTGATCTTCGATCATCGCCCGGCGCGCATCCATGTCAGCGACAACCCGGGCCGCCTTTAGCACGTCTTCATAGTCCTTGGCGTGGTTCAGGGAGATGGCGTCCGGCGCGTGGAAGCGGTGCCCGCGGGTCACTTTCCCAGCCTGCTGGTCGAGCAGCTCACAGTCGACCACAGCGTCGCCGAGCATCACCACCAGCCAGTGTACCGGGCGCACAAACTCACTGCGCGAGGCTCCCCAGCGCATGCGCTTGGGAATCGGCAGTTCGCGAACCGCGGTTGACAGAATACCCGGCAAAGCCTCCGCAGTCGCGGCACCGGGCGCCAGCTTGCGGGCGCACAGGCGCGGTCCCTTGTCAGTCTCGACGACCTCAAGCTGCTCCGGTTCCAGGCCCTGCTTGCGGGCGAAACCGGCCGCCGCCGGTGACCAGCTGCCATCGCGCTGGCGGGCTTTGTCCGCGGGAGGCCCCAGGGCCTCGACCTGCTCGTCCTCGGCTTTGAGGGCCACACCCTCAACCAACACCGCCAGCCGGCGTGGGCTGGCGAAACTGCGGTGGACCCCGTGTTCCAGACGGTTTTGGGCGAGCCCATCGAGAATATTAGCGGTGAACGCCTCGGATAGTGCCTGCAACGCCCGCGGCGGCAGCTCCTCGGTGCCCAGTTCAATCAGCAGGGTATCAGTGCTCACGATGCCGCCTCCGCCAGGGCATCGGCGCGCAGCTCTTCGGGCGCCAGCGGGAAGCCCAGCTCCCGACGCGCGTTGTAATAGGCCTGGGCTACGCCGCGCGCCAGACTACGGACCCGTAGGATGAAGCGCTGCCGCTCGGTGACCGAAATGGCCTTGCGCGCATCCAGCAAATTGAAGGTGTGCGAGGCCTTCATTACCATCTCGTATGCCGGCAGGGGCAGAGACTGTTCGATCAGCTTCTGGCTCTGCTGTTCGTAGAAGTCGAACTGATGCAGCAGCTCGCTGACATCCGCCTCCTCGAAATTGAATCGCGACATCTCAACCTCGTTCTGGTGGAACACGTCGCCGTAAGTGACCGCGCCCTCAGGGCCCACGGTCCACACCAGATCATAAATGCTGTCCACGCCCTGCAGGTACATGGCGATACGCTCCAGCCCGTAGGTGATCTCGCCGCTCACCGGAAAACACTCCAGGCCGCCCACCTGCTGAAAGTAGGTGAACTGTGTCACTTCCATGCCGTTGAGCCACACTTCCCATCCGAGGCCCCAGGCGCCAAGCGTCGGTGACTCCCAGTTGTCTTCCACGAAGCGGATATCGTGCACCGCCGTGTCCACGCCCAGGTAGCGCAGGGAATCCAGGTACTGCTCCATGATGTCGGGGGGCGAGGGCTTCAGCAGGACCTGGAACTGGTAGTAGTGCTGGAGGCGGTTGGGGTTCTCTCCATAGCGGCCATCACCGGGCCGGCGACAGGGCTGCACGTAGGCGCTATTCCAGGTTTCCGGGCCGATCGCCCGCAGAAAGGTCGCGGGGTGAAAGGTACCCGCGCCGACTTCGAGATCGAGGGGCTGGAGAATGACACAACCCTTGGAGGACCAGAATTGCTGCAGGGCAAAGATAAGGTCCTGGAAGGTCTCGGGATGGGAGTTTGGGGTGCTCACCGCTGGGCCTGTTCGTAAAAAAGCGGCATATTATACATAGTCTGTCGGCGCGACGAATGCGCCGCCTCCTGCATTATTTCTACGCTTTCACCGGGATGCATTCGCGATGATTGGAAAACTCCTTGGCGGCCTTACGGGCTGGCTGGTGGCGGGCCTGCCGGGCCTGGTCCTCGGGGTACTGGCGGGTCACGCCTTTGACCGCGGTCTGACGAGGACGCTCGGGCTCGGCAGCCCGGAGGCCCTGGCCCGCGCCCGCCAGACCTTCTTTGATACCAGCTTTCAGTTGATGGGTTGCATTGCCAAGGCCGACGGCCGGGTCAGTGAACAGGAGATCGCCCAGGCGGAATCCCTGATGCGACAGCTGGGAATAACGGGTGAACAGCGCAACGCCGCTATCGCCCGCTTCAAAGAAGGGTCCACCGCTGGTTTCGATGTTGCAGCGGCTATCGCGCGCTTCAACACCGATTGCGCGGGGCCGCGGCAGGTATCTCACACGCTGTTGGTTTTTCTGGTGGCGATGGCGCTGGCCGACGGGGTAATGGCCGAGGGCGAGCGAACGCGACTGGGAGATATCGCGACGGGCCTGGGCTATAGCGCGGCAGAGTTTGAGCAGCTGCTGGCCATGGTGGAGGCCCAGAGCCACTTCCACGACTACGCCGCCGGCAGCGGCCCTGCTCCTGCCGACGCTCTGGCGGATGCTTACCGGGCGCTGGGCGTATCACCCGAGTGCAGCGATGCCGAATTAAAACGCGCCTATCGCAAGCTGATGAGCGAGCACCACCCGGACAAGCTGGCAGCGCGCGGCGTACCCGAGTCCATGATGAAAGTAGCCACCGAGAAAGCCCAGGAAATCCAGGCGGCCTATGAACTCGCCAGCCGCAGTCGCAAGGACTAGTCGTCAATAGCGTAGCGCACCAACACGGTGGCGCTAATACGCTGCTTGCCAAACTGGATTTCCGGCGCGCCTGCCGACTCCATTGCCAGCATTCTCTGCGCCGGCCCTATCGCGCCGCCGGCCAACTGTTCCTCGGCGCTGATCACCTCTCCCAGGCTCACATCGAGGGTGCCTGCCATCCTGGCTGCCTTTGCGGCGGCGTCGGCTAATGCGGCGTCCATGGCGTCGAGCTTTAGAGCCGGCAATCGGCTGTGACCAGGTTGTGGCTGTCCCAGTGAGTGAAGGTCGAGGCGTGACAAAGCCTGCAGCAGCGCGCCGTAGCGGTCCAGTTTGCGCAGGGTGAGCCTGATGTCCCGTTGCACGGTCTGGCCCCGGTAGATCTGTTTCCCGTCGCGCCACTCGTACTCGGGTCGAATGCTGACTCGGGAGCTGTCTATGTCGTCTGCCGTCACGCCGTGTTCGCGCGCTGCCTGCACCACCTGTTGCGAGGTTTTCTCCACCGCCCCCTGCAGCCGCTCCACATCCTGACCGGTGGCCAGCAGGGTGAGACTGACGCTCAGCATA
>JANQGK010000287.1 GCA_028277365.1 Halieaceae bacterium | reverse complement strand
CCTATTACGGTTGCGACCAGAGCCAGGCCCAGCGCCTGCTGGCGGCAAGAGACGCTGCCACCACCCGCCAGGTGCTGGTGTTGAACGGCGTGCTGCGCTTTCCGCTGGTGCTCGCCTACTGCCTGTTGGGGCTGGGACTCGCCGCTTACGCCATCGAACAGGCGGACTTTGTCGCCGGGCTGCCGCTCACCGGCGAGGGCAAACCCAACTACAACCTGGTGTTCCCGGCCTTCGTGGCGCGGGAGTTCGCGCCGGGACTGGCGGGGCTCGCTATTGTCGGCCTGTTTGCCGCCGCCATGTCCTCGATCGACTCGGCCCTCAACAGCCTGTCCGCCAGCACCGTGGAGGACTTTATCGCCCGCTTCCGGCCGCTGTCGGAAAACCGGCTGTTCCTGACCTCCAAGCTCGCCACCCTGTTTTGGGGCGGCTTTGCAATCCTGTTTTCCTACCAGGTGGAGCGCATCGCACCCACGGTACTGGAAGCTATCAACAAAGTGGGTTCCATGGCCAACGGGCCGTTGCTGGCGCTGTTCTGCATCGCGGTATTCGCACCGCGCCTGGGCCAGCCGGCGGCCGTCGCCGGCTTTGGGCTGGGCCTTGCCGCCAACCTGATCACCTGGCTGGCCCTGCCGCTGGTATCCTGGCTGTGGTGGAATGTGATTGGCTTCGCTGTGGCTATTGCCGGTGCTGCCGCGCTGGGTGCGTTTTCCGCCCGGAGCGTTGCCTGCGGCGAGGCACTTGTCTGGCCGCGGCGGGAAGCCGTCATCTTGCTGGGGATGGCACTGTTCATCCTCGGGGTATGCGCGGCCTTTCAGTACACCCGCTGAAGGATGGATTTACTTCGCGGCTCTGGGTGCGGAGAGGCTGATCGCGCCGCGCACGTCGCCGGGCCGGTAACCGAGGGCTCGGTCATCCGGGTAGAGTTTTTTAAGCGCCGCTGCCGTCGCCGGGTCGATGGACTCGCCGTGACAGACCAGGCAGACTCCGTCCACCCGCTGCGGCGCTAGGAATCGCACCTGGCCGTCGATCTCCGCCGCCACCCAGGCAGGCTTGCCGCCCGCTGAGACCACTGCATCAAAGGCCTTCAACTGCGCGCGCTCCCAGGTATCCGGGTGCGCATCGGGATTGCGTGGCCGCAGGCTGACCCGTTTGACCGACCAGCCCGTTTCGCCACTCAGTTCGGCGGCGATCTTCGGCGCCTCCTGGGCACAGACGGCGATCGCCTCGGCCGGCGGTCCGGACTGCAGCGCGGCCTGTAGCTGAGGCTTCAGCCGGCTCATAAAGACCAGAGCCACGGCGGAGGCTTCACCCACCTGAGGGTCGGAGACCATCAGCTCAGTGGCCTGGGCGGTGGCGACTACGCCCGCCAGCAAGGTGGCAAGCAGCCTACGGATCAAGCGGCCTCTCCGACCGCCTGTACTTCCGGCTGACGGTACTTGTTATCGATGCCGAACAGCCAGGCCAAGGCGGGCAGGAAGAACAGGGCGCCGATCATGTTCCAGAAAAACATGAAGGTGAGCATCAGGCCCATATCACCCTGGAACTTAATAGGCGAGTAGATCCAGGTGCCCACGCCTACCGCAAGGGTGAGGCCGGTAAAGGCCACCGCCGTGCCGGTGGAGCGCAGCGCCTCGAAATAGGCCTCCACCAGGTCGCCGTGCTCGCGCAGGGCGCGCTCCAGCGCGCTGTAAATATAGATGCCATAGTCCACACCGATGCCCACCCCAAGGGCAATCACCGGCAGGGTGGCCACCTTGACGCCGATGCCCAGCGCCGCCATCAGGGCCTGGCCCAGTACCGAGGTCAGCATCAGCGGGATAATGATGCAGGCCGTGGCGCTAAGGGAGCGGAAGGTGAGCAGGCACAGCAGGATCA
The DNA here is from genome assembly GCA_028277365.1 of Halieaceae bacterium. Taxonomy (GTDB): domain Bacteria; phylum Pseudomonadota; class Gammaproteobacteria; order Pseudomonadales; family Halieaceae; genus JANQIO01. The sequence goes on along the minus strand of JANQGK010000287.1, from coordinate 2,972 downwards.
CAACCCCGTACACCCACACCAACATTTCCCACTGGGCCTGGCGGATGACGATATTGGTGGCGGCCTCGATGCCGGCGTTGCCCGCCGCCAGCATGAAGCGAATCTTCTCAGTGTTGTGCTCGGCGGCGAAGGCTTCGACTGCATTCACCACACCGGTGAGGGTGTCGGCCTTGTGATCCTCCAGGAACAGGATTACCGGCACCATGGAACAGTCGGTATTGAGCAGATCGCTGGGTACCCGGCTCAGGGAGTTATTGAGGATGAACTGGTTACGGCTGATGGCATGCCACTTGGGATTACCCTCGTTCATGCCCATGATGACCAGTTTGGAAACATCCACCAGCGAGATGATGGACTGCACGCCGGGTACCGCCACCATCACGCCCTGGAAGTAATCAATGGCGGAAATCGTGGCATAGGTGCCGCATTGCTGGGACTCGGTGCGCACCATCACCACGAACACGTCGGTGCTGGTGGAGTAGTTTTCCGTCAGGAACGCATTGTCCCGATTGTAGCGAGAGTCCGGGCGCAGCTCCGGCGCGCCCGGGTCCAGGTCGCCGATCTTCTGCTGCTGCCCCAGATGAATGCCACCGGCAAACAGCAGCGCACAGATGGCGATGATGGTCAGCGCCGGGCCCTTGCCGGCCGTCTTGGACAGCAGGCGCCAGTGGGCATAGGCACTCGCAGACTTAAGGTCCCGGTAGCAGCGGCAGCGGTGACTGATACCGGTGTAGGACAGCACCACCGGCAGCAGCAGCAGGTTGGTCAGTACCAGCACCGCGATGCCGGTGCTGGCCACCAGCGCCAGCTCCTGGATTACCGGGATATCGATCACCCGCAGAGTCAGGAAGCCCACCCCGTCGCTCAGCAGCGCGACGAAACCGGGCTTGCACAGCCGCACAAAGGACAGCCTCGCGGCGTCCACATTGCCCACGCCGCTGTGACACAGGTGCGAGAAGCGATTGAGAATCTGCACCGAGTGACTAATGCCCACCGCGAACACCAGGAAGGGCACCAGCATGCTGTAGGGATCGAGGCCCAGGCCCATGGTGTGCAACAGGCCGAGCTGCCAGACCACCGCCACAGTGGAACAGAGCAGCGCGCCCAGAGTGCACCACTGGCAGCGGCAGTAGGCGTAGAGCATGACTGCGGTGATCAGGAAAGCGATGCCGAAGAAGGCGCCCACCAGGGCGGCGCCGTCGATAAGGTCGCCCACCAGTTTGGCAAAGCCGGTGATATGAATCTTGATATTGCCCTGCTGGTACTTGTCGCGTACCAGCCGCTCCAGGTCGGCGGACAACTCCTGGTAGTTGAGACGCTCACCGGTCTGGGGGTCGGTCTCCACCAGCGGCGCCAGGATAGTCGCGGACTCGAAGTTGTTGGCGACCAGGCGACCGATCTGGCCGGACTTCAGAGCGTTGTCGCGGAGCTTGCGCAGGGTGCGCGGCGTGCCGTCGTAGTCGTCTGGGATCACGCTGCCACCGACAAAGCCCTCTTCCGTCACCTCGGTCCAGCGTACATTGGGCGTCCACAGGCTCTGCAGCCCGGCCCGGTCGACGCCGTTGATGTAGAACACCTCGTCGGTGATCTGCCGCAGGGTCTCCTGGAAGTCGGCGGTGAAGATGTCACCCTCGGTGGTCTCCACGGTGATGCGCACCGAGTTACCCAGTCCCGAGAGGTCAGCGCGATTCTCCAGGAAGTTGACAACGTAGGAGTGCGAGATCGGGATCATCTTCTCGAAGCTCGCATCCGGGCGCAGCTTGCTGACCTGGATACCGAAGAACACGGTCAGGCCCAGGAACAGCATCAGCATCAGCACCCGGGTGTTCATCAGCAGCTCACCCAGCAGCGGCCGCAGGCGGCCGTCGGAGGGCTGGATGCCGAGGCCAGGGGCTGCGGCGGCGCTCTCGCTACTCACGGTGCGGCTCCTTCTTCCTGCGGCTGTGGAGCCTGCGATTTCTGGTGGCGACCGGCACCGATGCGAATCACGCCGCCCATACCGGCCAGCAGCAGCTCTTCTTTCACTGCGAGCGCGGCGGCAAAGGTGTTGCGGCTGGAATGGATGTCCACGCTGAACGCCTGGTCATCCAGGCTGGTGGCCAGCGCACCGCCCGCCCCCACCAGCAGCAGGCCGCCGCCGGGCAGGCGGCCGGCGCCGAAGAAGCTGAGGCCCGGACCGTCCTCTGGCGTAATGTTGTCCCAGGTCTCGCCGCGGTCTTCGCTGAGGAAGATATTGCCGCGCAGACCGAAGCTGAGCACCTCGTCGTCCCCCAGGGCGAGAATACCGAACAGGCTGCCGTCGTAGTCCAGATCCAGGCGCTGCCAGGTATTGCCGCGGTCGTCCGAGCGATAGGCGATGCCCGCTTCCCCGGACAGATAGATGGTGTTGCCGCCGGCATTGGGTACGCTGAGCGAGTAGTAGTGATAGCCCTCGAGGTTTTCTATCCCCGCCTGGGCGATGCGCCACTGCAGGCCGCCATTGTCGGTGCGGTAGAGCATGCCGTAGGCGCCCACCGCCAGGCCGAACTGGTCATCGGCGAACCAAACGTCCAGGAAGGGGTCGGCGGGGCCGGTTTCCAGTGCCAGCTCAGCGTCCTCCACCGCGTACTGCGCCTCCTCAAGCTGGTACTGCAGCTCGTCATCGGGCTCCGATTCAGCCTCCTGGAGCTGTGACTCCAGCAGCATCATGCGGTCGGTGACGTAGTCCAGCCGCTGGCGGTTGGCGTCGTTACCATCAAACTGCAACTGCCAGGTCTCGCCGCCGTCGCCGGAGTGCAGGATCACACCGCCGTGACCGACCGCCCAGCCGTGGTCGTCGGTGGGGAAGCTGAGCGCCGTCAGGGTTTCGCTCACCGGGACCCGGGCCTGTTGCCAGCTGCGGCCCCGGTCATCGGAATAGATGATCAGCCCGCGCTCACCCGCTGCCAGCAGGCGTGAGCCCGCCTGGGTCATGTCCAGCAGGTTGGCCTCCA
>JANQGK010000255.1 GCA_028277365.1 Halieaceae bacterium | reverse complement strand
GCCCAGCGGCGCCCGGCGCCAGCGGAGCCGCTCGTGACGCAGCGCCGGTCAGGGCGAGACCGCCAAGCGCCTGCAGCAAGCGGCGGCGTTTCCAGAGCGGTGTCTTGACGTGCATCGCGGTTTCCTCGCTTATCGCATAGTTCCGAACGCAAAAAAAAGGGCCACCCTCGGGTGACCCTGTATCGCAGCTAACACGCTACAAGCGGTAAATGAATTCCACACCGTACTGGCGCTCACGGCGCAGGGAGCCAAACAGCGCTCGCGGCGAGCCCGTGTCCGCCCCGGCAATGCCTTCGGCCGTATTCAGGGAGGCAAAGGTGAAGTAGGGGATAGCGAGCCAGCGAGTCACCATGGGCGGCGCGTCCTCATCCGTAAGGTTCCGGCCGAAGGCAGCCAGCGTCCAGTTCTCGCCATTCAGGCCGAGGCGTGCGCCGACAAGGGTCGCTTCCGGTGCGAAGGCCAGGTTGTGTACCTGCACGGGCTTCTCGCTCTCGTAGGACACGTCCACGTTCAGGAAGAACTCGAGATTATTGCTGATGGGGGTCGCGAAATTCGCGTAGGCCGAGGCCTGATGCTCGGAAGAGAGTGGGAACTGGTTGCCCTCGATGGAGCAGTCGCCGTTCCCGGTAAAGTCCACCGAGGTGGCCTCATCGCCGGTCCAGAGACCACCGCCACTGGTCAGAGTCCACTGAAACTCATCGCAGCCCTCCGTGAATTCCGTATCCGCCAGCGCGTAGTTGGCGCCCAGCATCAGGCTGTCAGACACCTGGTAGGTAAGCTCAAGCTCGATACCGAAGACTTCACCCTCGCCCTGATTGGTGACAATCGAGGTCAGGTTCTGGGTAGCGGGAATCTGCAGCGGCGTCGTCAGCTGTATCTCCGTGACCTCTGTGAAGAACACAGATGCATTGGCGATCAGGCGTCCGTCCAGAAGCGTTGATTTCAACCCTAACTCGTAGTTCGTGGATTCCTCCTGCTCGTAGGTGGGGAATCCGACCTCAAGGCCCGCATCACCGTTAAAACCGCCAGGCTTGGCGCCCTCGGCATAGGACGCGTAGATCATTACATCATCGGTCCACTGGTAATTCAGGGTAAAACGTGGGGTGGTGCTGTCCCAGGTCTCGTCACCGAGGAAGCCGGTAGCTTCATCAAGCTTTTTGGTTTCCTCCATGTAGCGGATTTCAGCGCTGCCGGTAAGCCGTTCGCTGAAATCGTAGGTAATCGAGCCGAATGCCGCGATGTTTTCGAGCTCCTGCTCGTCGGTAAGCTCGTCGGGGTCTGTGAAAGAGATATCCAATCCCTCGATACTTTGATCGAAGAAGAAGCCGCCCACCATCCAGCGTAGCGGCCGGTCCTGCGGAGAATCGAAGCGCAGCTCCAATGAGTAATCCTCACGCTTCGACAAGCCGGAAATCGCGAAGAAGCTCTCCTCGAAGGGTTCCCCCGGCGTGCCCCCGCTGAACTTGAAGTTCACTGATGAGTGGTCCGAGTCGGAGCCGGTTTTCAGGTCTTCTTCGCGGTAGGCACCGGACAGGGTAAGCGCATAGCCGCTGTCGAACTCGTAGTCCACCAACAGGGAAGCGAGGTAGATTTCCCGATTGACGCCGTCGAATGCGGTGCCATCCGTGCTGGAGTAGGGGTCGCCGAAGAAGGTGGTGCCGCCGGGCAGGAAGCCCCCGTCGGGCACGTCCGGGCGCACGACGGTGTCGCCCACCTGGTCCTGATCGTTGAGGGCGATGTTGCCCGGGTCTACGTCGCCGCAGAAGTACTGGTTCTGGTTGCTGCTCCCACTGGTGGGCCATACGCTGAGGGAGCGGAGGCCCGGGAAGCAGTTGTTCTGCGTGGCATCCTGCAGGAACAGCGGGCGTGTGCCGTCGTCATCTTCCTGGTACTGGCCGCGTACGCGGACGCGCAGCTGCTCGTTTGGCGTCCACTCCAGCAAACCTGCAATGGAGGTGGTCTCCTCATCACCGATGTCGTCCTGGGTGACCTGGTTGGTCCACTGGCCGTCGAATTCATAGCTGCGGAGAGACAGGCTGCCACCGAGCACGCCTGGGATCAGCGGCCCGCTGACGGTGGCGCGCAGGTCCTGCTCACCGTCTTCGGCGAACAGCAGGCGTACCTCGCCGTTAGGTTCCTCCGTCGGGGACTTGGTGACGAAGTTGATCGCTCCCGCATAGGAGTTCCGGCCGTACAGGGCACTCTGCGGACCCTTGATGATTTCAACCCGCTCAAGGTCGTTCAGGTTAAGGCCCTGGAGGTCGCCGGGGTAGTAAACACCGTCGACAAAGTAGGCTGCGCCAGACTCCACTCCGAACTGTACGCCGGCGAGGACGTTACCCAGACCGCGAACCACCGGCCGCTCAGTGGCGCGCCCGAAGGCCTTGGAAAAGCTCAGGCCGGGTGTGAAGCGAGCGACATCGTCGATGGACTGCAGGCCGCGCTGTTCGATGGCCGCGGCATCGACCACGGCCACGGCAACGGGAACTTCCTGCAGGTTTTCCTCGCGGCGCCGCGCGGTGACGATGATTTCCTCAAGGGTGAATACCTCATCCTGGGCTAGTGCCTGCGTCGGTGTCACGCTGGTCGCGCCGATAGCCAAGGCAAGCGCGGCGATTAATGGTTTCGGAGTAAATGAGAAGTCAACACCGGTTGTAAGCTGGCCGTCGCGATACATGGAGAATCCTCTTTTTTTTGTTTGAGCCGGGGCCTGGCGAAGTTCGCCCCCCGATACACCACCGTGATGCAGGCTAGCATATGATATAAAACTATATCAATAGGTTTAATGTTTGGTTTCCCGGCAGCGCTACTTTTCTGGCAGCACTACTTTCCTGGCAACAGTACGCTGCTTACCAGTTCACGTAGTCTGGTACGGGCAGTTCGCGGAAAACACTGACTTCAAAACGTGCCGAGTCTTTTCGCAGTTGTTTGATCCGCTGGTACTCTGATGAATTCCAGAATTTGCGGGCCGCGTCCAGGCAGGGGAAACGGGCGAGCACGACCCCCCGGGCCGGCGGCGGCACTCCCTCGAAGAGTTCGATCGCGGGGCTGATAGCGCGATAGTAGCCTTGGTTGGCCGGGTACAGGCCGCTATCGGCCAGCGCGCCAACGTAGGCGCCGAAGGCCTTGCGGT
>JANQGK010000256.1 GCA_028277365.1 Halieaceae bacterium | reverse complement strand
ACACTGCGGCCAGCAGCCACAGCAGGCGCTTTTCCAGTTCGCGGGTGAAAATCCAGGTCAGCAACACCTGCAGGGCGGTGGCAACAATGAGTACCGCGGTGGCCGAAAAGATGCCGTCCAGGGTGTAGCTCCACTCGCCCAGCGACACGGTGTCGCCCTTCATCTGATAGGCGATGAAAAACAGGATAATCGGAATGAATTCCGCGATTTGCTTCATGGTGTTCTCTGAAAGGGGCTCTCTAAATTGGTGCGGAGTTTGTAATCAGGGGGTGCTAAAGCGCTACCACTGGCGTGGCGTAGTCTGGATAATGCGGCGCCTATGATAATTGATTTCCACACCCATAGTCATGCCTCGGATGGTGCGCTGGCGCCGGCGGCCCTGCTGGCGGAAGCTCTGGCGGCAGGCGTCGAGCAGTTCGCTCTAACCGACCACGATACCGTTGCCGGCTATCGGGCCCTGCTGGAAGGGGAGGCGTTACCGGCCGGATTCCATTTGCTGCCGGGCACCGAGCTCTCCAGCCTGTGGAGCGGGGTGGGTGTGCATGTGGTTGGGCTGGGGATGGATATCGAGCATCCGGCTCTGCGGGCCGGGCTGGCGCGCCTGGATAACGCCCGTCGCGAGCGTGCCGAGCTGATAGCCGAACGGCTGGCAAAGCGGGGCATGCCCGGTGCGTTAGCGGGGGCGCAGGCCGAGGCTGGAGACAGCCAGATCGGCCGACCGCATTTCGCCGCCTGGATGGTGGCCCAGGGCCATGTGGCGGATGCCAACCAGGCCTTCGACAAGTACCTGGGCGCCGGCAAGCCGGGTGACGTGAAAACCTGCTGGCCCCATATGGCTGAGGCCACCGGCTGGATCGTTGCCGCCGGTGGCGTCGCGGTGTTGGCGCACCCGCTCAAATACAAGATGACACGGGTCAAGCTCAAGCGCTGCCTGAAGGACTTCATGGCCGCCGGCGGCAGCGCCATGGAGGTGTATTCCGGCCGCCAGACCCGTGAGCAGACCCGGGCTCTGTGCGAGATTGTCAATGAATTCGGGCTGCTGGCCTCCGCCGGCAGCGATTTCCACGCTCACTGGGAGTACGGTCCGCGCCTTGGCTTTGATGCCGCGGACCTGCCCATGGAGGTGGACCTGCTCACTGCTGAGCGGTTGGGGGTGGTATGAGCCAGTTCTTTCAGGTGCACCCTGAGAACCCTCAGGTCCGTCTGATTCGCCAGGCTACGGATATCGTGCAGGATGGAGGCGTGATCGTCTATCCCACCGATTCCGCCTACGCGCTGGGCTGCCATATCGGTGACAAGAATGCGCTGGACCGCATTCGCCGCATCCGCAAGCTGGACAAGGACCACAACTTCACGCTGGTGTGCCGGGACCTGTCGGAGCTGGCCACCTACGCCCGGGTCGACAACGCCGCCTACCGGCTGCTGCGCAACAACACGCCGGGTCCCTATACCTTTATTCTTGAGGCCACCTCCGAAGTGCCGCGCCGTCTCAAGCACCCCAAGCGCAAGACCATTGGCTTGCGGGTGCCGGACAACCGCATCGCCCTGGACCTGCTCGGGGCCCTGGGTGAACCTTTGATGAGCGTGACCCTGATCATGCCCGGCGACGACATTCCCCTCACCGACCCCTACGACATCCGCCACACTCTGGAGCACGAGGTGGAGCTGGTGATCGACGGCGGCTTCTGTGGTCTTGAGCCCACTACCGTCATTGACCTGTCCGGCGACCTGCCGCGGCTGGTGCGCGAGGGCAAGGGCGAAAGCGAGCCTTTCCTGGCGGCTTGAGCTGGCGGTGTTCTTTACCGCCGCCCCCTGGCGGCTGCGCTAGCGGCGCATTCCACCCCAGGGGTATAATCGCCGCTTCCATAAACGACAGGTGAACAGTGAGCGATTCAGTCGAGGATACCTCCGACCAGACCGCCGGGACGGCGTCAACGGAGACCCCCAGCGGCGCCGCGCCCGCGGAGCAAACTCCCCCCCCATCACTGGCTGAATTGCGCCAGTCTCCCCAACAAGGGGAGATGCCGTTTGCTGTGGTATTGGGACAGGCTATGACCGAAATCCCCAAGGATCTCTACATTCCGCCCCGGGCACTGGAGGTGTTCCTGGAGGCTTTCGAGGGCCCCCTGGATCTGCTGCTGTACCTGATCCGGCGCCAGAATATCGACATTCTCGATATCGATGTGTCCGACATCACCGACCAGTACATGCAGTACGTGGAGCTGATGGACGCTATGCAGTTCGAGCTGGCCGCGGAATACCTGCTGATGGCCGCTATGCTGGCGGAGATCAAGTCGCGCATGCTGCTGCCGCGCTCGGAAAGCGTGGAGGAAGACGAAGAAGATCCTCGCGCCCAGCTCATCCGGCGCCTGCAGGAGTACGAGCGCTTCAAGCAGGCCGCTGAAGAGATCGACGAGCTGCCGCGCATGGAGCGGGAGGTGTTCCCCGCCAGCGCCGAACCACCGGATATCCAGCGCAACCGCCCCGACCCGGATGTGGATATGCGCGAGCTGCTGGTGGCGCTCACCGAGGTGCTGCGGCGGGCTGAGATGTACGAGCACCACCACATCCAGCGGGAGGCGCTCTCCACCCGAGAGCGCATGTCCGACGTGCTCGACAGCCTCAAGGAAAAACAGTTTGTGCCCTTTGTATCCCTGTTCCGGATCGAGGAAGGCCGGCTGGGCGTGGTGGTGACCTTCCTGGCCATTATGGAGCTGATCAAGGAATCTCTGGTGGAGATTGTGCAGACCGACAACTTCGGTCCCATCCATGTGAAGGCGCGCGCCGACGCCGCTGTCGACGGCGAGCAGCCGCCGCCGGACAGTGCCGCCAATGATCCGGAGGCCACCGCGGCGGCCCCGGACCACAACATCGAACAGCAAGACGACGAGAGTGAGGACCAAGCGTGAGTGATGCCGCGGATACCACGGGCCTGGTGCAGATTCTGGAAGCTGCGATCCTGGCCGCCGGCCGGCCCCTGACGGTACAGAACATGGCCGACTTGTTCGAAGAGCACGAGCGGCCCGCCAACACTGAGATTCGCGAGGCCCTGAAGCAAGTGGCAGAGCGCTGCGAGGACCGTGGCTTCGAACTGCAGGAGGTCGCCAGCGGCTTCCGTTTCCAGGTGCGCCAGCAGTTGAGCCCTTGGATCGGCCGGCTGTGGACCGAGCGCCCCGCGAAGTACTCCCGGGCGCTGCTGGAAACCCTGGCGCTGATCGCCTACCGCCAGCCCATTACCCGCGGCGAGATCGAGGAGATCCGCGGCGTGGCGGTCAGCAGCAACATTATCAAAACCCTACACGAGCGCGACTGGATTCGCGTGGTGGGTCACCGCGACGTGCCCGGCCGCCCGGCCATGTACGCAACCACCCGCGGCTTCCTCGATTACTTCAACCTGAAAAACCTCGATCAGCTGCCGGCCCTGGCTGAGATTCGCGACTTCGATACCCTTACCGCCGAGTTGGGCTTTGAGCCCATCCCGGAGCTGTCCCGGGAGACGGTGGAAGGTGAGGCAGCGAGTGAAGTAGAGGGCGAGGTTGAGGGCAAGGTAGAGAGCGAGGTTGAGAGCGAGGCCGATTCCGAAGCCGCGGTAGAGCAGGCCGAGCAAGACGACGCCGGCGCCGAGCCGGATGATGACAGCGCCGGTGACGAGCCGCTGAGCGTGGACGCCCTGCGCGCTGCCGCCGAGGCGGCCGCCGAACCCGCCGGCGAGACAGAAGCGGAAGCGGATTCCGCCGCGGAAGAACCCGCTGGCAATGAAGAGGACGCTCGCGACCAGGGCCATGGGTGAAGCCGGGGAAAAACTGCAGAAGGTGCTGGCCCGCGCCGGGCTCGGCTCGCGCCGCGAGATGGAGCGCTGGATCGAAGCCGGGCGTGTGCAGATCGACGGCCGCCAGGCCACCCTCGGTGATCGCGTCGACGGCGAGGCCGCCATCTCGGTCGACGGCCGGGCAGTGGCCCAGGCCGAGGTCGACAAGACCCGGGTGCTGCTCTACCACAAGCCCCGCGGCGAGGTGTCATCTCGCAAGGACCCGGAAGGGCGCAAGACGGTCTTTGACAAGCTGCCCAAGCTGAAGAACGGCCGCTGGATCTCTGTGGGCCGGCTGGATTACAACACCAGTGGCCTGCTGCTGTTTACCACCGACGGTGAACTGGCCAATGCCCTGATGCACCCGTCCTCCAATATCGAGCGCGAATACATGGTCAGGGTCAAGGGCGAGGTCGACGAGGACACGCTCAAGCGCCTGACCGAGGGCGTAATGCTGGAAGACGGCGTGGCGCGTTTCACCGATGTTGTTGACGGTGGCGGTGAGGGTAAGAACCACTGGTACTACGTGGTCATCATGGAAGGCCGCACCCGCGAGGTGCGGAGGCTGTGGGAATCTCAGGACTGTGTGGTCAGCCGTCTGAAGCGCACCCGTTACGGCAACGTGTTCATCCCTTCCCGGGTAAAGCAGGGCATGTATGTCGAACTGGACAAAAAAGAGGTCAAGGGCCTCTATCAGTTGGCCCAGCTAACGCCGAAGCCGCTCGAAGCGGCTACACCCACCCAGAAGAAACGTGAGCAGCGCCAGCTGGAGAAGCGCGGCGACAGCAAGTCCGGTAAGCCCAGGTCCGGGGCACGAAAGCCCGGGACGCGCAAGTCGGCCCTGAAGAAGCCCAAAGGCAAGCAGTCCGCGAAGAAGTCCTGACCTCCGACGCCGGTTGTTTCACTGGGCGTCGAAGGCCTGTCCGGTCACTCCGACGCTGTCGTCGCCCAGCAGGTAGAGGTATGCGGGCATGAGGTCCTCGGCCGTTTTCAGGGTATTGGGATCCTCACCGGGATAGGCTGAGGCGCGCATCCGGGTTCGGGTGGCACCGGGGTTGAGGCTGTTGACCCGCACCTGACTGATGTTTTCCAACTCGTCCGCCAGCACCTGCACCAGACCCTCGGTGGCAAACTTGGAGACCGCGTAGGCACCCCAGTGGGCGCGACCCTTGCGACCGACTCCCGAAGACGTGAAAACGATCGAGGCCTTAGGTGCGGCTTCCAGCTGCGGCAGCAGCGCCTGGGTCAGCAGCACCTGGGCATTGACGTTGACCTGCA
>JANQGK010000250.1 GCA_028277365.1 Halieaceae bacterium | reverse complement strand
GCCGACCCCGGTGAAAGACAAGCAGAAGATTCTCGACGCCCTGCGAAAGCTCTCCGCGGGCGGTTCCACCGCTGGCGCCCAGGGCATCCGGCTGGCCTATGAACTGGCCGAGAGTCAGTTTGATGAGAACGCCATCAACCGGGTGATCCTCGCCACCGACGGCGACTTCAACGTGGGCATCACCAACAACCGCGAGCTGGAGGGCTTTATCGAGCGCAAGCGCGACAAGGGGATATTCCTTTCGGTGCTCGGTTTCGGGCAGGGGAACTACCAGGACGAGCGCATGCAAACCCTGGCCCAGAACGGCAACGGCGTGGCGGCCTACATCGACACCCTCTCCGAGGCTCAGAAGGTACTGGTAGACGAGGCCAGCTCCACCCTGTTCCCCATCGCCAAGGATGTGAAGCTGCAGATAGAGTTCAACCCGGCCACGGTGGCCGAGTATCGCTTGATCGGCTACGAGACACGTTCCCTGAACCGCGAGGATTTCAACAACGACGCGGTAGATGCCGGCGACATCGGCGCCGGGCACACGGTGACCGCCGTCTACGAGTTCACGCCGGTGAGTTCAGACGCGCGCATGATCGACGACAGCCGCTATGCGCCTAAGATGGAGCGCCGCGGGTTGCAGGATGAATACGCGCATCTGAAGATTCGCTACAAGCTGCCGGATGAAGCAAGCTCGAAGCTGATCGAGCGCCCCGTCACCATCCGGGATGCGGGCGGCCTTGAGGGCGACACCGGCTTCGCCACCGCGGTAGCCGGCTTCGCTCAGGTGCTCAAAGGGGGCAAATTCACCGGTGACTTCGACTACGACGAGGTTATCGAACTGGCCCAGCAAACCAAGGGTGTCGACCCCTACGGGTACCGCACTGAGTTCATCCAACTCGCCCGCAAGGCCAAGACCGCAGCGGCCATGCGGGCCCGTTGATCGCATCGTCCTTCAATCACCACGGTGGGGACAGGACCTCAGTTCTGTCCCCTTTCTGCTGGTGGGGTGCTCTCGTTTGCCCGGTTGCAACTACTGACAGCTAGGAGGCAGCAGTTCGACCGGGAGATTCTGGCCGTAGCAGTACCAGACCAGGCTGTCGCCCTCCAGGACGGGCTCATTGACGTAGTAGATGTCTCCGTCGGGCCCGGCGCCAAAGCTCACACCCAGCATGCCGTCCTGGTACAGGCCTATCGGCATGCCGCCGTTTTCCGAATACAGTACCTCGCCCGGCCAGCCGATCTGGGAAAATTCCGTCGGGAGTTCGCCTTCCATAAGGTAGTAGGCATCGATGCTGTTCCGCAAGATCGACATCTCATCGTGCACCAGCACCAGGTTGTCGGCGGTGAGAGAGGTGCCGAAGGCCGCCCCGCCCTGCCCACCGGCGCCCGGCATCAGGAGTTCCAGGGCTTCCTGATCTAAAAGGCCCTGCTCTGCCGCTCGTTGTAAATAGTCCTGGTAGGCCGGTATGGCAATGGCGGCGAGCACGCCGATGATCGCAACAATGATCACCAGCGACACCAGGCCGCCACCAATACCGGGAATGAAAAGATGCAACAACCAGGCGAGGATACTGCGTCGCGGCAGGTCGGGCTCCCGGTTCTGATGCCGAGCCGCGACCCATGCCATGCGCTTGCACAACCAGGGGTAGGTGCTGGTGAGTTCATTGAGCGACATCCAGAACCCGCCGGTGTCTTTCACCTGCTGCAGGTAGTTCTTGATGCTAAGGCTGCTCCAGCGGGTATCGCCGGCGACCATCGCGCCCATGGCGGCCGCGGCATCGACCGGGCTCTCGCAACAGGCGGCACCGTAGCGGTCGCAGGTGTATTCCTCGGCGCGGCGATAGGCGAATCCCAGCACTGGCAGCAGCAGCGCCGGCGCCAGAATCTTGTCCCAGAACAGGTGGTTGCGGTGAATGTGCCCCAGTTCATGCCCGATGTAGAAGTTGAGGGCCCCCGGCCGCTTTTCCAGCGCGTCGACGACGTCGCTGAACAGCACCACGAAATGGCGCCGCAGGAAGCGGGTGGCAATAGCGTTGAAAAAGTCTGTGCGCAACAGGTACAGCTCCGGCACCGGTTCAACGTTCAGCGTTTTGCAGCACTCAAGCAGCCGCTCGTGCAGGTCCGGGAACTGTTCTTTGGTAATGCGTACCCCGTTGCCCCGGATGTAGGAAATCAGGCCGGCCTGGGCAAACAGCATGAACAGTAAGAACAGGGCGATGTAGATCAGGGCGATACCGACAGTGCCGACGATCAGAAGCGCCCAGATGATGATGGCGATGATCAGCGCGATACCAAAAAGGCGTCGCTCGTTCGGATAGACAAGTTCCATGGTAGTCCCGTTCGCTATGTGCTTAGCGCCAGCATATGAGTCCGTCAAGCGGGGAGCCAGCATCCAGGTCACGTTTTGAGACCCTGATATTGACGCCGACAACCACCCGATCACCCTCAAAAACAGGGGTAAGTTGAATGGAGTTTGTACCTGAACCGCGGAGCTGATGGCCGGCTAAGCAGCGTAGCTTTTCTCCAGATAGGCAATAATCGCCTCTGATTCAAACAGGCCCTCTCCGGTATTGGGGTCATAGAGGTAGGGGATACCCTGCTTGCCTTCCTTCTCCAGCAGCGCCACGCGGTTGTGTAGCTGGCTGCCGGGCTGAATACCCAGGCGTTCGCGCAGCTTCGGCGGCAGCCACTCCCCGGGCTCGCTGCGGCCGCAGCTTCTGAGGATGTAGGGAATCTCCATCTGGCACAGTACTTCCCGTACCGGGCGGGCGAAGGGGCTGCCTTCGAAGCTGTAGAGTTCCAGCGGCTGCTTCGGCGGCCTGGATTTTACGGCATACATACCGCGGGTGATGCGGGCCACCGTGGCCAGCGTGGAGGAGAGCTTCTGTAGCGGCACCACCCGCCACCTGAGCGGTACATCTCCCCCGCCGTACTGCTGGTACAGGTAGCGCAAGATATCCATCGACTCATACATCTCGGCACCGGTGTTGGGGTCGATCAGGTACGGGAACTGGGCCTTGCCGCCGCGCTCCATCAGCTCCTCCCGGTAACGCTGGCCGCCCTTGGGGCATGGGAAGATCTGGGCATCCAGGTCCAGCTCGGTCAGTACTTCCCGCACGATGCGGCAGTGGGGGCAGTTCTCGAATTCGTAGAGCTGCAGCAGTTGTTCGGGCTGCTCGGCGTCGGTGCGCGCGGCGATGCCCTGCCAGCCGCGCAGGCTCGAGGCGAGGGTGGAGGTAAACAGGTTGCTGCTCATTGCTGGGGTAACTGGCTCAGGTACTGGTTCATATCGAAATAGTCGCGCCAGGCGGCAATTTTGCCGTCGGCCAGCTCAAAGGTACCCATGACCCGTAGCTGAATCTGGTGGTCACCAATCTGGAAGGTATCGGTGCGTTCGTTCAGCACCACGCCGTCGGCGCTCTCGGCCTGGTGGTGCACCGCGAAGGTGACGGCGGTGGGGTCTTTCATGAACATTTCGATCACGCCGCGAATCATGTCCTTGCCCACGTTGGGCGGGTCCATGGGGATGTTGTGATATACGGCATCATCGGCGAAGAAGGCCATGAGGGCGTCAATGTCGCGGGTGGCCCAGGTCTCGCAGAAAGAAGAAATGGTTTCGTAGTTACTCATGGTCATATTCCTGTCACAGAGTGGGAAAACTAGTTTAGCAGTGTCAGGCCTGCGTGCCGTGTCACGGTTCTGCAAATCGCTGCGGTGCTGATGTGTTAATAGGTTCTCAAATGAGCACTATTGCAGTGACCGCCTCTTGCTCATGGGGTAGCTTTGATGTCCATGGACACCGATCTACCCATCAATGAAATCCTGCCGCAGCTACCAGCGGTGTTTGAGGATCATCTGGATGTCGTGCTGGAAGCCCCGCCGGGGGCCGGTAAGACCACCATTGTACCCCTGCACCTGCTGACTGCGCCTTGGCTGGAATACCGCAAGATCCTGGTGCTGGAACCCCGCCGGCTGGCGGCCCGCACCGCCGCCCAGCGCATGGCCCAGCTACTGGGAGAAGACGTGGGCGAAACTGTAGGCTACCGCATTCGCCAGGGTACCAAGGTCGGCGCCAACACCCATGTAGAAGTGATTACCGAGGGCATCCTCACCCGCATGCTGCAGGAAGATCCTGCCCTGCCCGGGGTGGCCATGGTGATTTTCGATGAATTTCACGAGCGCCACCTGCATACCGATGTGGGCCTGGCGCTGCTGTTGCAGGCCCGTGAGCTATTCCGCGACCCGGACGACCCGCTGCGCATCCTGGTGATGTCGGCGACCCTCGACGGGGTGCCGGTCGACGAGATGCTCA
>JANQGK010000232.1 GCA_028277365.1 Halieaceae bacterium | reverse complement strand
CACCGCCTGCTCCACGCGCTGAAGGCGCTGGCGGCGCACCGCAAGCTGGATGCTGCTGCGAGACAGGCCCAGCGCGGTAACCAATTCAACGCGGTTGTTCAGCAGCGCCGCCATGGAGGCGGACCAGTTGCCAATATCGCGCTCATCCAACCAGTCGCCCACCAGGGGCAGGCGCGCCGCCACGTTCAGCAATCGCTCGCGCACGGCCGGGTCACGCAGTTTCAGCACCGCGACGGCGCTCAGCGCAACAGCCACGCCCAGCAACAGGTACCAGTTCTCGTTGAACCACAGGCCGCCGTTGATCACCAGACTGGCCAACAGCGGGATGTCTTCGCTGCCCTTCACCAGATTGGCAAACTTGGGCACCACGAAGGCAAAGATCAGCAGAATCGCTCCCAGGCCGGAGAGCACCAGGATCGCGGGGTAGACCAGCGCGCTGCGAAACTCCTCGCGCACCGATTCCTCGTACTGAAGCTGGCTGACCGCCTCCCTCAGCGACGCCGCCAACTCACCGGTCGCCTCACCGGTTTCCACCAGCTGCAGCACCACCGGCGGCAGGTCCAGCTCACCCTGCTTGAGGGCCGAGGACAGGCTGTCGCCGCTCTGCAGTCGGGTGCCGACGTTGGCAAAGAAGGCCTTGATGCGCGGGTGGTACTCCCCCTGTTGCAGGGCATCCACGGATTCCGCGATGCCGACCTCGGATTCCAACAAGGTGCTGAACTCGTCCAGAGCCTGCACCACGTCCCGGGTTTTCAGACGTCGCTGCCGGCCCAGTTCCGACTCCCGGGCGATAGCAAACTCGAAGGGCGACACACCCTGGGATTCCAGCAAGCGTTGCGCCTCGCGTTCGCTGGCCGCGGTGATGTCACCGCTCACCAGCTCACCGTCGCGGTTGAAGGCCTGGTAGCTGAACTTCATCAGGCCGCCTCAGCTTCGGTCCCGGTGACGCGGAAGACTTCCTCGAGCGAGGTACCACCGCGGGCCACCTTGATCAGCCCGTCCTGCCGCAGGGTGCGGTCCCCCTGCCGGTGCGCCTGCTGACGCATCTCATGAATAGGCCGGTTCTGGACAATCATTTCATGCAGCTCCGGCGTCACCTGCACCAGCTCGTATATGCCCGAGCGCCCGCGGTAGCCGGTACCCTGGCAGTGCTTGCAACCCACCGCCCGCATAGGCGCTATCTCGCCGCCATCAAAGCCGGGCACCTCGGAAATCTCCCGGCGCAGGTGCTCACCGATCTCGTCAGGTTCGCTGCAGTGCTGGCACAGGGTGCGCACCAGCCGCTGGGCCTGTACCCCGAGCATGGGCGCGGCCACCAGGAAGGGTTCCACACCCATATCAATGAGGCGAGTGAAGGCGGAAATGGCGTCGTTGGTGTGCAGCGTGGACAGCACCAGGTGGCCGGTCAGCGCCGACTGGATGGCAATCTCCGCGGTTTCCAGATCGCGGATCTCACCGATCATGATCACATCCGGATCCTGGCGCAGGATGGCCTTCAGGGCACGTCCGAAGCTATAGCCAATCTCGGCATGGGCCTGAATCTGAGTAATACCGCCCAACTGATACTCCACCGGGTCTTCCACGGTGATGATTTTCTTCTGGCCGTCGTTGGTGGCTTCCAGGGTGGAGTACAGGGTGGTGGATTTACCGGAACCCGTGGGGCCGGTGACCAGCACAATGCCGTGCGCCTCGTGGGCCCAGTTCTTCATTCTCTCCAGGTGGTCGCTTTCCATGCCGAGCTGGGTCAAGGCCACCTCGTCGCGCTGCTTGGGCAACAGCCGCATTACGATCGACTCGCCCCGCACATCGGGAGCGGTCGATACCCGAATGTCCATTTCCTTGCCGCTGACCCGCGTGGTCAGGCGGCCGTCCTGCGGCATCCGGCGCTCAGCAATATCGAGCCCCGCGATCAGCTTAATACGCGAGGCAATGGCCGGGAAGCGGTCCTGGGGCTGTTCCAGGCGCTGGTGCAAAACACCGTCCACGCGGAAGCGCACGGAGAAATTGCGCTCGCCGGGTTCCACGTGAATATCCGAGGCCCCGGCATCCATCGCCTGGGCCATCATGTTGTTGACGAACTCGATGATCGGCGCCTCTTCCGCCAGCTCCGCCAGAGCCCGTTCCCCCCCGCCCTGGAACAGGTCTTCTACCGCGTGTTCGCGGCGTACGTAGTCCACGAAGCTCTCTACGTGGTGCTGACCCGCCAGACGGTAGTGAACAGCGCCCTGTCCGTAAAAGCGCTCCAGCACCTCGCGCACAAAGCTGTCCAGGGGATCGGCGGCCAGGCAAAAGAGCCGGCCGTCTTCACCGCGCCAAAGCACCACCTGCTGGTCGATGAACCAGTCCAGCGGTATCTCGGAGCTGGACAGACACTCGAAAACAGCCGCCTGGTTCGGCAATTCTGCGCGGGCCAGGTAGGGAATATCGAGCTGTTCTGCCAGCACCGGCAACAGCGCTTCCTCGGAGACGGCCCCCACGCGGATCAGAATGCTGCCCAGGCGCCCACCGGTGCCCTGCTGCAACTGCAGGGCCTTGCGCAGGTCGGTGTCCTGTACGAGCCCTCGCTCGAGCAGTAACTCACCAATTTTTTTATTCAATTCAGGCATTTGCGAAGTATATCCCGAGCCATTGCCGACTGGGAACAGACTGCCTGCGGCAGCAAGTCATAGCCCTGGAGGGATTTCCTGCCTCGCGGCGGGTAGCGTGATGGCCGTTGGCCGCGATTGTAGCACCTGCGACGTGGCGCGCCGCATCAGGCGCGCTGCGACGAGCAGCTAAGCACTTCTCCAGTCATGTAGCCCGAATAATCTGAGGCCAGGAACATCATCACGTTGGCCACTTCCCAGACCTCGGCGGCGCGGCCGAAGGCTTCGCGGCTGGCGAGCTGCTCCAGCAGCTCCGGCGGTGAGGTTTTCTTAAGGAATTCATGGAAGGCGATGGAGGGTGACACCGCGTTGATGCGCACCCCGAAATCGGCGGCTTCCAGCGCCGAGCAGCGGGTCAAGGCCATCACCCCGGCCTTGGCGGCGGCGTAGTGGCACTGCTCTTTCTGGGCCCGCCAGCCCAGCACCGAGGCGTTGTTGACAATAACGCCGGCGCCCCGGGTTTGCATGCGCTTGAGCATGGCACGAGTCATGCGCATGGTGCCGGTGAGAGTCACATCCAGCACCCGGTGCCACTCGTCGTCTTCCATATCTACCAGCAGTTTCGTGCCGCCGAGGCCGGCGTTGTTGATCAGCACATCGACACCATTCATGGTCTGCTCGGCCTCGTCCACCAGGGCCTGGACATCGGCCTCATCGGTGACGTTGGCCAGTCGCCCGAAAACGGCGTCCAGTCCGGTGTTTTCCTTCAGCGCGAACACGGCTTTCTCCAGCCGGCCTTCATGGATGTCGCTGATGAAAACGGCGCGAGCGCCCTCCTCCGCTGCGCGGGTGGCAGCGGCGAAACCAATGCCGGCGCCGGCGGCCGCGGTCACTAACACGCTCTTGCCGGTGAGTAGCTGGTGGCCGGGGACGTAGGGGGGCGGTTCTTTCAGTGCCATGTCTTGCTCCGTATTCAGCCGCGGGGCTCACGCGGCATATTGAGTGCGCGCTCGGCGATGATATTGCGCTGCACCTGGTTGGTGCCGCCGTAGATGGTGTCGGCGCGAGAGAACAGGAACAGGCTTTGCAGCCGGCTCAGTTCGTAGGGAGGTGCTGCGCAGATTTCCGCCTCCGGGCCCAGCACGTCCATGGCCAGCTTGCCGAGGTTGCGGTGCCAGGTGGACCAGTACAGCTTGTAGATCATCGCCTCGGGCTGCAGCGACCCGTCGTCGGCGTTGCCGGACAGGGTCCGCATGCTGTTGTAGCGCATGATCTTGAGCCCCACGTGAGCGTCGGCGATGCGCTGGCGGATCACCGGGTCTTTTGCGGCGCCGTTGCGTTTGGCCTCACGGATAATGTCATCCAGCTCGTTCTGAAACAGCATCTGCTGACCCAGAGTGGAGACGCCCCGCTCAAAGCCCAGCAGACCCATGGCCACCTTCCAGCCATCACCGGGCGCGCCGACGATATCCCCGGCACCGCAGTGCGCTTCGTCGAAAAAGACTTCATTGAACTCGCTGGTGCCGGTCATCTGCTCGATGGGGCGCACGGTGATACCGGGCTGGTCCATATCCAGTAGAAAAAATCCCAGACCGCGATGGCCGACCGAGTCGGGATCCGTGCGGGCGATCACGAAGCAATGGTCCGACTCGTGGGCCAGCGACGTCCACACCTTCTGGCCGCTGATCAGCCAGCGCTGACTGGCCTCGTCGAACACCGCTTTGGTTTTCACATTGGCCAGATCCGAACCCGCCGAGGGCTCGGAGTAGCCCTGACACCAGAACCGGGTGCCGGCGCGAATGCCGGGCAAGAAGCGCTCGCGCTGCTCATCGGAGCCGAAGGCGATCAGGGTGGGGCCGGTGAGGGTTTCGCCGATGTGTCCCATCCGCCCCGGACCGCCGGCGCGCGCATACTCCTCGTGAAAAATCACCTGCTGCTCGATCGAGGCCCCGCGGCCACCAAAGGCCTCGGGCCAGCCGATACAGGTCCAGCCACCCGCGGCCAGCTCCTGCTCCCAGGCTTTGCGCTCCTCGGGATACATGTGCTCGTCACCCGGACCGCCGCGAAAGCGGATGGCCGCAAATTCACCGACCAGGTGCTCGGCCAACCAGTCGGCGATTTCCTTGCGGAAGTGTTCGTCTTCAGGGCTGAATTTCAGTTCCATGGCAGACTTCCTCGCGACTAATCCAGCAGCAGCGCCGCCAGGCGCTCCCGGTGCAGGCTGGCATTACCCAGCAGGGTTTCAGAGGATTTCGCGCGCTTGAAGAAAAGCTGGATGTCGTACTCCCAGGTGAAACCCACCCCACCGTGCAACTGGATACCGCAACCGGCATTGAACAGGTAGGCCTCCGAACAGGCCGCCTTGGCGACGCTGGCAGCCTCGGCCAGCTCACCGGTGGATGCTGAACCGGCCAGAAATTCCTGAGCGATACAGGCGGCGTAGTAGCTGGCGGAGCGCGCCGCCTCCACTTTCACCATCATATCCGCCGCCTTGTGCTTCACCGCCTGGAAACTGGCGACAGTGCGCCCGAACTGCACCCGCTCCCGGGTATATGCAATCGTGCTGTCCAGGCTCTGCTGGGCCCCACCCACCTGCTCCGCCGCCAGAGCGATAGTGGCCAGGTCTTCAACGCTGGCCAGTGCCGCCGCAGCACCGGCGGCGAGCCGCTGGCCGGTATCCACCAGCACGTTCTCAAACACCAGCTCCGCCTGCTTGCGGGTCTGATCCATGGTCGGCAGCCAGTGGCGCACCAGGCCGGGCTGACCGCCAGGCACCACGAACAGGCTCACGTTTCCGTCATCGCCGGAGGCTGCGGCAGCAACGATCACCCAGTCGGCGGTGTGTCCGTCGACCACATACCGCGCCGTACCGTTAAGCCGGAACTGGTCGCCCTCGGCTTTCCAGCGCACGGCAGCGGGGGCGTGATGGGCCAGCGTGGCCGTTTCACCGGCAATCAGCCGGGCCAGCAGCCGGGCTTTCTGCTCATCATCACCCGCCACCAACAATGCATTGGTCGCCAGGCACACGGAGGAGAAAAACGGCGCACAGAACAGGAAGCGCCCCATCTGCTCCATGGTGGCCGCCAGTTCCACATAGCCCAGCCCCAGGCCGCCATACTGCTCCGGGATATGTATGGCCTGCCAGTAAAGCTCCTCACAGACCTGCTTCCACACTGTCGCATCGAAGCCCGACTCGGTCTCCATCGCACTGCGCACTGCCTCGCTTGGGGAAGCGCCGGACAGAAACGCCTCCGCGGTGTCGCGGATCATGCGCTGCTCGTCGGTGAAAGAGAAGTTCATAGATGTCGTGAGTCTCGGGTTTGCATACTTTCAGCGCGCAGCGCGCCTAGGTTCCCCACACCTTCTGTGCAGGAACTTCCTTCGCCAGCAGTTCCTCCATGGCACCGCCGATCTCTGCCGGCGCCCAGTGATCGCCGCGGTCGACACCCTCGGTCGTGCGCCAGCCGTCGCAGATACAGATGCGCCCGCCCTCGGCCTCGATAATGCGCCCGGTTACCTTGCCGCCCGCTGCCGACACCAGCCAGGCGATGACCGAGGACACGTTCTCCGGCGCAAAGTGATCGAAGCTGCCGTCCTCGGGCCGCTTCATGCGCTCCGCCATCTCCGGCACCGCCGTGGTCATACCGGTGCGCGCCACCGGGCAGATCGAGTTGGCGGTAATCCCGTAGCGCCCGAGCTCCGCTGCCTGGTTGAGCGTTAACGCAGCAATGCCTGCCTTGGCTGCCGCATAGTTGCTCTGCCCGATGGAACCCTGCAAGCCGGCATTGGAGGTGGTGTTGATAATCCGCGCATCCACCGCGACACCTTGCTTGGACTGCCCGCGCCAGTAATGCACCGCGTGGGAGCTGATACAGAAGTGCCCCTTCAGGTGCACCGCCATCACCGCGTCCCAGTCGTCTTCGGTCATGGAGGCAAACATGCGGTCCCGATTGTTGCCGGCGTTGTTCACCACGATATGCAGATCACCAAACTCCTCCAGGGTCTGCTTCACCGCATTGAGACTGTCGTCGTAGCTGGTGATGTCGGAGGTATTCACCACCGCCCGACCGCCGCTGCCGACAATCTCATCCACCACCGCCTGAGCGGCCGGCTCATTGATATCGTTGACCACCACTGCGCAACCTTCACCGGCCATTACCCTGGCATGGGCCGCGCCCAGGCCACCGCCAGCTCCGGTGATGATGGCCACGCGGCCTTCAAGAATCCCCATTACAGTCTCTCCAGAATGGTGACATTGGCCTGCCCCCCACCTTCACACATGGTCTGCAAACCATAACGACCGCCGGTGCGCTCAAGCTCGTGCAACAACGTGGTCATCAGTTTGGTCCCGGTTGCGCCCAGCGGGTGGCCCAGGGCAATAGCACCGCCGTTGACGTTGGTTTTCTGGTGGGGGTAACCCGTGTCCTGCAACCAGGCCATCGGCACCGAGGCGAAGGCCTCATTGATTTCAACGAGGTCGATGTCCTCTAGCTTCATACCGCTTTTCTTCATGGCGTATTCCGTCGCCGGGATGGGCGCGGTCAACATCCAGATCGGATCGGCAGCGCGCACGCTCATATGATGAATGCGCGCCCGCGGCGTCAGGCCGTAGCGCTTGAGGGCCTCCTCGGAGACGATCAACATGGCGGAGGCACCGTCGCAGGTCTGGGATGACACCGCAGCAGTGATGGTGCCACCTTCCGCCAGCGGTTCCAGCTCGGCCATCTTTTGCATGGAAGTGTTGCGTGGGGTCTCGTCCATTTCCACGCCCTCGAGTGGTAGCACTTCGCGATCGAAACGGCCTTCCTCGATGGCGCGCAGCGCGCGGGTATGGGACTCCAGGGCGAAGGCTTCCATGGCCTCGCGACTGATCTGCCACTTGTCGGCGATCATCTGCGCCGAGTTGAACTGGGACACCGGCACATCGCCGTAGCGGGCGGTCCAGCCCTGGGACCCGGAGAACGGATCCTTGAAGCCCAGCGGCTCCGCCGCCAGCATCGCCGAGGAAATCGGTATCGAACTCATAGTCTGCACGCCGCCGGCGATCACCACGTCGTTGATACCCGACATCACGGCCTGGGCCGCGAAATGCACCGACTGCTGTGAGGAGCCGCACTGACGGTCGATGGTGGTGCCCGGCACTTCATCGCTGAGGCCCGCCGCCAGCCAGCAGGTACGGGCAATGTCGCCGGCCAGCGGGCCGATGGTGTCGACGCAGCCGAACATCACGTCGTCATAGTCGCTGTCGGGAACGACATTGCGCTCGACCAGCGCCCGCAGCACGTGGGCGCCGAGATCGGCGGCGTGCACATGGGCCAGGCCGCCGCGGCGGCGCCCGGTGGGCGTACGTACGGCATCGACAATATAGGCCTCACTCATCGGTGGCTCCTCGCTTCAATAAACTCAGAAGGTCGCGCCCGCTCCCAGCGGCGCATCATCTTCAAACAGCGCGTTGCTGATGCGCTGCTTGTGAAAACCGGTATCACCCCAGGCGCCCGCCAGTGCCCAGGCTTTTTTCATGTACAGGTGCAGATCGACTTCCCAGGTGTAGCCCATGGCGCCGTGGGCCTGGATGCAGTTTTTTGCCGCCAGTGCCGCCGCCTCGCAGGCGGCCAGCTTGGCATGGCTGACGTGCCGCGCGGCGTCGGGATGATCCTTGGCCAGCGACCAGGACGCCCGGTACACCGGCGCCCGGGCATACTCAAGCTTTACCGCCACGTTGGCCATGTGGTGCTTAACCGCCTGGAAGGAGCCCACGGGTTTACCAAACTGCTTGCGCTCAGCGGTGTAGGCCACCGCCAGGTCGAGCATACGCTGGGCCAGTCCCAGGGCCTGGGCAGCACAGCCCAGGCCCCCGCGGTTGAGTGCAGCGGCAATGGCGGGTGCGTCTGCCACCGCTGCGCCCTCGTCGGCACCCTCGTCGGCACCCTCCACGGTGAATAGCCTGCGGGAGCCATCCATGGAGTCGTTGCGCCGCAGAGTCAGGTCGGCTGGATCAAGAGCGTGCAGCGCCCCGGCACGTTCCAGCAGGATAAGCTGCGCACGGTCGGCGTCTTCCACCAACAGCGGCTGCGCCGGGCCGGTGCCCACCGCCACCCGCGCTTCGCCGCCGGCAATTCGGGGTAGCCAGCTCGCCGCCAGTTCGCCGCCGATATCGACCAGCGCGGGAGCCGCCACCAGCGCGGTGTGCACCAGCGGTGCCGGCAGCGCCACGTAACCACACTCTTCCGCCAGCAACACGAAATCCACTTCACTCATGCCCAGACCGCCGTGCTCCTCGGGCACGGTGATGCCCACCAGGCCCAGCTCGGTGAGCTGCCCCCACAAGGACTCGTCGTGGCCGCTCTCCCACAGCGCGCGAACGCGTTCCGGAGTGATCTCGCCGCGCAGGAAGTCGCGGGCAGAGTCCCGGAACAGCAGTTGGTCTTGCGTGAAATTAAAATCCATCAGCGCGGCATCCCCAACATGCGTTCAGCGATGATGTTGCGCTGAATCTCGTTGGTGCCGGCATAGATCGGCCCCGACTGGGAAAACAGCCAACCGTCCAGCCAACCGCCCACGTCTCCGGCGTCGGGAGCGTGGGGCAGTAACTCCGCCCGGGCACCGAGCAGACTCATGGCCGTGGCGTGCATGGACTGGTCCAGCTCCGACCAGAAGATCTTGTTGGTCGACGCCTCGGCACCGATCTTGCCCCCGGCCATCATCCGGCAGGCGGTCTGATAGGTGGTGAGACCGTAAGCCTCCGCATCCATCCACGCCTGCATCACCGCGGCCTTTACCGCCGGGTCGCGATCCGCGAGCTCGCGGCTCCCCCTGTACAGCTCCACCAGGCGCCGCGCCGTTTCCTGGAAACGCGCCGGCGAGCGCAGCAACAACCCGCGCTCGAATCCCGCGGTGGCCATTGCCACGGACCAGCCCTCACCTTCGCCCCCCAGGCAGCAATCCACCGGCACTCGCACATCGTCAAAGAAAATCTCGGCAAAACCGGGCAAACCATCCAACTGTGGAATCGGGCGCACCGTAACCCCCGGGGTATCCAGCGGCACCAGGATAAACGTCAGCCCGCGGTGTCGCTCCGACTCGGGATCGGTGCGAAACATCCCGAAACACCAGTCCGCCCAGACCGCCCGGGTCGACCAGGTCTTCTGACCGTTGATCACGTAGTGGTCGCCGTCCCGCTCGG
Organism: Halieaceae bacterium; assembly: GCA_028277365.1. Taxonomy (GTDB): domain Bacteria; phylum Pseudomonadota; class Gammaproteobacteria; order Pseudomonadales; family Halieaceae; genus JANQIO01. The sequence continues at coordinate 10,422 of JANQGK010000232.1, read as the reverse complement.
CCCGGGAGCGAATCGCCGCCATATCAGACCCGGCGTTCGGCTCCGACCAGCCCTGGCACCAGATCTCCTCGCCAGTCGCCATCTTCGGCAGGAAGCGCGCCTTCTGCGCCTCGGTGCCGTACTCCATCAGGGTCGGGCCCAGCAGGAAAATCCCGTTCTGATTCACCCGCAACGGCGCCCCGGCCCGGTAGTACTCCTCCTCAAAGATCAACCACTCGATCAAATCACAGCCACGACCCCCCAGCTCCTCGGGCCAGGTGACCATCCCCCAACGCCCCTCGTTAAGCTTCCCCTCCCACTCACGATGCTGCTGGAAGCCCTCCTCCGTATCGAAGCTCTGCAACTTCTCCTCTGGCACATTCGCTTCAAGCCACGTTCGTGCTTCTTCCCGGAATGCTTGCTGGCTGTCCGTAAATGTCAGGTTCATGGTTGGCGTCTCGGACGCGGCTCAATCATTGGTCCCCCTTTCACGAGACACGCCGTGAACCCATCCCTGGGGGCTCGGAGGCGACATCCATGTCGCCTACGGTCTCGTGAAAGGGGGACCAACGCTCGATCCGCTTCTGCCATCAATGAGATCGAGAAGCGGGAAACCATCCACTCGATGCAATGCCACTCGAATCCCGACTGCTGAATCGACAGCTCGGTGCCGGACGGCGGTTGATGTGTGAAGGGGCTTTCCAAGACCGTGGCGCGCAAGGACGCGCGCCCCGAGCCCCCAGGGACGGGTTCACGGCGTGTCTTGGAAAGCCCCTTCACATAGCGACCGCCCACACCGCCCGAGCTAGTGGCACCAGAGAAAAGAGCGTCAGTCATCAAACTTGGCATCCCGCTTCTCGACGAAGGCGTCTCGGGTTTCCTGGGAATCCGGGTGGGTGTAGGCCTCGTAGGTGAAACCCTGCTCCCAGCGGTATTTGTCTTCTAGGTTGCCGTCCTCGATGCCCGTGAGGGATTCCTTAGCGATGCGAATCATGTCCGGCGACTTGGCAGCGATCTTGTGGGCGATGTCCCGGGCGGCGGCCATCAGCTCGTCGCGAGGGACGACACGCTCCACAGCACCCAGCCGGTAAGCCTCGGCGGCGTCGATAAACTCGCCGGTAAAGTACATGTAGCGCACCTTCTGCACCGGAAACAGGCGCTGCAGGTGGGCGCCGCCGCCCATGGCACCGCGGTCGATTTCCGGCACGCCGAAGCGGGCGCAGTCGCTGCACACCACGATGTCGGCCGCACCCGCCATGCCGATGCCGCCCCCCAGCACGAAGCCGTGTAAGGCAACAATCACCGGCTTAGGGTTGCGGTGGATGGCGCGGAAGGTTTCGTAGTTGCCGCGATTCACGTCGAGAATCTTCGTGCCGTCGGCGGCCAGCTCCTTGATGTCCACCCCGGCGCAGAAACCCTTGCCCTCTCCGCCGACCACGATCACGCGAACATCGTGGTTGGCACCGAGCGCCTCCAGCTCGCGGGCAATAGCGAACCAGCCGGCGCTATCGAAAGCGTTGACCGGTGGGTGGTCCAGCATCAGCTCGGCGACACCGTCTGCGATGGAGGTCTTGAATGGCGTGCTCATGAGGATTCCTCCGTTGACTGCGCGGCCAGAGCGGCGAGCTTAAGCTCGGCCTCCGCGACAATCTGGGTAATGAGTTCTTCGCAGCTCGGCAATGAATCAATCACCCCCGCCACCTGGCCGCTGGGCAGCACACCCTCCGAAGGCATACCCTCGACCATGGCGCGCTGGATAATCATGGGGGCGTTGGCGGCCATGATGGCCTGGGCCGCAGTGAGCCCATCGTCGCGCTGCATGGCCAGCGCCGACTTGAGCAGGCCGAAAAACGTCGCGCCCGTGTGCCTGCGAAAAGCCAGGCCGCTGCGCAATGCCAGCCACAGCTTGCTGACCGGCCCGGCTTTTTCCAGGCGGCCCAGCACCTCGTTGGTAATCATCCGCTGGGGCAACCCGTCCATGGCCGTTGAGCGAATGATGGCGCCGGGGTCTTCACAGTCCAGGTAGGCCTGCAGGGTGGCCTGCGGCACCGGGCTGTCACTGGTCAACAGGAAGCGGGTACCCATGGCAATGCCGTCGGCGCCCCAGGCCAGTGCCGCCACCAGGCCGCGGCCGTCCTTAAAACCACCGGCCGCCGCCACCGGCACCTTGTTGCCTACCGCATCCACCACCTGGGGCAACAGCACGGTGGTGGGAATCGCGCCGGTGTGGCCGCCGCCCTCGCCGCCCTGCACGGTCACCACATCGGCGCCCAGCTCCACCGCCTTGATGGCGTGCTTGGGCAGGCCCACGGTAGGCATGCACACGACATCGGCGTCCTTCAATTTGCGGATGAATTCCGGGCCCGGCGAGCGCGAATAGCTGACCGCCCGCACGCCGTGCCTGATGACCAGGTCGACGATATCAGCGGCATTGGGCTGGTACATATGGAAGTTAACGCCGAAGGGCGCTGAGCTGAGTTCCTTGACCTTGAGGATGTCGCGCTCGATCTCCTCCGGCGGAATGGTGGCGCCGGCCAGGAAACCGAAGCCGCCGGCATTACCGGTGGCCGCCACCAGCCGGGGATCCGCCACCCAGCCCATCGCGGTTTGCACGATGGGATAGCGACAACCCAGCAGCCGGGTGAGACGCGTTTCCAGCATGGCTAGCTGCCATCCCCTGCCGCAGGATCGCCCGGCGGGTTGTCCTTGATCTGCGCTGCGCGCTGGTTGTGAGGATCCAGCGCCGCAATCGCATCGAGCTGCGCCTGGGTCGGCGCCGCCGTGGCGGGCACATCGCCTGCCACGTGCAGGGGGAAGCCCGTGTTCTCCTGCACCTGCCCGGCGCTGATGCCGGGGTGCAGCGAGACCAGCCGCGCCTGGTAATCGGGGCCGCCGAAGTCCATCACGCACAGGTTGGTGACGATCAGGCGAATGTCGATGTCACTGAGGGCATGGCCTCGTGGCAGCCGGTCGGGGTTGTAGCCGATGGAAGAGACGAAGTCGCACTCGCCCTCGACGAAGACGCGGGTACTGTGGGCGGGCACAAAGAAACTGTTGGGGTGGCTGATGGAGTTGCCCGGAAAGCCGCGGGCACCGAGCATCATGACCTTGGGCGCCTGGTAGCTGCCGCCCAGTGCCGAGGTGTTGGACTGGCCGAAGCGATCCACCTGGGTCGGACCCAGCATGGCGTGGCGCTTGCCGGACCAGACGTTGTCGAAGATGCGCGAGAAGCCCATCCAGGATTCATTGGCCTGTTGAAAGCCTTCCGGGCGCTGCCCCAGCGGGTTGGGCTCGGACAGCATCCAGGCCTCGGAGTCGGTCATCATCAGGTCGGTGTTGCAGGTTTTCATGGCCAGGCTGGCGGCCAGCCGCGGGATTACCCCGATGCCGGTGGCCAGCACTTCGCCGTCGCCCTCAAAGGCGCGAGAGGCGGCACAGATACAGAGTTCGGCAAGGCTATAGCTCATGGCGCGCTCCTCAGTAGACCGGCAGCGGCAGCTGGCGAATGGCGTCCAGACCGCCCACGGCGGTCTGGTAATCAGACTCACTGGCACCCAGGTACTTGTCGAGGTAGCCCGCGAATCCCGCCGCGTCCCTGGCGAAACCGGCGTATTCCTTAAAGTGAGCCACGTCAAACCCATAGAGTGGGTTGCAGGATGACGGGTGGGCGCCGCCCGGCAGATGCACCACACCGGCGGTGGCCGCCCGCTCCCAGTGCACCTGGCGGGCCTGCGCAGGGTCGTTAAAGAATGCGCTGTCCACCAGTTCATCACAGGACACGTAAGTCTTGTCCGCCGCCCGGGCAAACATATCGTCCATGTAGTGATCGGGGCCGGCGATCTGGCACACGCCCCGGGCATCGGCGCGGTCCACGTGAATCAGGCTGGCGTCCAGCTTCAATGCCGGCACCGCCACCCATTCCTTGTCGTCGTATGGGCTGTCTACCAGCTTGAGGTCCGCATTCACCTTGACGATGTCGGTGCCCAGGCCCACCCCGGTGGGGATAAACGGCAGGCCCCAGGCCGCCGCCCGCAGGCCCAGCAGCATCATGCCCTCATCCAGTTCGGAAACTTCAATACTGCCGGCCTGGCGTGCCTGGCGGAAAAACGGCTCCAGCGGAATAAAGTCCAGGGACACAAAGGCAAACACCAGCTTTTTGACCTTGCCCGCGGCGCACAGCATGCCGACGTCGGCGCCGCCGTAGGCGACCAGGGTGAGATCCTTGAGGTCAGAGCGCAGGATCTCCCGCACCAGCGCCATCGGTTTACGGCGCGGCCCCCAGCCGCCGATCCCCAGCGTCATGCCGTTCTCCAGTTGGCCGACAACGTCGGTGGCCGTCATTTGCTTGTCCATAGGCTGATCCTGTTGCTAGCCGACGATGCGGCTCATGCGGTAATCGTGCTTCACAAAGTTCACGCCCAGCGAGCTCTCCGTGCGCCGCACCCCCTCCAGGCTGCTGACGTGGCGGTGCACAAAACGCGCCAGGTGCTCGGTGTTGCGCACCATGGTGATGCCGAGAATGTCGTAGCGCCCCATCATCAGGCCGACGAACCCGAACTCCTTCATGGTGGTCATCTGCGTCGCCACCTGCTCGGCCAGGCTGCTGCGCTCAACCTCCACCCACACGTAGGCGATCGCGGCGTCGCGGTAGCGGTCGATATTGGTCACCGCGGTAATGCGAATCTGCTTGTCTTCCTGCATACGCTTGATGCGGGAGCGCACCGTGCCCTCAGTGACGCCAATCTCCTCTGCAATCTGCCGGTTGCTGGTGCGCGCATCCCGCCCCAGCCGCTCAACAATCTGTCGGTCCACCCCATCCAGCCGCCGCTTCGATGAAGCAGCACCAGGAGCTGATGCAGATATCGCGGTGCTATTGGCACCTGTCGTTTCATTGGGCGCAGGTGACGTAGCGTCTCCGCCCTCACCAGAGGCTGGGTCGCCAGCGGTTTTATGAAAGGAAAGAGGAACCGAGTCTGGCTGGTTCTTCAGCACATCGATCGCCAGTGAAGAAGACACCCGCAACACACCGGGCAGCTCGGCGAAGCGGCGGTACACCAGGTCGGCCATGGCCGCCTGATCCTCGGCGACCACCAGGGTTTCAATATCGCAGCTACCGATTACCACATTGATGGAAAACACCTCGGGGAACTCGGCGAGCTGTTCCGCCACCTCTGCCGGCGGACGGCCTTCAACCGTGATGCCCACCGCCAGCATCATCTCGTAGCCGGCAGCCTGGAAGTCGGTTACCGCTACCACGCGCATGGCATTGGATTGCTCCATGCGGCGGATGCGGGTTCGCACGGTAGCCTCGGTCAGGTCCAGTTCGGCGGCGATAGCCCGGTAAGCCATGCGGCCGTCGCTGCGCAGCAGTGCGACGATGCGCTCGTCGGTGTCGTCGAGCTCAATGGCGGCGTTCATGCCGTGAGCCTTTCCCGCAGCACGGTTTTCAGCACCTTGCCGGAGGCGTTCACCGGCAAGCTGTCCACAAAGTGCACGGCCCGCGGCACCTTGTAGTTGGCCATCTGCTCGCGGCACCAGTCGATCAGCGCCGCTTCTTCCAGGCTCGCGCCCGGGCGCAGTATCACAAAGGCACAGGCCACTTCGCCCATGCGCTCGTCGGGCATGCCGACCACCGCCGCCTGGCCGATGGCCTCGTGGGATGCCAGCTGGTTTTCAATCTCGGCGGGGTAGCAGTTGAAGCCGCCGACAATAAACATGTCCTTGATGCGGTCAGTGATGTCCAGGTAGCCCTCGGCATCCATCACCCCCACGTCGCCGGTCTTAAGCCAGCCGTCAGGGGTAATGGTCGCGGCAGTGGCCTCGGGGTTGTCGAGATAGCCTTGCATGACGTTGTAGCCCCGCACCCAAATCTCACCCGGCTCATCCGTGGGAAGGTCCTTGCCCTCGGCGTCGACAACGCGAATCTCCACCCCCTCCATGGCGCGACCGGAAGTGCCGGAGATGGTTTCCGCCGGGTCATCCGGTCGGCAGATGCTGACCGTGCCGCAGGTTTCGGTCAGGCCGTAAGCAGTCACCACGGTTTCAAAGGCCAGCTCAGTGCGCATGCGGTTGACCAGTTCCACCGGCACCGGGGCGGCGCCGGTCACCGCCAGCCGCAGGCTGGAGACGTCGTATTGTTCGCGGTCCGGATGGGCCAGCAGCGACTGGTAGATCGTCGGTGCACCCGGCAGCATGGTGACCCGGTCGCGCTCAATCTGGGCCATCACCGCATCGAGGTCAAAACTCAACACCGGCAGGATCAGCGCGCCGCGAATGATCGCCGACAGCCAGCCGGCCTTGTAACCAAAGGCATGGAAGAAGGGATTGATAATGAGATAGTTGTCGTCGCTGCGCAGACCGACGGTGCCGCTCCAGGTTTCGAACACGCGGATGTTCTGGCCGTGGGTGGTCACCACTCCCTTGGGCGCGCCGGTGGTCCCGGAGGTAAAGCCGATATCGAGTACATCGTCCGGCGTGACCTGGGCGACCCGGGCGTCGACATCGGCATCGCTGACGCCCTCACCCGCCGCCAGGAAGGCCTGCCACTCGCCGGCGTCGTCGCGGCTGGCTGCGTCCTGTCGCAGCAGCACCTGCCTCTGCAAATGAGGCAGCTCCTGGTCGGCCAGCATGGCCGGGTAATCCTGCCCGAGGAAGTCACCGATGGTGAACAGCAGTTTCGCCTGACTCAGGTTCAGGGCGTAGGCCACTTCCGGACCCTTCCAGCGGGTGTTGATGGGCACCAGGGTAATACCCAGGCTTTGCGCGCCGATAGCGGCAAGAATCCACTCGTGGATGTTGGGTGCCCAGATGGCGATGCGATCGCCACGGCTGAGGCCGGCGGCAATACAGGCGGCGGCGGAGCGCCGCCGCAGGTGGTCGAGGTCCTTGAAGCTGAGTTCGAGATTCCCCTCGCGGACGGCGAGCTTGTCCCCGTACCGGTCAGCGGCCGCGGCAACAATGTCCGACAGGGTCTTCCATTCAGCCACGGTGTGAGGCCCTGGGACGACGTCCAAAGTGAGGGTTGGCACTCAACATGGCGCCACTATAGTCACTGCAGCCGGCTCAGACAACCATTTTGCGTAGATATTACGGCAATATTCTACGAATATTGCAAAATGCTATAAGGAGGTTACCGCTTATAGCCCAAGGCGTAGTCGCGCCTACTCGGCAAACTGGAAGTCCTTGAAGATTTCCCGCAGCTCGACTTTCTGAATTTTGCCGGTGGCGCCGTGGGGCAGCTCATCGACGAATTCCACCGCATCGGGAATCCACCACTTGGCGATCTTGCCGTCCAGGAAGGCGAGCACCTCCTCCGCGGCGAGGTCTTCGCCGCCTTTGCCACGCACAACCACCAGCAGCGGCCGTTCGCTCCACTTCGGGTGATAACGACCAATGACCGCGGCCTCTGCCACTTTCGGGTGACCCATGGCAGCGTTCTCTACATCGATGGAGCTGATCCACTCACCACCGGACTTGATGACGTCCTTAGTGCGGTCGGTAATAGCCATGTAGCCGTGGGAATCGATCGTCGCCACGTCGCCGGTTTCAAACCAGCCTTTCTCGGCGTGGGCATCGCCGGCATCCAGCTTGAAGTAGCCGGAACAGATCCAGGGGCCGCGCACTTTCAGGGAACCGAAGGCCTCGCCATCCCAGGGCAGCTCCTTGCCCTCTTCGTCGACAATCTTCATCTCCACACCAAACACCGGGCGGCCGGCCTTGAGGCGCATTACCGCCCACTCGTCGTCGCTCATTTCCTTCACCGCCGGAGTCGGCGCGTTGACGCTGCCCAAGGGGCTCATCTCGGTCATGCCCCAGCCCACTCGGGTCTCGACCCCGTGCTTGTCCATCTCTTCCATGATGGACAGCGGACAGGCAGCACCGCCGACAATAATGCGCTCCAGGCTCTCGATGGTCTCACCGCTGTCGCGCAGGTGGGCGAGCAGATTGAGCCATACCGTCGGCACACCCGCCGACATGGTGATCTTCTCCTCATTGATGAGTTTGGTGAGCTCAGCACCGTCGCCCATTTTCGGACCGGGAAAGACCAGCTTGGCACCCACCATCGGGCAGGCGTAGGGCGTGCCCCAGGCATTGACGTGGAACATAGGCACAATGGGCAGCACGGTTTCCTTGCTGGACAGGCCCATTACATCCGGCCACACCGAAGCGAAGGCGTGCAGCAGGGTGGAACGGTGGGAGTAGAGCACGCCCTTGGGATTGCCGGTGGTGCCAGAGGTGTAGCACAGGGCGCAGGCATCGCGCTCATCCAGCTCGGGCCACTCGAACTCCGTGCTCTGCCCCTCCAGCAGGGTCTCGTAGCAGTGCACGTTGGCAAGCTTGGTCTCCGGCATGTGCTCTGGTGAGGTGAGTACCACCCAACCCTTGACGCCGGGGCAGTGTTCCGCAACACCTTCGATGATCGGCATGAACATCGGGTCTACGAATACGTACTGGTCTTCGGCATGGTTGATGATGTAGGCCACCTGCTCCGGGAACAGCCGCGGGTTGATGGTGTGCGCCACGAAGCCGGAACAGCTGATGCCGTAGTAGGCCTCGAAGTGGCGGTAATCGTTCCAGGCCAGGGTGGCAACCCGGTCACCGCGCTCCAGGCCCCAACCGGCAAACACGTTGGCAAGCTGGCGGGCGCGCTTGAACGCGTCTTTATAGGTGTAGCGGTGGCGCGGGTTGTCCGCGGTGAAGGAAACAATTTCCACGTCCGGGTTCACGCGGTCGGCAAACTCCACAATGGATTTGACCAACAGCGGCTGGTCCATCATCAGTCCGTGCATGGGTACTCTCCGTCTGATTTGACTTATTGATTGAAGGATTTATCGAAAGGTGGGAGCGAATACTAAGTTTCTGTCGATGTGGGGGCAAGTCTGCCCCAGGCTTTCAGGCCAGTTCGCGCTCGAACAGAGCCAGCAATCGGCTCCAGGCCCGGTCGGCCTGCTTCTCGTCGTACACCGCCGAGTCCGGCGGGCACCAGCCGTGTTTGGTGCCGGCATACACTTCGATCTCGGCTTCCACGCCGGCGGCATCGAAAGCGGCCCGCAGCTTTTCCTTCTCCGCGGGATTACGCTCGTCGTCATTCTCGGCAATGGCAATTAGGAAGGCCGCCTTCATCTGCGGCGCCAGCAGGTGGGGGCTGTCCGGCTTGTCGGTAGCGAGGCGGCCGCCGTGGAAAGAACCGCCGGCGCCGATGCGCTCCGGCATGGCCGCCGCCAGCCGCAGGGTGTAAGAGCCGGTCATGCAGTAGCCGGTCACGCCCATCTTGCGCCCGGTATCTACTGCCGCCTGCTGGTCAAGCCAGGCCACCAGCGCGCGACCGTCGGTCACGCAGGTTTCCGGTGACAAACTGCGGGCATGGGGCATCAGTTTCTCCCGCACTCCGGGATCAGACCACTGGTCGCCGGGGGAAATCACGGCGCCTTTATGGGTACGGTAGTAGGGATTCACCACCAGCACCGAGTAACCCGACTGGGCCAGGCGCTTGCCCATGGCGCGGAACGCGGGCCGCATGCCCTTGATGTCGGACCAGACGATCACCGCAGCGTGCTGGCCTTTGCCGGGATGCACGAAATAGCAGTCGGCCTGCCCGTCCGGGGTCGGCACCATTACATCCTGCTCCACCACATCGAGGGCATTGGCCACCGGCGGCAGCATCAGGGTGAGCGCCGCACCGGCGCTGGCGGAGGCGAACTGGCGTCGGGTCATGCCGCGCTGCCGCAGAATTTCGAGTTCGTCGCTGGCGCTGATTTCGTCACACATGATTGTTCTCCTTATCGGGGACAGAGGGTGGGGACAGACCCCGTTTGTTCCCCGTGGGGACAGACCCCGTTTGTTCCCCGTGGGGACAGTTTACTTAATTGCAGTGAGGATGCCGGTGCAGCAGTGATGCCAGGTCGCAGTTAAGTAAACTGTCCCCGGATCAGTGGCCCAGCAGCGTCCACTCGTCGCCGACGTTGCGGCCCGCCTGGTGCTCCTGCTCGAGTTTGATGAGATGCGCCGTCAGGCTCAGCTTGGCCATGTGATGAATACTCTCGTCCACGTCGTCGTAGACCACTTTCACCAGCGCATCGAGGTCGGCGGTGCCGAGCTGCTGCAGGCCGGCAATCACTTTCTTCTCGCGCTTAAGCCGGTGCCCGATGAGCCAGCTCACCGCACCCTCGGGGTCGTCGATGACTGCGCCGTGCCCCGGCGCCATGCTTTGCAGAGGGTAATCGCGCAGCAGTTCCAGCGATTCGATGTAGAGCTTCATGTCACCACTAGGCGGCACGATAACCACCGTCGACCCATTCATGATGTGGTCGCCGGTAAACAGCATGCCCTCTTCTTCCAACAGGAAGCAGTAGTGATTGCCGACGTGGCCGGGGGTGTGCACGGCCCGCAGGCTGAACTCCGGGGTCTGGAGCAGGTAGTCGTGACGCACTTCCACTTCCGGGG
>JANQGK010000140.1 GCA_028277365.1 Halieaceae bacterium | reverse complement strand
CGCAAAGTGCCGGCGGGCCGCCCCTGTGCCTCCATGACCGCGCTCATCGCAGAGTCCACCTCGGCCAGTACCGCCAGACAGCGCTGGTAAAAGGCGGCACCGGTATCGGTGGGCTTGACCACCCGGGTACTGCGCAACAGCAACTGGGCCCCGAGGGACTCCTCAAGCTTCTTGACCTGCTTGTTTACCACCGCCCGGGAGACGCCCATTTCCCGGGCCGCCGCGGCGAAGCCGCCGGCCTCCACCACCCGGGCGAAGCTGCGCATACCCTCGAGAATATCCATCGTCATCTCACCGTATTGTCAACTTATGGGATACAGAATGTTGCTAATTTGCCTAATTGTTATCTCGATGGCAAACAATAAACTGTATCCATCCACTCATAGTTAGGAGGACACAGATCATGACGATTCGACCCAGTGCAGAACGCGGTGTCGCTAACTTCGGCTGGCTCGACAGCCGCCACAGCTTCTCCTTCGGTCACTACTTCGACCAGCGCTATATGGGCCACGGCCCGCTGCGGGTTATTAACGAAGACCGGGTCAAGCCGGGCCGTGGCTTTGACACCCACGGCCACAGCGACATGGAAATCATTTCCTACGTGCTGGACGGCGCCCTTGAGCACCAGGACAGCATGGGTAACGGTTCGGTGATCCGGCCCGGGGACGTGCAGCGCATGAGTGCCGGTACCGGCGTGCGCCACAGCGAGTACAACGCCTCGGACAGCGAGGAAGTGCATTTCCTGCAGATCTGGATTCTGCCGGAGGCCCAGGGTGCCAAACCGGGCTATGAGCAAAAGGCTTTCGGCCGCGAAGACAAGCTCAACCAGCTGCGGTTGGTCGGAGCCCGGGACGGCCGCGAGGGCGCGGTGGTGATCAACCGCGACGTGGACCTCTATGCCTCGGTGCTGGAGCCGGGTCACAGCGTGAGTCACCACATCGGTGAGGCTCGCAGGGGCTGGCTGCAGGTGGCCAGGGGGAGCCTGCTGGTTAACGGCGAGCGCCTGGAGCAGGGCGACGGCGCGGCACTCGATGGGCTGGAGAGCCTGTCCATCGAAGCTGTCGAAGAAGCCGAGTTCCTGCTGTTCGACATGGGTTGAGCGGTTGCGGGGCCGTTGAACGGCCCCGCGCATCACTGCGTAACAAAACCTGTTCACACTGATACAGAGCCACCCGGGAAGTAAGCACCATGAGTTATGAGAAAGCAGAAGACGCCCACTGCGCCGAACAGGAAGGCAGCGTGGGACTATTGATCGAAGCCAGGGAAACCGACCTCGGTGAATTCACCGTGCGTCGTTCGCTGCCGTCCCGCAAGTGCCGCAAGGTGGGTCCCTTCGTGTTTTTTGATCACATGGGCCCGGCCGAGTTTCCCCCTGGCAAGGGCATCGCTGTGCGCCCCCATCCGCATATCGGCATTGCCACCATCACCTATCTTTTCGAGGGCGAGATCATGCATCGCGACAGCCTCGGCGTAGTGCAGCCGATCCAGGCCGGGGCAATCAACCTGATGACGGCCGGGCGCGGGATCGTCCACTCGGAGCGCGCCGGTGACGACCTGGACGAGGTCAGCCGTCTGCACGGCATCCAGTCCTGGATTGCGCTCCCGGAACAGGACGAGGAGTGCGCGCCTGATTTCACTCACTATCCTGCGGATGCTCTGCCGCGCTTAAGCCTGCCCGGCGTGCAGGCCATCCTGATCATGGGGGAGGCCTTCGGCGAGCATTCACCGGTGACAGCCTACTCGCGCACCCTGTACATGGACTGCCGCCTGGAGCCGGGCGCCGAATTGAACCTGCCGGACGAGGAGCAGGAGCTGGCGGTATACGTGGTTGAAGGCAGCGTCAGCATTGACGACGCCAGCCACGGCACTGGCGTGATGGCCTTGGCGTGCCCGGGCAAACCGCTGAGCCTGAGGGCCGAAGAGTCCAGCCGCATCATGGTGATTGGCGGCGACCGTCTGGCCGAGCGCCACATTTTCTGGAACTTTGTGCACAGCGACCCCGGCCGTATCGAGCAGGCAAAGCTCGACTGGAAGGAGGGGCGTTTCCCCTCTGTGCCCGGCGACGACGAGTACATTCCTCTGCCAGATTGAGCGGATTCATCTATTACAACCCATTCGTTTAAGGAACCCTAATGAGTAAGGGCAATGCACCGGTAAACCACCCTATTCACGAGCTGTTGATCGCGCGTCACAGCCCCTACGCTTTCGACCCGGCCCGGGAGGTCAGCGAGGAAGACCTGACTGCCCTGTTCGAGGCCGCGCGCTGGACCATGTCGTCTTATAACGCCCAGCCCTGGCGCTACATTGTCGGCGTCAAAGAGCGCCGCCAGTCAGCTTGGGAACACATCTTCGAGGTGTTGCTGGAAGGCAACCAGCCGTGGGCGGCCAATGCACCGGCGCTGGCGCTGGGCGTTATCGAGAAGAACTTCGAGCACAACGACAAGCCCAACAAGGCGGCTGCTCACGACCTCGGCGCGGCCTCGGCCATGTTGACCGTGGAAGCCACCGCTCGCGGCCTGGTGGTACACCAGATGATTGGCATCGATCCCGAGTTGGCCCACGAGCGCTTTCAGCTAGAGGATGGCCAGGAGGCATTGACCGCGCTCGCCATCGGCTATGAGGGTGGGGCGGAGGTCATCCCCGAACAGTATGCTGAGCGCGACCTGGGCGAGCGCGAACGCAAGTCGCTGACGGACATCATCCTCGCCGGGGGGCTGTGATAGGCTTCTGCGCAGTTCCTGAAGTGGCAGTATGACGATATTCCGTGATTCGGCGGCCGCGGCGGTCGCCAGTATCAGAAGCGGCGAGTACATCTGGTGCCATTCCATGGCTGCCACGCCCACCGTGTTGCTGGAGGCGCTGGCGGAGCATGCCCTGGCTTGTAGCAACCTCACCCTGATGCAGTTGCACCTGGAACATGCCGGTGCGGTCTGTGGAGAGGCCCTGCAGGGGCACCTGCGGCACCGGGTGTTCTTTGCCGGCAAGGATACACGCGATCTGATCAACGCCGGGCTTGCCGACTACGTGCCGATCTTCCTCTCCGAGCTGCCTAAGCTGTTCCGGCGAGGTGAGCAGCGGGTCGATACGGCGCTGATCCAGGTCTCCTCCCCGGACCAGCACGGCAACTGCACTCTCGGTATCTCAGTAGAGGCCACCAAGGCGGCCTGTGAGGTCGCCGGCCGCGTGATTGCGCACGTCAATCCCAGTATGCCTCGCACCCACGGCGATGCCTTTATCCCACTGGATGAGATCGATATTGCCTATGTCGAGGATGCGCCGCTGATAACCGTCGACCCCCGACCCGCCAGCGAGGTCACCGGGCGCATTGGCAGGCATATCGCCAGCCTGATCGAGGACCGCGACTGCCTGCAGATGGGTATTGGCGCGATCCCCGATGCCGCCCTGTCCAATCTGGGGGATCGCCGGCACCTGGGTGTACACACCGAGATGTTTTCGGATGGCCTGTTGCCGCTGGTGGAGTGCGGAGCAGTAGACAATTCCCTGAAAAAGCGCCAACGCGGCAAAATCGTCACCGGCTTTACCATGGGCAGTGAGGCCTTGTATCGCTTCGTAGACGACAATCCCGAGGTGATCTTCCTCGACATCGAGTACGTCAACGATCCCACGGTGATTGCCCGCAACAAGCGCGTGGTGTCGATCAACAGCGCCATCCAGATCGACCTGAGCGGCCAGGTCTGCGCCGACTCCATGGGGCCGCGGGTCTACTCGGGGGTTGGTGGACAGGTGGATTTTGTGCTCGGTGCCGCCTTCTCTGAAGGCGGCAAATCGATCATCGCGCTGCCCAGTACCGCCCGGGACGGCCAGTACACGCGGCTGGTCGCCATGCTGACCCAGGGTTCGGGCGTGGTCACCACCCGCGCCCACGTGGACTACATTGTTACCGAGTACGGCATCGCCAGGCTGCGGGGCCGCTCGGTGACTGAGCGGGCCCGCGAGCTGATTGCGATTGCCCACCCGGACTTTCGGGAAACCCTGGAACGCGAGGCGCACGAGCAACTCGGGCTGCGGTTGTAGTTGGTTTCCCGGTAACAAGAACAACTAGGAGTAAGCAATGGTCGTCGACAAGGCGGAAAACCTCGAGAAATTTATGGAAGGTGTGGTGGAGCGCAATCCCGGTGAGCCCGAGTTTCACCAGGCGGTGCACGAAGTGGCCATGGACATCATTCCCTATATTCAGGACAAGCCGCGCTACAAGGACCTGCGCATTCTCGAGCGCATGACCGAGCCGGACCGGGTGGTGAGCTTTCGGGTGGTGTGGGAAGACGACGTCGGCGAGCTGCGCGTCAACCGGGGCTTCCGGGTGCAGCAGAATAATGCCATCGGGCCCTACAAGGGGGGTATCCGCTTCCACCCTTCGGTCAACCAGGGCGTGCTCAAATTCCTGGCCTTCGAGCAGGTGTTCAAGAATTCCCTGACCGGCCTGCCTCTGGGCGGCGGCAAGGGCGGCGCCAACTTCAATCCCAAGGGGCGCTCGGACCGTGAGGTGATGCGCTTTTGCCAGGCTTTTATGACCGAGCTCCACCGGCATATCGGCCCGGATACCGACGTGCCCGCCGGTGACATCGGCGTGGGTGCCCGCGAGGTGGGCTACCTGTTCGGCCAGTACAAGCGCCTGGCCAACCGCTTTGAGGGCGTGCTCACCGGCAAGGCGCTGGAGTTCGGCGGCAGCCACGTTCGCACCGAGGCCACCGGCTACGGCACCGTGTACATGATGGAAGACATGCTGGCCCATTGTGGTGAGCATATCGAGGGGCGCCGCTGCCTGGTGTCCGGCTCCGGCAACGTGGCCACCTACTGCGCCGAGAAGCTCATTGCCCTGGGCGGCAAGGTGCTGACCTTGTCGGATTCCAGCGGCATGGTGTACGCGCCAGACGGCATCAGCCAGGATCAGGTGGACTGGGTCAAAGAGCTCAAAACCGTGCGCCGTGGCCGTATCTCGGAGGCGGCCAACGAGTTCGGCTTCGAATACCACGAGGGTGCCGAGCCCTGGGACATCGAGGCCGACCTGGCCTTCCCCTGTGCCACTCAGAACGAAATCGACGGCGAAGAGGCCAAGACCCTCTTGAAGAATGGCATCCGGGCGGTGGCGGAGGGCGCGAACATGCCTACCACACCAGAGGCGATCAAGCTGTTCGGCGAGGCGAAGAACCTGCTGCATGCGCCGGCCAAGGCCGCAAACGCGGGCGGAGTCGCGGTATCAGGCCTGGAGATGAGCCAGAACAGTCTGCGCCTGCAGTGGACCGAGTCCGAGGTGGACGAGCGGCTTCGCAAGATCATTCGCAGAATCCACGATCAGTGCGTGGAATACGGGGTGCAGGAGGGTGGTCATGTCGATTACTTCAAGGGTGCCAATATCGCCGGCTTCACCAAGGTGGCAGATGCCATGCTGGCCTATGGTGTGATGTAAGACCCGCGCGCTGCGGGGTCAGACTCCTTGTCCGCAGGACAAGGAATCTGACCCCATGATTAGTTCAAGTTGCGAAACAGCAGCAGCAGACGCCTGGTGCGGCTGAGCCGTTCCAGCAGGCTGCGCGGCTCCTCGTTCTCGACCAGGAAGTTGGAAAAGCCCGGTAGCAGTGAGACATCGACACCGCCCAGCTCAATAAACCCCATCTGCCAGTCGGAAAACTCCCGCTCCTCGATGTAGTCCTCAAACAGCGTTTCTACGCGCTCGTGGCGGGGATCTGCCTGAATGCGCGCGTACAGTTCCAGCACGTCCCGTTTGCGCCCTTCAATCACCTGCAGGAAGGAGTCGTCCCGGTGCAGCAGCAGGCCGCTGATGTCGTGTTTGAGGTTGAAGTCGCGGGCTTCGTTCAGCAGTTCGATCAGTCCGGCCGTGCCCATGGGCACAGTTTGAGTGCTCGCATAGCCGAGAGTGTATAACCGGTCAGCTGTGGCATCGGGTGTGTCGGCGTTGTGTATGCCGGGTACCGCAGATAGTCCCATTCCCCGAGCGCCCCCTGGCGCGTTAAACCCGCAAGCTAATCCGTGGCCGGATCGTACGGGCTGCTTGAAATCGTAGTATAGACAACTATAATTGACAGGCCAACTGTAAATAAAAGTTGACAGTACTAAGCCTACCACCCAATTGGCGCTGCAGCGCCACACGCTATCGCCACCGGGCGACACGAGGGTACAAACGATGAACCAGATGGCTGCCATCGACAGCAACACCGGGACCAACACCAACAACACCACCGCGCAGGCCGTCAGGGACACCCTGCTAGCGCCGCGTTTCTACCGCACCAACTACGCGGAGGTCGACAAACTCGACGTGGAACCGGTTCGCGACGAATGGAACGCGATGATGGCCGAATACGCCGCCGATAACAATCACGACCACTTCCGTGGCGAGGTCGATTTCGACGCGGAGATGCATAAATTGACCCCCGAACTCCGCGAAGAGTTCATCGACTTCCTTGTCAGCTCCATTACAGCAGAATACTCGGGCTGCGTTCTCTATAACGAGATCAAGAAAAATGTAGAAAACCAGGATGTGCAAAACTTGATGGCCTATATGGCCCGCGACGAGTCCCGTCACGCCGGCTTCATCAATCGCTCCCTCAAACACCTCGGGGTGGCGGTGGACCTCGGTTTTCTCAAGCGCGAGAAAGACTACACCTACTTCAAGCCCAAGTACATTTACTACGCCACCTACCTGTCCGAGAAGATCGGCTACGCCCGTTATATCACCATCTTCCGGCACCTGGAAAAGCATCCGGAGAAGCGCTTCCATCCGATTTTCCGCTGGTTTCAGGAGTGGTGTAACGACGAATTCCGCCACGGTGAATCGCTGGCACTGATCATGCGCGCCAATCCACACCTGCTGCGCGGCTACAACAAGCTTTGGATTCGCTTCTTCCTGCTGGCGGTGTACGCCACCATGTACGTCCGCGATCACACCCGCCCGCAGCTCTACCAGGCGCTGGGTATGGATCCCACGGAGTTTGATTTCCGGGTCTTTGAAATCACCACCGAGATCAGCAAGCAGGTCTTTCCGCTAATGCTGGACACCGACAGCCCGCGCTTCCGCGCAGGGCTGGAGCGCTTGCGTGAGATCAATGTGCGTAGCGAAGAGCTGCGCCAGCGCGGCGGCCTGCTGGCGCGCATTAAGCGCGCGGGCCTGTCGGTGGCGGCGGGCGCGACCTTCCTGAAGCTCTACCTGCATCCGACGCTGCCCAACGAAATTCCCGAGCAGCCCCGCCTCGCGCCGGTCTGGTAATCGGCTGACCCCTAACTCATTTTTCATTTCCCAGCGGCGATTCGCAGGCCCAGGTCTGTGAGGTGAGCCGCCAGTGCGGCCAGCAAGGCCAGTGCAATCCAATGCCATGGGGCTCCCACCAGGCTCGCCCGCAACGCCAGCATCAGCGCCACACCGGCGAGAATGTTCGGTAGCAGAGCAGTCAGGCGCAGGGGGCTTGCGAGCCGGGGCAGCAGCCAGAACAGGACAAGGACTTCCAGCGCCACCAGCGCCAGCACCAGGTCGATGACCCGGCCGGAGGCAAACCAGTCGGCCAAGGTGGCGGCGGCCTAGACCCGCGCCAGTCCCAGCAGGTGCGCCACATCCTTGAAGAAGATACGCGCGTGGGCGGCGGGGCGGGCACGCACCAGTTTTTTCT
>JANQGK010000024.1 GCA_028277365.1 Halieaceae bacterium | reverse complement strand
GTGCGCAGCCACTACCTGCCCGGGCTTATGGCCGGCGAAAGCCAGTGGGCCTTTGCCTTTGCCGAGCCCCGCGGGCGCTTCCGGCTCAATGATGTCAGCCTGATAGCAGAACCCGGCGGCACCGGCTACCGCCTGCGGGGAGACAAGATTGCCGTGCTCAATGGCGAGGCGGCCGACTACTTCCTGGTGACCGCGCGCAGCGGCGGTGAGCGCCGCGATCGCGAGGGCATATCCCTGTTTCTGGTACCCGCTGATACCGCGGGCCTCGAGTGCGCCGCATACCCACTGGTGGACGGGTCGCGCGGCGCCAGCCTCAGCTTTAACGAGGTCGAGTTGGATGCCGCAGCGCTGCTTGGTGAAACCGGTGCCGCCCTGCCGCTGGTCGAGGACGTGATCGACCAGGCTATCGTGGCGATGGGGGCGGAGGCCCTCGGCGCCATGGACGTGTTGCTCGAGCAGACCGTGGAGTACACCAAAACCCGTGAGCAGTTCGGCCAGCCCATTGCGCGTTTCCAGGCGCTGCAGCATCGCATGGCCGATATGTACCTGGAATGCCAGAAATTGCGCTCGCTGCTGTATTACGCCGCCATTCTGCGCAAGGAGGGCCGGCCCGACGCCGGCAAGGCAGCCTCGGCGCTCAAGGTCAAACTGGAGGAAGCCGGGCGCTTTGTTTCCCAGCAGGCGGTGCAGCTACACGGCGGTATCGGTATGACCGATGAGCTCGGTATCAGCCACTACTTCAAGCGTTTGCTGCTGTTGAATACCCTGTTCGGTGACGGTGAGCACCACCTGCGGCGCTACCTGGCCGCCTGACCCAGCTATCAGTTCCGTGAAAGCGAGAGGGCCATGGTAAAGCCCGGCGCCCCGAGTGCATCGGGGAAAGACAGTCCTACTTCTTGATCGAATGTCGGTGAATGGCCGCACCCATCTCGTCGCCGGCGTGAAAAATCTCCTCCAGCCGGTCGCCCAGATAGTCGATCATGCGGTTCACCCGTTTTTCGCGCTGGCTGACAATCTGTGAGACCGCCATGCCCTCCATCAGGAACTTGGTGATATCCATTGCGAGCTCGTAGAGTTCACCGCGATCAGACCACTCCGGGAACAGGCGGCGGTTGGATTCAACGATGGCCTGGTCGAAGCGGGCGATGGAGTCTTCGAGGATATCCTGCAGTTCCGGGTCGGTGCGGCCGGCCACGCACAGCTCGTGGTAGGCCACATACAGATCCGAGCGCAGGTAGGTCCAGTAACCCTGGAGACCGGCGCGGTTGCGTTCGTCCACCGGCAGGTCCAAGGACACCTTTTCAATGTGGCTGGCGTACAGGCCCACCAGTTTCTGGTGCAGATATTCTACGGCTGCCTGCATCAGCTCCGACTTGGAGGGAAAGTGATGCAGCATTGC
>JANQGK010000305.1 GCA_028277365.1 Halieaceae bacterium | reverse complement strand
TCTCAGCGCAGTGGTCCACCTCGCCTGCCCCTGCGTCCTGCACTGGGACCTCGATCATTTTGTGGTACTGAAGTCCCTGGGCCGTCGCCGTGCCACCATTCACGATCCGGCCCGCGGCGTGCTGAAGCTCGACGCGGAGGAGTTCTCCCGTCACTACACGGGCATAGCGCTGGAGCTATCGCCGGCGCCAGGTTTCAAGAAAACCCGGCGCCCGCTCACGCTGCGATTGTCGGACCTGTGGAGTCGTGTAGTCGGCCTCAAGCGCAGCCTGCTCCAACTCATCGCGCTGTCACTGCTGCTGCAGCTATTCAGCATCGCCGCGCCGTTCTACCTGCAGACCGTAGTCGATGACGTGGTGCTGCGCGGCGACACCGGGCTGCTGCTGACCCTGGCCATCGCCTTTCTGCTGTTGCTGGTAGTGGAAGTC
Organism: Halieaceae bacterium; assembly: GCA_028277365.1. Lineage (GTDB taxonomy): Bacteria > Pseudomonadota > Gammaproteobacteria > Pseudomonadales > Halieaceae > JANQIO01. The sequence continues at coordinate 39,712 of JANQGK010000305.1, read as the reverse complement.
GGCACCCAGGCGCTGCGCGCCTCGGTGATTTTGCACTTGTCCACACGGCTACACCTGCAGCTCGCCGCCAACCTGTTCCAGCACCTGGTGCGGCTGCCAATGACCTGGTTTCAGCGCCGCCATCTCGGTGATGTGTTGTCGCGCTTCTCATCGCTGGACGCAGTCAGGGAGATTCTCAGCACCGGCCTGGTTACTGCACTGGTGGACGGCGTGATGGCAGTGATCATGCTGCTGATCATGTTCCTTTACGAGGTCCGGCTCACGCTAATCGTACTGGGCATCCTGGCGCTGTACATCCTGCTGCGGCTGCTGTTGTTTCCCCCATTGCGCCGCCTGTCACAGGAAAGCATTGCCAATCACGCCCTCTGCGAAACCAGCTTTATGGAAACGGCGCGAGGTATGCAGACCGTGAAGCTGCTGCAGCGCGAAAACGAGCGTCAAGCGCAGTGGCACAACCGACTGGCCGATGCCATGAACAGCGATATCAGGGTGGCCAAAATGGGCATCGGCTTCGACGCCGCCAACCGCATGTTATTTGGGCTAGAGAACATTCTGGTGGTGTACTTCGCAGCCCTTTCGGTGATCGACAACGTGCTGTCCCTGGGCATGCTGTTTGCGTTTATGAGTTACAAGCAGCGCTTTACTGGCGCCATAGACAGCCTTGTCGACCAGTTCATCGAGTTGCTGATGCTGGGACTGCACCTGGAACGGGTGAGCGACATCGCCCTAAGTGAACCGGAACCGCGGGGTATCTCGGCTACCCGGAAAAAGCACAGTGGCAACAGCGGCGGATTGCGCCTGGAAACCCGCAAGCTGGCCTTCCGCTACGGCGGCGGTGAGCCATGGGTTTTCCAGAACGTTAACCTGTCCATTCCCGCCGGCAGCAGTATTGCCCTGGTCGGCCCGTCGGGCTGTGGCAAAACCAGCCTGCTCAAATGCCTGATGGGCCTGATGGCCAGCACCGAGGGCGAGCTCACCATCAACGGCGTACCTATCGCAAGCCGCCAGGACTACCGCAGCTTAATTGGCGGAGTGATGCAGAACGACCAACTTCTGAGCGGATCCATCGCCGAAAACATTGCATGTTTCGAGCAGCGACTAGACTTGGAGAGAGTCATGCAAGCGGCGCAGCAAGCCTGCGTTCACGAGGCCATCATGCACATGCCCATGCAATACAACACGCCCGTCGCCGACATGGGATCAACCCTGAGCGGCGGCCAGGTTCAGCGCATCATGCTGGCCCGCGCGCTCTACCGACAGCCACGCGTGCTGTTCCTCGACGAGGCTACCAGCCACCTCGACGTCGATACCGAGCGCACCATCAATACCCATATCGCCAGGATGAACATGACGCGCGTTATGGTCGCGCACCGGCCAGACACCATCGCGTTGGCGGACCAGGTACTTGAATTGCGGCCAGGGCGCCGTGATACCTGATCACGCGATGGTGCGTGATCTTTTCAGCAAGGAGAATAGAGATGAACACATGGAAAGTGGAAGCAAATACTGTCACGAGTTCAAATGGCGGCATTCTGCCGCTTGCGGATTACGAGCTGTCCCAAATTCAAGGCGGTCTTGGTCTTGCTCCAGACTGGGCGGGGGCCGTTGTCGGCGCGGGTGCGGGCGCAGTGCTCGGCGTTCGCTTTGGAGCAGTTGGAGGTTTTGCTGGAGCTGGCATTGGGCTCGCCTTAGGCGCAGCTATTGGCTTTGGATATAGTCTCGCGACCGGGTCTGGTGGTGGCGGCGCTAAGCGCTACAGTGGACTTCACAAGCACAGATGAGACGATCGGGGCCTCTGCCGAGGCCCCACCATATGGCGACTTGAGCGCCTGTATAAGCCCGAGCCGCAGCAACCAGAACGAAGACTGTCAAAGGAGTGGCTATGAATGACAATCAGAAGATATTCTTCAATTCGATGTTCGGTGTCTACGCAGTCACGGTAGCTGTGGGAATACTAGCGCCAAACGGTGGCCTTGGCGCAGACGCTGAAGTGTTCTTGCATGTTCTGATTATTATTGCCATCTCAGCTCCGCTAATGTTCTGGTGGGTAAAGAAGAACCCTGACTTTGTCGACCGATTCTTCCAATGAGGGCACGCATGGCTAATGGAGATGCAGCAAATCCAGATATCAAAACGCCGTCCGGGCTTTCCGAGTCCGAACGCGAAGCCCTGATCGAGCGGGCCAGGTACGAAGTCTTTAAGGAGAGAGGCAACAGCGCTCGAATGGTCTGGCGCAGCGTATTCACATTCATCTTTCTCGGAACCCTGCTTGCCGCACTCGCATTGACACTAGTACCTCAGCTACCAGATAGCTTTGCCGCCAAGCTGGTGTTTACTGCAGTGTTGGCCGGCGCAGGCGGATTCGCCGGGTACTGGAACACGCGCTACAGATCGAAACTCATCAATGCCAAGATCAGGGAACTGAGTGCCGGCGACGACGCTCTTTAAGCCTGCCTGCCGGAGAAGACGTCGATTGCTCAAAAATTGATCAATTCAGGGGTTTCTCCCACCTTATAACCCCCCCAAATCTTCGACCAGTTCACACATTTCCCGCCAAATCCAGCCTGTTGCGGAACCAGTTCTCATTTTGAAACCGAGTTTAGTGACGCTTGGAATCAAAACGTTAGTATCAGTTACAAGCTTTGAGATGAGACAGGTGGACAACGTGAATTACATGTCGTTTGGTGAATCACCTATTCCCAGTCTGCGTATTTGCATGGGCATGTTTGCGGCCTGCGCACTGCTGGTAGGCGTGACGATGAGCTTCGAAGGCCATGCCTCGCTGGCGCTGACCAACCTGTGCGGCGCCTCATTTTTTATCTTTGCGTACCACAACCCCGATGCGTTGGTCGTCCAACAACATACTGACGCGGCGACGAGCGAGCAGGACAGCATCGAGAATGTGGAACAGAAAAAGTTCCTGTGGGCCTCGCTGGTGATCGGCAGCCTCGCCGTTCTCATCGAGTTCCAGGAATACCTCCCCCTGGGGTAAATTGAGCGAACTGCCCTGGCTCGCTAGCGAGCCAGGGTTCTTTTTATGGCTCCGTGCCAGCTCACCACGCGCTCCTTGCGTGCTTTCGCCGACATCTTTACCGCAAATTCCCGCTCGGCCTGCCACACCTGCTTAATGTCCTGTTTGCTCTGCCAGAGGCCCACGCCCAGTCCCGCCAGGTAGCTGGCACCGGCCACGGTGGTTTCCAGTAGCTGCGGGCGAATCAGCTTGCGGCCCAGCACATCCGCCTGGATTTGCATCAGCAGGTCGTTGGCCGCCGCACCGCCGTCAACCCGCAGGGGTTTCATGCGCTTGCCCAGGTCCTTCTCCATAGCCGCCAGGATGTCGACATTCTGCAGGGCCATGGCGTCCAGGGTGGCGCGGGCAATATGGCCGCGATGGGCGCCGCGGGTCAGCCCGGCGATGATGCCGCGAGCCTCCGGTTCCCACCAGGGTGCACCCAGGCCAGTCAGTGCCGGCACGAACTCGACGCCGCCGTGGTCCTCCACGCTGTTAGCCAGCGCCTCGATCTCCGGGGCGGAGCTGATGAACTGCATCTCATCGCGCAGCCATTGCACGGCGGCACCACAGATAAAGGCGCCGCCCTCCAGGGCATAGGTAAGTTTTTCACCCCCCAGCTGCCAGGCCACGGTGGTCAGCAGGCCGGCTCGGGACGTCACCGGCTTGTTGCCGGTATTCATGAGAATGAATGAGCCGGTACCGTAGGTACACTTGGCATCCCCGGTTGCGAAGCAGGCCTGGCCGAACAGGGCCGCCTGCTGGTCGCCCGCCACGCCAGCGATAGGAATACCGTCGGGCAGGCCCGGCACGTTGCGGGTGTAGCCCATGACACCGCTGCTGGGCACGATCTCAGGGAGAATGCCGGCCGGCACGCCAAACAGGTCCAGCAAGCCTTTATCCCACTTGCCCGAGCGAATGCTCATCAGTGAGGTGCGGCTGGCGTTGGTCACGTCGGTCACGTGACGTTCGCCGTCAGTGAGCTTCCAGATCAGGTACGTGTCTATGGTGCCGCCCAGCACCCGACCGTTTTTAATCCCGGTGCGTGCGCCGGGAGCGTTGTTGATCAGCCAGCCGAACTTGGTGGCCGAGAAGTAAGGGTCCAGAACCAGGCCGGTTTTGCGCTTCACCGAACGTTCGGCGCCCTGCTTCTTGAGCAGTTCACACACAGGCGTGGTGCGCCGGCACTGCCAGACGATGGCGTTATACAACGGCTCACCGGTCTGCCGGTCCCACAGGGCAGTGGTCTCGCGCTGGTTGGTAATGCCGATGGCGGCGATATCGGTAGGCTTGCAGCCGGCGCCTTTGAGAATCTCGCGAATGCCTTCTAGCACCGACGCCCAGATTTCCTCTGGCTGATGCTCGACCCAGCCGGGTTTGGGATAGATCTGCGGGAACTCGTTGTTGACCGAATGCTGAAGGCGGCCTTTAGCGTCGACCAGGGCGACGGTGGTGCCCGTCGTGCCCTGGTCGATGGCCAGGATGTAGCTTGCCATCAGGCGGCGGAGTAACCCGAGACGGCCTTGATCTCCAGGTAGTCGGTGAAGCCGTGCTCGCCCCACTCCCGGCCGTTGCCGCTCATCTTGTAGCCGCCGAAGGGCACTTCCATGCCCGGGTTGGCGCCATTGAGATGAACGTTACCGGCGCGGATACGCGAGGCCACTTTGCGGGCGTGGTCGAGGTCGCCGCCCTGCACGTAACCGGCCAGGCCGTACTCGGTGTCATTGGCAATAGCGATGGCTTCCTCTTCGCTGTCGTAGGGAATCATGCACAGGACGGGGCCAAAGATTTCCTCGCGGGCGATGGTCATTTCGTTACTGACCTCGCTGAACACGGTAGGGCGAATGTAGAAGCCCTTGTCCAGACCTTCGGGGCGGCCGGGGCCACCCACAACAACCTTGGCGCCCTCTGCAATGCCTTTCTCGATCAGGCCCTGAATCTTGTTGAACTGTACCTCAGAGACCACCGGGCCCATGGTGGTGCCTTCGGCGGCGGGATCGCCCACCTTCACCATGCTCTCGGTCACCTTGGTGGCAATCGCCTCGGCCTCCGCCAGCTTGCCCCGGGGCACCAGCATACGGCTGGGGGCGTTACAGCTCTGACCGGTGTTGGTGTACATGTGCAGCACACCGCGGGTCACCGCCGCTTCCAGGTCGGCATCATCCAGAATGATGTTGGGGCTCTTGCCGCCCAGTTCCTGGGTCACGCGCTTTACCGTGGGGGCCGCATTCTGGGCCACGAGGGTGCCGGCGCGGGTCGAGCCGGTGAAAGACATCATGTCTACACCCGGGTGCTTCGACAGGGCGGTGCCCACGCCGGGGCCGTCGCCGTTAATCATATTGAAAACACCGGCCGGTACGCCCGCCTCGTGCATCACCTGGGTGAATACATAGCCTGACAGGGGTGCGACTTCACTGGGCTTGAGAATCATAGTGCAGCCCACTGCCAGTGCCGGGGCCACCTTGCAGGTAATCTGGTTCACGGGCCAGTTCCAGGGCGTGATCATGCCGCACACACCGATAGGTTCTTTGATCACCCGGTGCGGCCCGAGGTCTTCTTCGAATTCGAAGGTCTTGAGCACTTCCAGGGCCTGCATCAGGTGGCCGAGGCCGGAACCGGCCTGGGCCTCGCTGGCGAGCTTGCTGGGCGCACCCATCTCCTCGGAGATGGCCGCAGCAATCTCGGCGTAGCGGTTCTGGTAGGCGGCGATCACGCGCTCAAGCAGTGCGATGCGCTCTTCGCGGGTGCTCCAGCCGAAGGTCTGGAAGGCAGTCTTGGCGGCGGCCACGGCCTTGTTCACGTCGTCTTCATTGCCCAGGGCAATGTGGGCGCAGACTTCCTCGCTGGCGGGGTTGATCACATCGAAGCTGTTGGGCTCACTGGGGTCGACCCACTCGCCATTAATGTAGAACTGGGTGTATTCGCGCATGGTGGCACTCTCCTGCTGCGGGCTGGAATTATCGTTGGGTCCGTCAACATACCAGAGTCTTCCGGGGGCGCAATACCTGCTCCCCGTGATCTCGTCGGGCCGCGCCCGAGCACTGTCAACATTGTCTGCGGCGCCCCTTTCCATCACAATTACCGCCCTTGAGAAAACCGCAATACGAGGAAGTACGCCATGTCCGGTGACGCCATGCACTCCGAAGAAATGACACTGTTCCGGGATATGGCCCGCAGGGCCTTCGAAACCGAGATCTCCCCCCACTATGAGCAGTGGGAGGAAGAGCACATGGTGCCCCGCGAGCTCTGGAATACGCTGGGAGCGGCGGGCCTCCTGTGCCCCGACATGCCTGAGGAATACGGTGGTGCCGGCACCAGCCCCCACGTCACCCTCGCCATGATCGAAGAGCTGTCCCACATGGGCTTCGGCGGCTTCGCTTCCGGCTACGGCATCCATAGCAATATCGTTGCGCCCTACATCAACAACTTCGGCACCGAGGAACAGAAGCAGCAGTGGCTGCCGAGGATGGTCAGCGGCGAAGTCGTCGGCGCCCTGGGCATGACGGAGCCAGGTGCCGGTTCCGACGTGCAGAGCATCCGCACCAACGCGGTACGCGACGGTGACGAGTGGATTCTGAACGGCTCCAAGATTTTCATCACCAACGGCATCCACGCCGACCTGGTGATCGTCGCCGCCATCACCGACCCCGGCAAAGGCGCCAAAGGCACTTCCCTGTTCCTGGTGGACACCTCTCTGCCCGGTTTCGAGAAAGGCAAGAAAATAGAGAAGATCGGCCAGCACACCTCCGATACCGCGGAGCTGTTCTTCTCCGACGTCAGGCTGCCCGCCAGTGCCCTGCTGGGTGAAGAGAACAAGGGCTTTGTCATCATGATGACCGAGCTGCCCCGCGAGCGCCTGGGCATTGCCGCCCAGGCGGTGGCCAGCGCCGAGGGGGCCCTGGATATCACCGTGGACTACGTGAAAGAGCGCAAGGCTTTCGGTAAGGCGGTGGGCGAGTTCCAGAACACGCGCTTCAAGCTGGCGGACGTGAAAACCGAGATCGCCATCAACCGTGCTTTCTACGAGGCCTGCGCCGACAAGTACGCAGAGGGCAAGATGAGCACCGACGAGGCGGCCATGCTGAAACTCGCCAGCTGCGAGATGCAGTGCAAGGTGATCGACGATTGCCTGCAGCTGTTCGGTGGCTACGGCTACACGGTGGAGTACCCCATCAGCCGTTTTTACACGGACGCACGCATTCAGCGCATCTACGGTGGCACCAGCGAGATCATGCGCGACCTGGTGGCCCGCACCATGCTCGGCAAGAGCGCGGCCTGATATATCAAGAACTCAACGAGGCGCCGCAAGGCGCCTTTTTTGTGTCCGCTGGTTTTGTGCCTACTAGCGCGGAGCTAGAGTCCCAGGAACAACATCGCCGCGCCGCAGGAACTGAGGGTGGCGCCCGACAGGGCGTGACCATAGCGCTGGATGTTCGGGAACTCTACCTGCTTCAGGCTGAAGTAACTGAGTGACACCGCCATCAGCATGGTGGCAACTGTGACGATGCCAAACACCGCGGTCACCGCCACCACTCCAGCCACGCTGGCCGTGGCCGCCGGATACATCAGCAGCGGAATCAGCGGCTCACAGGGGCCGAGAACAAACACGATAAAAATCACCCACTGCGGGTGGGCGCTGCTATGGCGATGGACGTGCTGTTTGCCGGCCTGGCGCAAACCCCAGGCCAGGTAGAGTAGGCCTGCGCTGAACAACAGCCAGGCGGCCAGTTCGCCGCGCACCGATTCAATCGCCACCAGCCCCGAGATCTCTGCCTGCAGCGCTATGCCCAGCGCACCCAGCAGCACCGAGCCGATCAGGTGCGCGGCGCCACACAGCAGGGTAATGCTCAGCAGTCGATGCCAGCTCCAGCGCCGTTCCACCGCCATCGCCACAAAAGGGAGATAGTGATCGGGGCCCATCAGTGTGTGGGTGAAGGCGATACCCGCTGCACTCAGCAGCAGCGCGATGATCTCCGGGCTGTCAAAAATCATGCGTCACAGTCTGGTCCAAGCTCGGACAAATGGGTAGGTGCTGGAAGTTGACGGGGATCAAGAAAGCTTCCGAAAGCGCCTATGTATAAGGTTTGTTCAGGTACCCCCGAAAGGTGCCTCTGCTAGCTTCACACCACAAGACTAATGAAAAAAAGCCGGGGTTGAGCATGGGCAAGCCACAGACCTTCTACGAGGTATTCCGTCAGCAGGGCATCAGTCGACGGTCTTTCAACAAATTCTGTTCACTCACCGCGGCCTCACTGGGACTTGCCCCGTCCTTCGCTCCAAAGATCGCACACGCCATGGAGACCAAGCGCCGAACACCGGTGATCTGGCTCAACGGGCTGGAGTGCACCTGCTGCTCGGAGAGTTTCATTCGCTCCGGGCACCCGCTGGCGTCCGACATGGTGCTGTCCATGCTGTCGTTGGACTACTCGCACACGCTGATGGCCTCCGCAGGCCACCAGGCGGAAGAGATCCTCGCGCAAACCCTGGAAGAGAGCTACGGCGAGTACATCCTCGCCGTCGAGGGCAACCCACCGTTGAATGAAGACGGCATGTACTGCATCGTCGGCGGCCGTCCCTTTGTCGAGCAGCTCAAGGAAATGGCTGCCGGCGCCTCGGCCATCATCGCCTGGGGCTCCTGCGCCTCCAACGGTTGTGTACAGGCAGCCCGGCCCAACCCGACGGCGGCCACGCCCATCCACGAGGTTATCAAGGACAAGCCCATCGTAAAGGTGCCGGGCTGCCCGCCCATTCCCGAGGTCATGACCGGCGTGGTCACCTACATGCTCACCTTCGGACGGGTGCCGCCGCTGGACCGCATCGGCCGACCGGAAATGTTCTACGGCCAGCGCATCCACGACAAGTGTTACCGCCGCCCCCACTTTGATGCGGGCCAGTTTGCAGAAAGCTGGGATGACGAGAACGCGCGCCGCGGCTATTGCCTTTACAAGATGGGCTGTCGCGGCCCTACCACTTACAACGCCTGCTCCACCACCCGCTGGAACGGCGGTGTGTCCTTCCCCATCGAGTCCGGCCACGGCTGTATCGGCTGCTCCGAGGAAAACTTCTGGGACAACGGGCCTTTCTACGACCGGCTGGCCGATGTGCAGACGCCGCTCGGCGTGGAGGCCAATGCCGACAAGCTGGGCCTGGGCGCCGCCGGGATCATCGGCACCGCTATTGCCGCCCACGCCGCCGCCTCGGCACTGAAACGGGCGCGGGCCAATCCGGCGGAAGACTACAAAAGCAAGACCGAGTCAGAAGGGGTATAACGCATGGCCATTCAGACGCCCAACGGTTTCACCCTCGACGACTCCGGCCGCCGCGTCGTGGTCGACCCGGTCACCCGCATAGAGGGCCACCTGCGCATTGAGGTCAACCTCGACGACGACAACGTGATTCGCAACGCGGTATCTACCGGCACCATGTGGCGCGGCCTCGAGGTGATCCTCAAGGGCCGCGACCCGCGCGACGCCTGGGCCTTCACCCAGCGTATCTGCGGCGTGTGTACGGGCACCCACGCGCTCACCTCGGTGCGCGCGGTGGAAGACGCACTGAACATCGACATCCCGGAAAACGCCAACATTATTCGCAACCTCATGCAGCTCGCCCTGCAGGTGCACGACCATATCGTGCACTTCTACCACCTGCACGCGCTGGACTGGGTAGACGTGGTGTCGGGCCTGTCGGCCGACCCCAAGGCTACCAGCGAGCTGGCCCAGTCAATTTCCCGCTGGCCTAAGTCCTCGCCAGGCTATTTCAAGGACCTGCAGTCGCGTCTCAAGAAGTTCGTGGAATCCGGCCAGCTCGGCCTGTTCCGCAATGCCTACTGGGGCCACCCGGCCTACAAGCTGCCGCCGGAAGCCAACCTTATGGCCACCGCGCACTACCTTGAGGCGTTGGATTTCCAGAAAGAAATCAAGAAGATACACACGATATTTGGAGGAAAAAATCCACACCCGAACTGGCTGGTGGGCGGCGTTCCCTGCCCCATCAATGTGTCGGATACCGGAGCGGTGGGTGCGATCAACATCGAGCGCCTGTCCCATGTAAAGAAGATCATCGACCAGTGCCGCCAGTTCTCCGAGCAGGTCTACCTGCCCGACCTGCTGGCCATCGCCTCCTTCTACAAGGACTGGACCTACGGCGGCGGCATCTCCGGCCAGAATGTCATGTCCTACGGCGACATTCCCGACCACGCCAACGACTACACAGCCGACAACCTGCTGCTGCCGCGGGGCGCGATTCTCAATGGTAATCTCGCCGAGATTCACGAGGTAGACCAGCGCAACCCCGAGGAGATCCAGGAGTTCGTACCCCACTCCTGGTACAGCTATGCCGACGAGAGCATCGGCCTGCACCCCTGGGATGGCGTCACTGAGCCCAACTTCGAGCTGGGCCCCAACGCCAAGGGCACCAAGACCCACCTCGAGGCACTGGACGAGAGCGCCAAGTACTCGTGGATCAAAAGCCCGCGCTGGAAAGGCAACGCCATGGAAGTGGGCCCGCTGGCCCGCTACATCATCGGTTACGCCCAGGGGAACCCGGAATTCAAGGAGCCGGTGGACAAGGTGCTCACCGACCTCGACCTGCCGGTGACCGCCCTGTTCTCCACCCTCGGCCGCACTGCGGCGCGAGGACTGGAATGCGTGTGGGCAGCAGACAAGATGGATTACTTCTACAACAAGCTGATCGCCAACATCCGCAACGGCGACGTGGCCACTGCGAATACCCAGAACTGGGACCCGAAGACCTGGCCCAGCGACGTCAAGGGCGTGGGCTTCACCGAGGCGCCTCGGGGTGCGCTCGGGCACTGGATTCACATTAAGGATACGCGCATCGAAAACTACCAGGCGGTGGTACCCACCACCTGGAATGCAGGGCCGCGCGACAACGAAGGCAATATCGGCGCCTACGAGGCCTCGCTCATGGATACCCCCATGGCGATCCCCGACCAGCCGCTGGAAATCCTGCGCACCATTCACTCGTTCGACCCCTGCCTGGCCTGCTCGACCCACGTGATGAGTCCAGACGGGGATGAACTGGCAGACATCAAGGTCCGCTAGGAGGCATTGCCATGTCTGAATCCACCGAGCGTGACACAGGCTTTCTCGGCAAGCTGGTTCACAGCGCCACCGAGGCCAAGTCGCCCGCGGAAAAGGTCTATGTCTATGAGGCGCCGCTGCGGCTCTGGCACTGGGTCAATGCCCTGTGCATCGTGGTGCTGTGTGTCACCGGCTACCTGATCGGCTCGCCGCCTAACTCTGTGATGGGTGAAGCCTCGGCGAACTTCCAGTTCGGCTATATCCGCATGATTCACTTCGCCGCCGGGCAGTTTCTCGCCGTGGCCCTGCTCTATCGCATCTTCTGGGCCTTTGCAGGCAACCACCACTCTCACCAGCTGTTCCTGCCGCCAGTGTGGAGCGGCAAGTGGTGGGGTGAGGTGTGGCACGAGGTGAAATGGTACGCCTTCGTCGCCGACACGCCGAAGAAGTACATCGGCCACAACCCCCTCGCCCAGCTCGCCATGTTCCTGATGTTCGTGATCCCGCTGTTTGTGGCGATCTTTACCGGTTTTGCGCTCTACGCCGAAGGCCAGGGCATCGACTCATGGTGGTATGCGGCCTTCAGCTGGGTATTTACCCTGCTGGGCGACAGCTTCTGGGTGCACACGGTGCACCACGTCAACATGTGGATCATCATCATCTTCGCGATGATCCATATCTACGTCGCCGTGCGCGAAGACATCATGAGCCGCCAGAGCCTGGTCTCCACGATGATTTCCGGCTGGCGCTTCTTCAAGGACGACCGCGAATGAAAGCGCTAGTGCTGGGCGTGGGCAACCTGCTGTGGGCCGACGAAGGCTTCGGGGTGCGCTGCGTCGAGGCTTTTGCCGAGCGCTACCAGATTCCCGACAGCCTTACCGTGGCCGACGGCGGCACCCAGGGCCTATACCTGGTAGACCTTCTGCGCGAGCACGACCCGGTGGTGATTTTCGACGCGGTGGACTTCGGCGATGAGCCGGGCAGCATTCGCGTAGTAGAGAATGACGACATCCCCGCCTTCGTGGCCGGCCGCAAAGTCAGCCTGCACCAGGCCGGGCTGCAGGACGTCATCGCCTGCGCCAAACTGCTGGGCGACTGCGCCGACAACATGCTGCTGGTCGGCGTACAGCCGGTGGAATTGGAAGACTACGGCGGCAGCCTGCGGCCGGCGGTCAAAGCCCAGATTCCGCAGTCGCTGGAGATCGCCGAGGATTACCTGGCGGGCTTCGGTATCGAACTCAAGGCGCAGGACCGGCCCTCCGGCAGCAGCGTTATCACCCCGGGGCTGGAGCTCGAGCGCTACGAGGCCGACCGCCCCGACCGCGCCAGCGCCTGCCGCAAAGGCGACGCTCGGGTGCTGCAGCGGGCACGAGCGCTGTAAGCATGTGCCTCGGTATCCCGCTCCAGGTTCACAGCGTCGAGGCACCGGGGCTTGCACTGTGCACTCCCCGTGGTGATCCGACCGCCCTGCGCCGCGTCAATACCGCCCTGCTCGACGCCGCACCCGAAGCCGGCGCCTGGCTGCTGGCCCACGTCGATATCGCCATTCGCGCCCTCGAGGCCGAGGAAGCGCAGCTGATCGACGATGCCCTGGCGGCGGTCACCGCTGCCGCTGACGGCGACCCCTTCGAACACCTGATTGCGGATCTCGTCGATCGCGAGCCGCAGCTACCCGAACACCTGCGCGAACCCGGGGAAGCACTGAAACATGGATGAGACCGTGAGCCCGGCGATTACCGCCATGTTTGAGCAGGGCCAGCTCAGCGAGCTGGACACTGCCGCACTGCCGACCTTTATCGATGAGGAGGGTCTGGCCGTGCTGCTGTTTACCGGGGGCCCAAAGCGGGTGCGCGAAGCGCACGATGTGGCCGTGGCGCTGCGTGAAGTGCTGCGCGACTACCCGGGTGGGGTGCGCGCCGCCGTACTGCAGCCGGAGCTTGAGAAGGACTACCAGGAGCAGTTTCGGGTCATCACACCACCGAGCCTGGTGTTCATCAGCGCGGGCAAGACCCTGGAAGTGCTGCCGGGAGTACGCGACTGGGCAGACTACACCCGGGCCTTCCAGCGCTACCTGGGCGCACCGCAGCAGGAGGCAAATGCATGAAACCTGACAACCTGATTCCCGCCGTCGACGTCGACAGCATTTCCAATCCCCTGATCTGGGAGGGTGAAGAAGCCGCCGAAGGCGTGTTTGTCGGCGCCACCCCGGACGACGCCCTGGCTCTGCTGGGCGTACCCAGCATGGCATCGCCGCCGGCGCCGCGACTGCCCGACGATTTCGAACCCTCAGCGGAACTGCGAACCTGGCTGGAAACACTGGGAGACAACCTAGAGCATGTCGCGAAACGGCCCACCTCCCAGTGCCGCCTGCCCATGAACAACCTGGGTGAACTCGACATCCAGGCCGTCGAAGAAATCCTTGGCACTGGCGAGGTCAGCGGCCACGTCACCCTGGACGGGGTGCGCTATCAACTGACCGAATCCCTGTTGGCCGGGGTCTGGCAGATCAACGGCGACAACGGACACCGGTGGGTGGAGGTGTCCGCCGCACCGTCGGTGGCGCTGGACGCAGCCACCGCCCTGGAACCGGCCCGCTTCGATGTTCCCGCGCCGGGCGGCGAGGTCATGAACGCCCCGGCCGTGCTAGCTGAGATCAGCGAGCGCGCCCTGGCCTGGGAAACCGACACCGGCGTTCCAAATCACGTGCTCAACTTCACCCTGCTGCCGATGAGCGAGGCAGACCACGCACTGCTCACCGCCGTACTGGGTCGCGCCGACTTCGAACTGGTGTCTGGCGGCTTCGGCGACTGCCGCATCATGGCCACCCGCTACCGTCATGTGTGGGCGGTGCAGTTTGTGAACGCCATGGGGCACACCATTCTCGACACCATCGAAATCGGTGGTCTGCCCGCTGCGGCGCGCGCTGCCAGCCAGGATTTCGAGGACTCCGCCGAGCGCCTTGTCGAACTACTGGAGGCCTACCTGTAGTGAATGTATTCGAAGGCTCCTTCCTGGGTGACGGCACCCGCATTGACCAGCACACGATCATGGAATGCGGCGTCTGCTGGTGGGTCTACGACCCCAACAAAGGTGACGAGGTCTGGCAGGTAGCACCCGGCACCGCCTTCAATGCGCTGCCGGACCACTGGCGCTGCCCCAACTGCGATGCCGAACAGCACCAGTTCATGGTGCTGCGTGCTGGGGACACCCGCGAGCGGCCCGCGGAAGCTGCCGGCCGGGCCCAGATCGCCGAGCAAAGCGCCGCGCTGACAGAAGCCTACCTGCGGGTGGCCGATTCCATGCGCAGCCTGCCGGTCTACAATCAGAGGCTGGATGTCGAAGTGGTGGGCATGCGCCGCTGCTCCCACGGCCTGCTGGCCGTGGTTATCACGCCCTGGTCAATGAACCTGTGCCTGTTGCCGCCGCCCGCTGTCACCGGTCGCGAGGGCAGCAGCCGGGAGCTGGATTTCCCATCGGGCAATTACAGTTTTATCGCCGGCCACCTCGACGGCGTCGGGGTCATAGAAACCTGTTCACTGTTCTCGCCGATGGCAGAGTTCGAGGAACGGGCTGCGGTCACTGCCGTCGCAGAGCACGCCATCGAAGGCCTGTTCGAAAGTCCCGAGCCTGAGGCGCAGTCAGAGAAACCCATGAGCCGACGTTCCTTCCTGCGCGCCGGTGGCGAGGAGTGACCGAGTGTCCAGCCCTTCACCACACATTCGCATTGCCCGGCAGGATGGCCGCATCGTCGTCGAGCAGCAGCGGCCGACAGTTACAGGCATCCTCGGTGGCCTGAGTCTCGAAGAGGCAGTACTGCGCATTCCGCTGCTGCTGCCGATCTGCGGTCACGCCCAGGGCATTGCCGCCCAGCGCGCCGCCTTTGCCGCTCGAAGCGAAGCCGATCCCTGCGCCTGTGAACATACCCGCCAGCTCTGGCGCGAACAGGGGGTTGCGGCCGCTTGGCGATTGACCATCGACTGGCCCGCTGCGCTGGATCGCGAGCGGGATCTTGCCCTGTTCAAGGCTGCGCAGAACGCCGACGGCGCCACGTCACTGGCTACGTACTTGCAGGATTGCCTGCCAGGCCTGATCAGTATTGAAGAACCCGACGACCTGATGCGCTGGGTGAACACGTCCCACTGTACGGCAGCCTCGATGATGCGTCGGGCCATGGAACTGGAAGCGGACCTGGGCGTGCCGCGCATGCCCAATCTGGCGGCCGGCGAAACCCTGCAGGCGATGTCACAGGCTGCGCTGGCCGCCGCCGATTTCAATCCGCTGTCACCCAGCGGCGCCGGTATCGAGGTGGGCGCGCTGGCAATGCATCGCCACCCGATGGCGGCCCTGCTCACTACTAGCCCACTCTACGGCGCTCTGTCTCGCCGACTGATCGCACAACTGCTGGATACGCTGGTGATTGCCGGCAATCTGCTGGACGAGCAGTCCACCTACCCGGTCAGCGCCTGGACCCTGTTGGAGGGTGTAGGCCTGGGCCGGGCTGTGACCGCTCGCGGACCCTTGTTCCACAGAGTGGCGCTGGACGGCGACGGGCGGGTCGAGGATTGGCGGGTACTGGCACCTACCGATTGGCATTTTGCGCCGGGCGGCCCGCTGGAAATCGAGGCCAACCGCGGGCCGCTAGGCCAGGAACAGCTGCGACTTCTGGTGCTCGGCTTTGACCCCTGTTCCCCCTGGACCCTGCAGGAGGAAGTTGCCCATGCATGAGATGGCACTGTGCCAGGGCATGGTCGAGCTGATCGAGGAGCAGCGCCGGCTCGACGGTTTTGCCACCGTGAAGCGGGTGATCGTGGAGATCGGCGCGCTCGGGCATGTGGACCCCCACGCACTGGAGTTCGCCTTCGACGTGGGCGCCCGTGGCACGTCCGCCGAATCCGCTGCGCTGGAGATTCGCGAGATTCCCGGCCGCGGCTGGTGCATGGATTGCAGCCGCAGCATCGAAATTGCGGCGCGCGGCGAGGGCTGCCCGGAATGCGGCGGCTATCAGCTGATCGTGGAACAGGGTGAAGAATTACGACTGAAAGAACTGGAGGTAGCCTGATGTGTAGCGTATGCGGCTGTAGCGAAGGGGAAACCCGGATAGAAAAACATGACCACGCTCACGATCATTCCGACGAGCATGGCTCTGCACATTCGCACCAGATGGAGGGCCAAAAGGCCAGCGTCACCGTACTGCGGGACGACCCTGCAGCGCGCTCACACCTGGTGAGTGTCGAGAAGGACATTCTCAGTAAGAACAATGACATCGCCGCCCACAACCGTCGGCACTTCGCCAGCCACGGGGTGCTGGCCCTGAATCTGGTGTCCTCCCCCGGCGCCGGCAAGACCACGCTGCTGGTGGAAAGCCTCAAACAGCTCTCGGGCCAGCTCTCGATGGCAGTAATCGAGGGCGATCAGGAAACCAGTGCCGATGCCGACCGCATCCGCGCCACCGGGGTACCCGCGCTGCAGGTGAACACCGGCCGCGGCTGCCACCTCGACGCGGAAATGATCGACCGCGCGTTCCACGAACTGCATATCCACGACGGCGTGCTGTTCATCGAGAATGTCGGCAACCTGGTATGCCCGGCGGGCTTTGATCTTGGTGAGGCACACAAGGTGGTGATCGCCTCGGTGACCGAGGGCGAAGACAAGCCGCTGAAATACCCCAATATGTTCGCCGCGGCGTCCCTGATGCTGGTCTCGAAAGTGGACCTGCTGCCCCACCTGGACTTCGACGTCGAGGCGCTGATCGACAATGCCCTCAAGGTGAACCCGGCACTGCAGGTCATCCAGGTCTCACCCACCACCGGTGAAGGTATGGAGCGCTGGCTCAACTGGATCGGCGCCGCGCGCCAGATGGCTGCCGCCACCGCCTGATGGGCAGCGGGCACATCCAGGCATTCCCCGCTATCGAGCGCCGCCGCCTGAAGGTGCGCGGCCTGGTGCAGGGTGTCGGGTTTCGCCCCTACGTTTATCGCTGTGCGCAACAGCTCGGCATCAGCGGTTTTGTGCAGAACGGCCCCGACGGCGTGGTGATCGAGGCCGAGGGTATCAACCTGGATGGCTTCATAACTACGCTGCAGCGGGAGCTGCCGCCACTGGCGCGTATCGACCAGCTCCAGGAAACTGCCCTGCCCGTTCTCGACAGCGAAGGCTTTGCCATTCGCGAGACTGCTGCCGGGACGCTCGCCAGCGCGGCCATTCCTCCCGACACCGCCTTGTGTGCCGACTGTCTAGACGAGCTGTTCGATGCGAACAACCGCCGCTACCTGCACCCGTTTATCGCCTGCACCAACTGCGGCCCACGCTACACCATGACCCGGCGTCTGCCCTACGATCGCGCCGCCACCAGCATGGCGGACTTCGACCTGTGCGGCGCTTGTGGGGCGGAATACCAGGACCCCGCCAGCCGGCGCTTCCACGCCGAACCCACCTGTTGCCAAAACTGTGGCCCGCGCCTGTCCCACCCGCTGAGTGAAGCGGCCGCAGTGATTGAGCGTGGCGGTGTCGTTGCCATCAAGGGCATTGGAGGGTTCCACCTCGCCTGCGACGGCCGTAACCCCGAAGCGATTACGCGGCTGCGGCAGAACAAGCGCCGGGACGGCAAGCCCTTCGCGGTCATGGTGCTGAATACGGAGAGTGCTGCGCTCTACGCCAGCCTTACTGAGGTCGAGCGCGACTGCCTGCAGCGGCCCGAGCGTCCGGTGGTGGTGCTGGAGGGCGACGGCACGCTGCCGCGCGAACTCTCACCCGGCCTCGACAGTCTCGGCGTGCTACTGCCCTACACCGCCATGCACTACCTGCTGTTTCACGCCTTGCTGAATGAGCCCGAGGGTATGGCATGGCTGGAGCAATCCCAGGACATTGTATTGGTCATGACCAGCGCCAACCTCAGCGGCGATCCGCTGATCATCGATAACCGCGAGGCACGCGAACAACTTGCCGGCGCAGCCGATCTGGTGATCGACCACGACCGCGAGATCAGCGCCCGGGCCGATGACTCGGTGCTGCGGGTGATCGACGGCGAGCCGCGCCTGATCCGCCGCGCCCGTGGTTACGTGCCCACTGCCATACCCCTGGCAAAAGCCGGCCCCGCGGTGCTGGGTCTTGGCGCCCACCTCAAGAACACTGTGACCCTGTTGCGCGAGCAGCAAGCCTGGCTGTCACCGCATATTGGCAACCTGGATACGCCGGCTACCGTCCGCTTCCAGCGCGAGAGTGTCGAACAGCTGCTGGCCATGCTGGAAACCCGGCCCGAAGCCATGGCCTGCGACTGGCACCGCGACTACGCGGCCACCCGACTGGCAGAACAGCTCGCCGAGGAGTGCCAGGTCCCGCTGGTACGCGTTCAACACCATCACGCCCATCTCGCCGCGGTGCTGGCGGTGAGCGGCCACGAGGGGCCGGCCCTGGGGATCGCCCTCGACGGTCACGGGCTCGGGGCCGATGGTGAGGCCTGGGGCGGCGAGTTGATGCAACTCGAAGGTAGCGGTTTCCAGCGCCTGGGGCACCTGGCGCCTATCCCGATGGCCGGTGGCGACCGCGCAGCGCGCGAACCCTGGCGCCTGGCCGCCGGCGTGTTGCAGCAGCTGGGGCGCGGCCATGAAATCGAAACACGCTTTGCCGACGAACCCCTGGCGCCGGCGCTGATGAGCTTGCTGGCCGAGGGCGACGTACCGACCACCTCTGCCGCGGGCCGCCTGTTCGACGCTGCGGCCGGCCTGCTCGGCGTCAACACCCGCGCTGCCTACGAAGGCGAGGCGCCCATGCAACTGGAATCTCTGGTGAAGGCTCCGCTGGTTCTAAATGATGGCTATGCGTTGGAAGGCGGCCGCCTGGACTTTACCCCGCTGCTGGCAGCATTGGCCGACTGCGACGACCCGGTGACCGGCGCCAGCCTGTTTCACGGCACCCTGATCGAAGCGCTGGTAAGGTGGGCGGCGCACGCCGCAGAAACCACCGGTATCGACACCGTGGCACTGGCCGGCGGCTGCTTCCTCAATCGCTACCTGGCCACCCATATTCCCGACCGCCTGCGCCGCGCCGGGCTGATTCCCCTGCTGCCCGCCAGCATGCCGCCCAATGACGGCAGTATCAGTCTGGGTCAGGCCTGGATAGGCCGACGCCGGCTGCTGGAACCCGTTTCTGCTCAGGAGGTGAGCTGATGTGCCTCGCAATACCCGTCTGCATTACCGAGATCGTTGACGACGAACACGCGCTAGCGTCCAGCGGCGGCGTCATCCGCGAAATCAATACCGCCCTGGTGGATGACCTGTCGGTGGGTGACTACGTGATCCTGCATGTGGGTTACGCCCTCTCGCGCCTCGACCAGGCTGAGGCGGAACGCACCCTGGCCGCTATGAGCGGGGGCGGCGTCCTGGAGGCAAGTGCATGAAGTATATTGACGAGTTCCGCGATGGCGAACGCGCCCGGGCCCTCGGTAAGGCGATTGCAGCAGCGGCCAGCACCGATCGCGACTACCGGCTGATGGAGTTCTGCGGCGGCCACACCCACGCCGTGTTCCGCTACGGTGTACCGGACCTGCTGCCCGGCAATGTCGAGCTGATCCACGGTCCAGGCTGCCCGGTCTGTGTGCTGCCGATCGGCCGCCTGGACATGGCGGTGCGGCTGGCGTCTGAAAACCCTGAGGTGATCCTCGCCTCCTACGGCGACATGCTGCGCGTACCCGGCAGCAAGGGCGTCAGCCTGATGAAAGCCAAGGCCGACGGTGCCGACGTACGCATGGTGTACTCGGTAAGTGACGCCCTGGAACTGGCCCAGGCCCACCCCGACCGCCGGGTGGTGTTCTTCGGCATCGGCTTTGAAACTACCACCCCGCCCACGGCATTGGGCATACTGCAAGCCAGGGACCGGGGCATCGACAACTTCAGCGTGTTCTGCAACCACGTGCTTACCCCCGCGGCCATGAATGCCATTCTCGCGGTGGGCGAAGGCGACGAGCCGGTAGAAGTGGACGGCTTTATCGGCCCCGCCCACGTCAGCGTGGTAATCGGTTCCGACGCCTATCGTTTCTGCGCCGCCCACCACCACAAGCCGGTGGTAATCGCGGGTTTCGAGCCACTGGATGTGCTGCAGTCTATCCTCATGCTGATCGAACAGCTCAACGCCGGGCGCGCAGAGATCGAGAACCAGTACACCCGCGCGGTAACGCCGGTGGGCAACCAGCGCGCCCAGGCCATTGTGCAGCAGGTGTTCGAGCGCCGCCCCAGCTTCGAGTGGCGCGGCCTCGGTGACATCCCCGAGTCGGCCCTGCGCATTCGTGACGAGTTTTCCCAGTTCGACGCCGAGCGGTGCTTCAACATGCACTACCAGTACGCCCGCGGCACCAAGAGCTGCGACTGCCCGGCGATCCTGCGCGGCGTGAAGAAGCCCACCGACTGCAAGCTGTTCGCCACCAGCTGCACGCCGGATAACCCGCTGGGCTCCTGCATGGTGTCTGACGAAGGGGCCTGCGCCGCCTACTACACCTACGGACGCTTCCGCCAGCAGGCCGAGGCCGAGCAGCGCCGTCAGAAACAGCAGCGGGAGAAGCGCCGTGCAATACGATAAGGGCAATCACGACGCCATGGCTGAGGCGGGTCGGCGCCAGGCGCGCAAACTCGACCTGGTCAACGGCAAGGTCGATATGAGCCACGGCGCCGGCGGCCGCGCGATGGCCGACCTGGTAGACATGCTGTTCCGGCAAGCCTTCGACAACCCTATGCTGAACCGCGGTGACGACCAGGCCAGCTTCGATGTGGACGCCGGCCGCATGGTGATGACCACCGACAGCTTTGTGATATCGCCACTGTTCTTTCCCGGCGGCGACATCGGCAGCCTGGCGGTGCACGGCACAGTCAACGACCTCGCCATGGGCGGCGCCGTCCCGCTGTACCTGACCGCGGGCTTTATCCTCGAAGAAGGCTTCAGGCTCGCCGACCTGGCGCGCATCGTCGACTCGATGGCAGCCGCCGCCCGGGAAGCCGGGGTGGCAATTGTGACCGGTGATACCAAGGTCGTGGAGCGCGGCAAGGGCGACGGCGTGTTCATCAACACCGCGGGGGTCGGCCGGGTCCCGGCCGGGCTGGCGCTGGGCGGCGATTGCGCCCGACCGGGTGACAAGGTCATTGTGTCCGGCACCATCGGCGATCACGGAGTGGCCATCATGTCCCTGCGCAAGGGGCTGCGCTTCGCCACCGAGTTGTGCTCGGATTCCGCCTCACTCAATCACCTGGTGGCGGCCATGGTCGCCGAGAACGGCCCCGCCCTGCGCCTGATGCGCGACCCCACCCGCGGCGGGCTGGCCGCCACCCTGAACGAGATTGCCCACCAATCAGGCGTCGGCGTTCGCCTCGAGGAAGCGTCGCTACCGGTGCGCGAAGAAGTGAAAGGCGCCTGTGAACTGCTGGGGCTAGACCCGCTCAACGTCGCCAACGAAGGCAAGCTGATTGCCATCGTCGCGCCAGAGGCAGCCGATGCGATGGTCGCCGCAATGCGCAGCGCCCCTTGTGGCGAGGACGCGGCTATCGTCGGCGAGGTGATCGAGGACGAGCTGCGACTGGTACGGATGTCCACCGCCATCGGCGGTGAACGGGTGGTGGACTGGCTGCACGGCGAACAACTTCCGAGGATCTGCTAGCGCATCGCTGCGACCCCAGCAGCTTACGAGGTTGCCAAGAATCTGCTGCTTCCCAGACCCAATCAGGTGTAGCGCCGTTAACAGACGCCCTGCTCTTTTAAGGCAGCCACATCGTCATCGCTGAGCGAGAGAATGCCCTTCAACACTTCGTCGTTGTGGGCGCCGACCTCTGCACCGGGCCAGTCGGTACGGCCCGGAGTTTTGGAGAGGAGCGGCGTAATCGCGGGGATGGTGTGGGTCTTGCCGTTCACGTCCACTTCCTCGAACATGCCACGGGCGCGGAAGTGTGGGTCGTTAAACTGGTCCTCGACGTTGTACATCAGGCCTACTGGTACCCGCTCCTTCTCGAGGATATCGACGACTTCCGACGCCGGCAGTGACGCGCACCAGTCCTCCAGCGCCTTGTCTATCTCGGGCTCATGCTCCACCCGTCCCGCGTTGTTGGCCATGGCCGGGTTCTCGGCCATTTCCGGGTGGCCGGCGGCGACCATCAGTCGCTTGAAGATCGAATCACCGTTGCCGCCGATCACCACGTACTTGCCGTCGGCGCAGGTGTAGGTGTTGGTGGGCACGATGCCGGTGATGGTGGTACCAGAAGGTTCGCGAATGATGCCGGCGCCGGCGTACTCGGGCACTACCGATTCCATCAGGTTGAACATGGACTCGTAGAGGGCCACATCGACCACCTGACCCTCCTCGGGCTGATTGTGCCGCTGCAGTAGCGCGAGGCAAACCCCCAGGGCGGCGTGGATCGCCGACACGGTATCACCCACGCTGAGGTTGGGGCGCACCGGCGGCTGGCCCGGGAAGCCGTTGAGGTAACGAAAGCCCGATACGCCCTCGGTCACCGAGGCATAGCCTGGCTTGGAACTGTAAGGCCCGGTCTGCCCGTAGCCGGAGATGCGTGCAAAAATGAGCCCGGGGTTGAAAGGCTTTAGGTCGTCGGGCCCCAGGCCCCACTCTTCCATGACACCGGGGCGGAAGTTCTCCACCACCACGTCGGCAGTCTTCATCAGCTCGCGCACGATATCCCGGCCCTTTTCGCTCTTCAGGTCCAGGGTTACGCTCTTCTTGTTGCGGCCGATGCTGCGCCACCACAGGGAAGTGCCGTCCTCGTCCAGGATGCGCCAGCCGCGAATCGGGTCACCGGTCACCGGCGGTTCAACCTTGATCACCTCCGCGCCAAAGTAGGCCAGGATGGACCCGGTAAACGGCCCCGCCAGTAGCTGTCCCATTTCAATCACGCGGATGCCGTCCAGCGGCCGTGCAGTGTGCTTGCTCATGCTGTTCCTCTGAGGTGTTCGCGATAACAGGGCTTAGGCCCGCTGCCGGGCGCCCACTTTATTCTGCAAACTGATACGCAAGTTGGACAAGATCGGGTCTGTTCGCCCGCCAGGGCCCGGTAGAGGCTCTTACGGATAGTAAGTCTCGTAGCTATTGGGTGACACCACAATCACCTCGTACTGAGGCTGCAGGTAGGCGACCAGGTCAATCAGCTCCTGCACCGTCATCAGCTCGTTGTAAACCGGCATGCGCGAGCTGTCGTCCTCTTTGGCAACGGCCCGCGGCATACGTGCAGAGAAACGGTGCGAAGGGTTGATGATGGAGGTGACCAACGCAGCGTAAGTCGTGACGCGGGTGGATTTGCCGCCTAACGGCAGGTGGATGTCCGTGGCCGCCGGGTCGCGTTGGGGCACGCCCTCGGCGCTGTGGCAGTCGTGGCAGCGCAGTTCCTCAAAGGTCGCCTGGCCTACCTCGGCATCCCCTTTGGGCAGGGCAAAACCGCGTGGTGACTCGGGGCCGAAGGTACAGCCCGCCATGGATAACAGCCCGCACAGGGCCGCGAGGCAAAAACGGCTTGGCATGGCGAATTCTCCCACTGTTTCAGACGGTCACTGGCCCAGCTTACGTCTTTTGGGCCTGAAACACTTGCGCGGGATCAAACAAACCCGTGACTACCGCAAGGCTGAGCAGGTGTGCGGAAATTCCGTACTTTCTTGATCTGGTCAGTCGCGACATCGGGTTTGCCGGTGCTAGCCTGAAAAATCATCCATCACCCGCGGCATGGGAGGTAAACGATGGAAACCAGAGTGATAGTGGCCGACAACGCACGCGCACGCATATTTGCGTCCCACTCGACCCTGTTCAAGCTTGAAGAAGTTGAGGGTTTTGTCCACACGCAGGCTCGGCTGTCAAACCGTGAGCTGGTCTCGGATGCGTCGGGCCGATCCACCGACAGGGGGGATACTTACGACGCACCCACCTCGCCAAAAGAGCACGAGGAGCGGACTTTCGCACACATGCTGGGGCAGCATCTCAAGGACATGCACAACCGACAGCACTTCGAATCACTGGTACTGGTTGCGCCGCCGAAGTTCCTGGGCATGCTGCACGGCGAGCTGCCCAAGCCCCTCGGCAAGCTGGTAGCACGCACCCTCGACAAGGACCTGACTACCTGCTCGGTCGAAGAAATCATCGACCATATTCTCGTGTAACCGGGGCCGGTGTGGCGCGCTCGAACAGCTGCGCCACCTCGTCACGCGACAGCGTCTCCTGTTTCAGTAGCGCGTCCACCAGCGCGTCCAGCTCGCCCCGGTGTTGCGCCAATAACTCGGCCGCCGCGGTCTCCGCCCGGAACAGACAGCTGCGCACCTCCTCGTCAATACGCCGGGCCGTGTCCTCGCCGAACTCTCTGGGACCAGCCAGTTCGCGTCCAAGGAATGGGTGTTCATCGCCCACGCTGTAGCCCACCGGCCCCAACTCCTCCGCCATGCCCCACTGGCTGATCATACGGTAGGCCAATCGCGTCGCCTGCTTCAGGTCGTCCGCCGCGCCGGTGCTGACATTGTCGAAGCGCAGCTTCTCGGCGCCGCGTCCCGCGAGCATGATGACCAGCCGCGAGCGCAGGAAATCCTCGTCGATATTGTGCCGGTCCTCCTCGGGTATTTGCTCGGTCATCCCAAGCGCCCTGCCGCGGGGCACGATACTGACTTTTTCCAGCGGGTCGGTGCCCTCCTGGAACCAGGCCGCAATGGCGTGCCCGGCCTCGTGGCAGGCAACGCGCTCGCGCTCCGAAGGGTTGAGAAGGTCGGCCCGCGGGTCGCCCATCAGCACCTTGTCGCGGGCGGCAACGAAATCCTCGCGAATGATGATCTTGCGCCGGTTGCGAGCCGCGGCCAGCGCAGCTTCGTTAACCAGGTTGGCAAGGTCCGCGCCCGAGAACCCGACGGTAGTGGCGGCGACCTCATCCAGGTCCACATCTTCGGCAACCGGCTTGCCGCGGCTGTGCACGGCGAGAATCTCCGCCCGTGCCTTGCGCTGTGGCATATCCAGCACCACCTTGCGGTCAAATCGCCCCGGCCTCAGCAGGGCCGGGTCCAGTACGTCTGGCCGGTTGGTGGCTGCCAGCACCACGATGGGCTCTCCGGGGTCGAATCCGTCCATCTCCGCCAGCACCTGGTTCAGGGTCTGTTCCCGCTCGTCGTTGCCGCCGCCAATGCCGGTGCCGCGAACCCGGCCCACCGAATCAATCTCGTCGATGAAGATCAGCGCCGGGGCCTCCTTGCGGGCGGTGAGGAACATATCCCGGACCCGGGAAGCGCCCACGCCGACGAACATCTCGATGAACTCTGAGCCGCTGACCGAGAAGAACGGCACGCCGGCCTCTACCGCCACCGCTTTTGCCAACAGGGTCTTGCCGGTGCCGGGAGCGCCCATCATAAGCACGCCCTTTGGCATTTTTGCGCCCAGTTCGCTGTAGCGTTCGGGATCCTTCAGGTAATCCACCACTTCCCACAGGTCGGCCTTGGCGGATTCCAGATTGGCTACATCATCGAACCGCGGCCCATCGGCATCTGGAGCCTGGCGCCTCGCCCGGGAGCGACCGAAACCGTAGACTCCGCCACCCCCGACCCCGCCCCCGAGACTGCGCCTTAGCGCACGGCTGGACCAGATAAAGAGGCCAATGATCAACAACCAGGGCAGGAAGCCAAACAGGAGTTGCTGCCAGTAGGGTGCCTGGTCGGCGCGGACGTCCACGGTGACGTCGTGCTCCTCGAGCAGCAATAGCAACCGTTCACCCTCCAGCTCGGGAATGGTTACGCGGAAGTCGTAGGATGACCGACCCTCAACTCCGGCACCGCCCTGATAACTGCCTCGGACGTCGCGACCCTTGATCAGCACCGACTCAACGCGGTTGGTCGAGACTTCCTCGACGAACTGCGAGTAACTGATCTGCTCGGGGCCGTCTACCAGCGCGAAGTTGGTCAGGTAGTAAACCGTGAACGCGATCAGCAGCAGCGGCAGCAGGTAGGGATTGTGCCCGTCCTGCGGCTGCCCGGGCTGGCGGTCCTGCGGGCTGGTCTTGTGGGGTGGCTGCTCTTGATCAGGCATGGAACGACCTCGGCTGCATCAGTTTTTCCAAGCTACTCATTTTTTTTTAAGCTACAGCGCGGGGTGCCCCCTGTCAGCCCCGCCGTGGCGGAAATCGACAGTTCGTTGACCAAGACCGTATTATGAATGCCCGAGAGGAACTACAGAATACCCGTCACGGGGAGGCCAATGTCCGACACCTTGTTCACCAGCTCCGCAGTGGTCCAACCCGAGTGGATCGATTACAACGGCCATATGAACATGGGCTACTATCTGGTGGCCTTCGACCAGGTAGCCACTGACGGCTTCTACGACTACCTGGGTATTGGCCTGGAGCATAAACAGCAGGCCGGCAAATCCACCTTCAGCCTGGCGGCCAACATCGATTTTGTCGCCGAGCTGATGGAGGGCAACCCACTGCGCTTCACGACTCAGCTGGTGGACTACGATCACAAGCGGTTGCACTTCTACCACTGCCTCTACCACGCGGAAGAAGCTTACCTGGCAGCCACCAACGAAAACCTGGGCATGTACATCGACATGGACACCCGCCGCAGCACCACTTTCAGTGAAGAGCAGATGGTGCGCTTCCAGGCCGAGTTGGAACGCGGCCAGGCGCTGGGTATGCCTGAGGGTGTGGGGAGAAAGCTCGGAATCCGCCGCTAGGGGCGGGCTGCCAACTGTTCAGCGCGAGTCGCCGGCGGTCGCCGGGGCAAACAACCAGTATTTGCGGGCCGCGTAATTCAGGCCACCTACAAACAGGGCCGCGACCAGCTTGGCGTACATGTAGTGGCCTTCCGTAGACGTCACCAGCGCCAGCATGACCCCCTCGCTGATGGCAAGCCCGGTCAATACCACGCCGGCGAACAGGCCGAATCCAGGTAGCGATTCTCAAATCGGCGCGCACTAAACACCCAGTTGGAGTTGAGTGCATAGGCCAGGACGAGGCCGGAGGAATAGCCAATCAGGTTGGAGACCAGGAAGTGCAGTCCGCCGTACTCCGTCAGCAGATACAGCAGGCTGAAATCGGTCGTGAACGCGAGCAGGCCCGCGGCACCGTAACGAAGCAACTCCTGGACATTCATTGGCTATCCCGCCGTACACCTTTATTCATTAACGCGCGCAGGGCGCGGGTATTGGTCAATACGCACAAAGCGCTATCGCGTGTCACCCGACATCAACACATGTCGTCACCTTGGCCGCAACGCAATGACGCCCTTAGCCGCCCGGTTTGAACGCTCTGCAGCACTAGGGTCATCTATTATCGCCTTCCCACCTCCAACAAGAACGACAAAACTTGTCGAAATGTGAAGCAGATAGCGGCTATTCTGGGGCAAATGGCCGCCATTGGGAGAACTTGGCGTGAAAAGCGTGTTCATTACCGGTGCCGCATCGGGTATCGGCCTCGCCACCGCCAGGCGCTATGCCACCCTGGGCTGGCGCGTGGGGCTCTACGACATCAACCGCGAGGCACTGGAACAGGCCATGGCCGACAGCCTGTTTGCACAGTCCCACAGCGGCTATTGCGACGTCACTGACCGCGATTCCATCGCCGCGGCACTGGCGGACTTTGCCAGCGGCGCCGATGGAAAGATCTCGTTGGTGGTGAACAACGCAGGAGTGCTGAGTGCCGGCGCTTTTACCGAGATCGACGCTAATTCCCACGACCTGATGATCGACATCAACGTGCGCGGCTTCACCCATGTCGCCCAGTTGGCCTTTCCCTATCTGAAAGGCGCACCTGATGCCTGCCTGGTCAACCTGTGCTCCGCCTCCAGCATCCACGGCATTCCCAAGTTAGCGGTCTACAGCGCCACCAAGTTCTACGTCAACGCCATCACCCAGGCTCTGCATATCGAGTGGCAGCCACACGGCATCCGGGTAAGCTGCGTTAAACCGCACCTGGTGGATACACCCATGGCCCACGACGTGCAGGCCAATACCACGGGTGAAGGCAGGATCAGCCTCACCCCGGAGGACATCGCCGCCGCCATTGAGCGGGCGGCCGGCGGCTCCCGGGTCAGCTATGTGGTGGGCAGCGCCGCCCGCTGGTGGGCGCTGCTCGACAAGTATTTGCCGGAGGGCATGCGCATCGCCCTCACCCGCCGGCTGATCAGTTAGCCGGCCTCATAACAACGATAAGGAGAACAGGATGCCTGACAGGCTACGGGGAAGAGTTGCGCCGGCCATCGGTGCCGGTAGCGGGCTAGCTATCGACGGCAGCTGCACAGCTCATTGAGGCAACGCGTTTGAAGAACGCCCTGATCCTCTCCGGTGGCGGCGCCCGCGCTGCCTACCAGGTCGGTGTGCTCAAGGCGGTGGCCGACATTCTGCCGGAGGGCGCCTGCAACCCGTTTCCGATCATCTGCGGCACCAGCGCCGGCGCCATCAACGCGGTTACTCTCGCGGCCCACGAGGGCTGCTTCCGCGACGCGGTAGCGGAACTGGAAGGCATCTGGCGGGACCTCGATCCCGGCAACGTCTACCGCTACGGCTGGCGGGAAGTGCTGCGCGGACTCACCCGGGTGCTGGGTTCGCTGGGCAACCAGGGCGTGGGCCTCACCCGCCCTATCGCCCTGCTGGACAACTCACCGCTGCGCGAGCTGATCAATCGCAAGGTGCATTTCGAGCGTATCGACCGCGCGATTGCACGCGGTGACATCCACGCGGTCAGCGTCACCGCCATGGGCTATACCTCGGGGCAGTCGGTGGCTTTCTTCCAGGGCCGCCCGGAGCTGCAGGGCTGGCGCCGGCATCGCCGTATCGGCCGTCCGGCGCTGCTGAATGCAGACCACCTGATGGCCTCGTCGGCGATACCCACTCTCTTCCCCACCACCCGCATCGAGTACGAGTATTTTGGCGACGGCGCCCTGCGTCAGCTTTCACCTATTAGTCCCGCGCTGCATCTGGGGGCCGACCGGGTGTTTGTCGTTGGTGTCAGCGGCAACCGCGCCCCAAAACCGCGTGGCGGCCCCAGAACCCGGCACTCACCCTCGATAGCGCAGATCGTCGGGCACATGCTCAACAGTGCCTTCGTGGACACGCTGGAAGGCGATATCGAGCATCTTGAGCGCATCAATGAACTGGTGCGCCTGATCCCGGAGGAGCTGCGAGATGCCGAGGGTATCCGCTTGAAGCCGGTGGACAACCTGATCATCTGGCCGTCGGAAGAAGTCGACAAGATTGCCGGGCGCAAGATCCGCTACCTGCCCCGCAGCCTGCGGGCCTTCCTGCGCCGCACTGGCGCCACCGCCAGCGGTGGCGGTGCCATGGCTGCCAGCTACCTGCTCTTCGCCCAGCCCTTCATCGACGAAATGATCAACCTCGGCTACCGCGACACCATGTGGGAAGCTGAGACCATCTCCTCATTCTTCTCTGTTCGGTAAGTAGTGCTTCGTAGGACGGGCGCGAACTGGGCCGCCCCTATCCCTGACACGCTGCAAGCATGACGTCCCTGTCTCGCTCGGCGACGGCCATCCCTGGCCGTCGACGGTCAGGGATAGGGGCGGCCCAGCTCACGCCCTTTTCTAAAGCATGCGTCGGCGCAGGCCACTCGAAGAACGGTAATTGGATTACGCAGACGGAGCGCGAGGGGTGCCCGGGGTCTTTCCGGGACCGTCTGCGGCCATGGATGGCCGCAGTCGAGCGAGACAGGGACGTCATGCTTTTAGCGCGTCCCGGAAGGACCTCGGGTGCCGCTCGCGCGGCTTAGTGTCGCTGAGAAGCCGTACTAACCGCCGGCGTTTTCCTTAAGGCTGTCAGACAGCGCCTCGACCAGGGAGTCGATCTCAGCGCGTTCGGTGATGAACGGCAGGCCGAGCTGGATGCAGTCGCCGCCGTAGCGGACGTAGAAGCCCTTCTCCCACATGCGCATGGCGACCTCGAAAGGCCGGCGCAGCGGCTCGCCCGGATAGGCCTCCAGCTGCAGGGCGCCGGCAAAGCCGTAGTTGCGGATATCGGTGAGATGCGGAAGGCCCTTGAGGCTGTGAAGCTGCTGTTCGAAGTACGGCGCCTCTTCGGCTACCCGCTCAATCAGCTTCTCCTTCTCGAGGATCTCGAGAGCTGCCAGGCCGGCCGCACAGGCTACCGGGTGCGCCGAGTAGGTGTAACCGTGGGGAAACTCCAGCGCGTACTCCGGGCCCCCGCTCTCCATGAAGGTCTTGTAGATATCGCCCTTGGCCAGCACCGCGCCCAGCGGCACGGCACCATTGGTCACCTGCTTGGCGATATTCAGAATATCGGGTGTCACGCCAAAAGCGTCGGCGCCGGTAATGGCGCCGCAGCGACCAAAGGCAGTAATCACCTCGTCGAAGATCAGCAGTATGTCGTTGGCGTCGCAGATGTCCCGCAGCCGCTGCAGGTACCCGACCGGCGGCGGGATGACGCCGGCGGAGCCGGCCATCGGCTCAACGATCACCGCCGCCACGTTGGAGGCGTCATGCAGTGCCAGCATTTCGATCAGTTCATCGGCGAGGTGCGCACCGGTCTCCGGCTGGCCCTTGCTGAAGGCGTTTTCCTTGAGGATGGTGTGGGCCATGTGGTCGGCATCCACCGCGGTGCCGAACAGCTTGCGGTTGGCGCCGATACCGCCCACGGAAATGCCGCCGAAGTTCACTCCGTGATAGCCCTTCACCCGGCCGATCAGTTTGGTCTTTTCCGGGCGGCCCTTCATACGCCAATAGGCGCGGGCCATCTTCAGTGAGGTATCGGCGGATTCAGAGCCGGAGCCGGTGAAGAACACATAGTCGAGTCCGTCAGGCGTGATCTCCACCAGTTTGTTGGCCAGCTGGAACGACAGTGGATGGCCGAACTGGAAACCCGGCGAGTAGTCCAGTGTCTGTAGCTGGTGATAAACCGCCTCGGCAATCTCCGGGCGGTTGTGGCCGGCGCCGCAACACCACAGTCCCGACAGGCCGTCGAAGATACGGCGGCCCTTACTGTCGAGGTACCAGGCTCCCTCGGCGCCGACAATGATGCGCGGGTCATTTTTGAACTGGCGGTTGCCCGTATAGGGCATCCAGTGGGCTTCCAAGTCTTGCCGCGTCAGCGCACCGTGTTCCAAGATCTTCCCCATGCCTGCACCCCCTAGCTAAATTCCCAATACTATCAGTGACTTACACTATAAAGCCAGAGTTTACTGCTAAAGTGCCGTCTCAGGTATACCCAGCCGCAGGTAGCGGGCTTCAGGTCGCTGTCAGCTCCTGTTCCAGCTCTTTGGCCACGGTTCCGGGCGCGGTGGTGTTCTTTGCCAACAGCTTGTAAGCCACCGGCACGGCGATCAGGGTGATCACGCTGGACACCGCCACACCGCACATCACCACGATGCCGATCACCATCCGCGACTCGTAGCCCGGGCCGGTGGACAGCACCAGCGGCACGGCGCCGAACACGGTGGTGAAGCCTGTCATCATAATCGGCCGCAGACGGAACGCCGCGCCGTTGAGAATCGCCTCGTCGAAGTCGCGTCCGGCATCGCGCAGCTGATTGATGAACTCGACAATGAGAATGCCATTCTTGGTGGCCAGCCCCACCAGCATGATCAGACCGACCTGGCTGAAGATGTTTAAGGTCTGGCCGAACAGCAGCAGACCGCCCAGCCCGCCTACCAGTGCCAGCGGCACGGTCAACAGGATGATGAAGGGATGCACGTAAGACTCAAATTGTGCGGCCATCACCAGGAACACCACCAGCAGCGCAAGACCGAAAATGAAAGCCACCGAGCGGCCAGCATCCTTGTACTCCAGCGACTCGCCTTTGTAGTCGATACTGGCCTCGTTGGGCAGGTTCTCACCGACCCAGTTGTCCAACCACGCCAGCGCCTCACCCAGGGACACACCGTCGGCCAGGTTTGATGTCAGCGTAATACCCCGTACCCGGTTGTAGCGGTTGAGCTGGCCGGCATCGGCCTGGTCCTTGAGGGTGACCAGGTTGCTGAGTGGGATCAGCTCGCCGGTTACACCGGAGCGCACATAGATGTTGGCGAGGTCGGTCAGCGACCCCTGGTTGACGCGATCCCCCTCCAGAATAACGTCGTACTCCTTGCCCGCCAGTACGAAGGTGGTCACCTTGCGGTTGCCCATGAGAGTTTCCAGGGTGCGGCTGACGTCCAGCAGGTTCACCCCCAGATCACCGGCCCGGTCGCGGTCGATGCGCACCCTGAGCTGGGGCTTGGTGGGTTTGAAGTCGGTGTCGGCGCCCACAAACAAAGGCTCCCGGGATACCGCCAACATCAGCTTGGACTGCCACTCGTCCAGGTCTTCATAGGTATTGCCGCCGATAAAGAACTGTACCGGCGGGTTGGAATCGCCGCCGAGGGCGCGCTGAGAGCGGATGAAAATGCGCGCACCCGGAATATCCGAAATACGCTGGCGGGCATCGGCCAGGATTTCGAAGGTGTTGCGGCGGCCGCTGTCCCAGGGCTCCAGCACCAGGATCGAGAAGGCGCCATTAAAAGCCTCACCGGCTCCCCAGGAGGGCGCGCGGATCAGCAGACGCTTGATATCGCCACTGTCCACCAGCGGCATCAGACGTTCTTCCACCTTGTAGAGTTGGCGCACGGTGTAGTCGAAGGAGGAGCCTTCCGGCGCCTGCACCACCATGAACAGGATGCCGCGATCTTCACGGGGTGCGTACTCCTGGGGCACCTGCTGGAACAGCCAGCCGCTAAGTCCGATGCTGGCGATCAAGATGATGACGGTGAACGCCGGAGCCTTCAGCACTCTCTGCAACAGGGCCCGGTAGCGGCGCTCCAGAGCGCTTGTGAGCCCCTCCACGAATGTGGCCAGCCGGTTGTGGGTGCTCTCGTTGGTCAGCAGCCGGGAACAGATGACCGGTGCCAGGGTCAGGGCCACCAGCGTGGAGAACACCACCGCCACCGCCATGGCCACGGCGAATTCGCTGAACAGCTTGCCGAGATTGCCCTCCAGGAAGGTGATCGGCACGAACACGGCGATGAGCACGGCGGTCGTGGCGATCACCGCGAAGCCCACCTGGCGAGCGCCTTTGTAGGCTGCCACCAGCGGCGACTCCCCCTTGGCAAGACGCCGGTGGATGTTCTCCAGCACCACAATACAGTCATCCACCACCAGGCCGATGGACAGCACCAGCGCCAGCAGTGTCAACAGGTTGATGGAGTAATCGAAGGCCCACAGCAGGGTGAAAGTGGAAATCAGCGAAATCGGCACGGTGGCCGCCGGCACCAGTACGCTGCGGGGGTCACCGAGAAACAGAAAAATCACCACAACCACCAGCACCGCGGCGATAAACAGCGTGCGGTATACCTCCTTGACCGAGGCGCGCACGAACAGCGACTTGTCGTAGCTTTTCACAATGCGCATGCCCTCAGGGAGGGTGGCGTTGATGCGATCGACCTCGTCGCTGACCGCGTTGGCCACGGTCAGCGCGTTAGAGGTACTCTGTTTGACGATGCCCATGCCGACCATGGACTCGCCGTTGCCGCGGAACAGGCTGCGGCGTTCGGCGCTGCCCAGCTCTACCCGGGCCACATCGCCCAAGCGCACCAGGTAGCCGTCGTCACCGCGGCGAATCACCAGCTGGCGGAAATCGTCCGCCGACTGGTAGGCGCGCTCGACGCGAATCACAAAATCGCGCTCCACCGACTGCAGGGTGCCGGCGGGCAGCTCGATATTCTCCCGCCGTACGGCCTCTTCCACGTCCGACACGGTCAAGCCACGGGCCACCAGGGCGTTCCGGTCCAGCCAGATGCGCATGGAGTAAACCTGCTGGCCCGTTACCCGCACCCGGGACACACCGTCCAGGGCGGAGAAACGATCTTCCAGGTAACGCCGCACGTAATCGGTGAGTTCCAGCGCGGTCATGCTGGGCTCCACCAGGTGAATCCAGTAAATCACCGTGTCGTCGTCGCCGGCTTTCTCCACTTCCGGCGGCTCGGCCTCTTCCGGCAGGTTGTCGAGAATGCGGGAGACCCGGTCGCGGATATCGTTGGCGGCGTTGTCGATGTTGCGGCCCAGGCGGAACTCGATGCGAATATTGGAGCGGCCGTCCTGGGAAGTGGAGGTGATGCTCTTGATGCCCTCGACGCCGGCGACGCGGTCCTCGATGACTTCAGTGATTTTGTTTTCCACGACTGCGGCGGAGGCACCGGGGTAGTTGGTGCCGACGCTGACCACGGCCGGTTCGATGTCGGGATATTCGCGTAGCGGCAGCCGGTCGAAAGAGATGACGCCGAAGGCGACCAGCAACGCGCAGAAAACCGTGGCGAGCACCGGGCGTTTGACGGAGGTATCTGAAATCCACATGTCTCGTGTCCCGCCGTTAGCTTTCCAGCACGCGTACGGCACTCTCGTTACCGCGCAAACGCGCCACACCGTCGCGCACTACCTGATCGCCGGCCTGCAGCCCATCGAGCACTTCCACCCAGCCTGGGCGGCGATCGCCGATTTCAACAAACACGCGCTTCGCGGTATCACCGTCGATCTGCCACACGTAGTGGTCTGTAGACCGCGATACCAGGCTCTCTTCCGGCACCAGCAGGGCATTGCGCTGGTCACCCAGCACCGTCACCTGCATCAGCATGCCCGGCTTCAACAGGCCGTTGTCGTTGGGGAACACCGCCCGCGCGGTCACCGAGCGGTTCACTGGGTCCACCCGGCTGTTGACCGCGGCGATCTCACCGGTGAACGCCTGCACGTAGGCCGCGGTGGAGGCCTCGATCTGCTGGCCCGGCTGCAAGAAACGCAAGAAGCGGGCCGGCACCGTGAAGTCCAGGCGCATGCGGGAGATATCGTCTAGCGTGGTGATGATCTCACCGGGTTCGACCAGGGCACCGGGGCTGACCTGGCGCAGGCCCAGTACGCCGCCGAAGGGCGCCTTGATGGTGCGGTCGTCAAGCTGGGCCTTTTCCTGCTCGATGCGGCTGCGAGCGATGGCGGCCTGGGTACGGCGCTGATCCAGCTCGGTCTGCGCCACCTGGTTGCGGCGGGCGAGGTTTTCAAGCCGTGCCACCTCGCGCTCCTGCTCGGCCAGGAACTCCTGCTGTTCCCGCAGAGAGGCTTTCTCTCCTTCCTGCTGCAGAGTCACCAACAGATCGCCGGTATTGACACGCTGACCGTCTTCGAAATGCAACCGCGCGACGGTCTCCGACACGCTGGAAGTGATGGTGACCGACTCCCAGGCGCGCAGCGTGCCCAGCGCTTCCACGCGGCTCTGGAACGGCTGTTCTTCCAGTACCCAGCCCGTGACCGGTACCGGGCCCATGGGTGCCCGGCCGCCGCCAGCGGCTTCATCGGAGCCGAACTGGTACCAGGCGCCGACACCGATACCCAGGGCGACCAGGACAACAACAACAGCGCGCATTAATCCTCCATTACCGTCAATTCAATATTTCTGAATTTCACCACGCCCTGCTCGGCGTGCTGCAGCGCAATAAAGCCGCTGCCGAGGCGGGCGTCGTCCAGTCTTGCTGTGACCTCGCCATTGATCGCCAGTTCGATCTCGGCGCCGATTGCCGTCACTTCCAGCCGGTTCCAGCGCCCCACCGTCTCCACGTGCGCCAGCGGCGGCATGGCTCGGAATACAATGGCGCCGGTACGAGCTTCCTGCCGGGGGTGTAAGTCCCAGATGTTGAGCTCGTAACAATCATTCGGATGTATACGACCGCGGTCGCTGCAGCGGATGAACACTCCGGAGTTGGTGGTGGCATCCACCCAGAACTCGAGGGTCAGGCGGAAATCCCCGTACTCGCCACGGCTCAGCAGAAACCCGTCGCCATCGCCCGCAGCCACAATGGCACCCTGCTCCACTCGCCAGTTCGCCTCGCCGACGGCTGCCCAGCCGGTCAGCGATTGGCCGTCGAACAGGCTCAGGGCCAAAAGCAACAACAGCATCAGGCGCTCCCGTTTGCCTCGAGGTGAAGCCGTTCCCGGCTATTGCCGGGCTGCAACTGGGCCTGTGCCAGGGCCTGCAGTGCACCAGTGACGATGCCTTCCGGCTCCACCAGGCCCCGGGCGGGCTCGGAGCATATGCCAATGCTCACCGTCACGCGGACGTTCCGGGTCGCGTCCACGGGGATATCAAGGTTGCCCATCATTTCCAGAAACTTGTCTGCGACCCGCTGCATACCGGTACCGTCGTCGGTCATCAAGATGCAGAGCTGGGTGGCGCCGAAGCGGCCGAGATCATCAGCGCGCCGTCGCACGCAGTAGCGCAGAGCATCTGCCACCCCGAGCAGGCAGTTTTCCGCACCCAGCTTGCCGTACTCCTGCTCAAGCCCGGCATAGTTGTCGATCTCCAGCACCGCAAAACTGAAGTGCGCCTCGGCGCGTCGGGCCAGTGCAAAGTCGCGAGCAATAGACTTGTCGATCTCTCCGCGTGGCAGCAGCCCTGTGAGAGGATCGTGCGGCGCGGCGACGGCAGCAGGTGCCACGCTGGCCTGCTCGACGATGTCGTAGAAAGACACCACCCAGTTCACTCCCACCAACACCAACAACAAGACCACCGCGCGCATGGAGTAGCGGATTTCGTCGGGGAAATCGATGTTCTTGATCATGTCACCGGAGAGGTGGCGGGACAGGATAATCAGCAGCAGCGCCGCCACCACAACCGTGGTATTGCGAGCAGCGCGCTTGTTCATGACCAAGCCCGCCAGCAGGGGCAACATGGGGGCGGCGAAGATAATCGAACCGGTGAAGCCGTCAGAGATCCAGGACAGGACCGCGTATATGCCGAAGGCGATCACCATCAGCGCCAGTCCGCCGATGTCGGCTGCAGTTCCCGACTTGACCTTCGCATAGGTGACAAACAGCAGCACCGCGCAGATGGCCGCCGCGGTCGCTGCCGGCAGATTGACCTCGCCGGCCACCAGCGAGCGCAGAACCGTGGCAAGAATGACCATACAGCCCAGAATCAGGGCGGTGTTTTTGACGACATGGGCCTTCGAGAAAGGCGTTTCCTGTTGCATGGGGGGGCTCGGCCTAGACTTTGCGCCATTTTAGGGCAGGCGGCCGCGATTCCCTAGCCCCCACACGGGTCAAAGCACTGCGGTGCGGATTGACAGTCGGAATCGCATCCACGACAATTAGTTTCAACTGTAACTATATCGGTGCCCGCCCATGGAATCCCCGACCGACTCTGGCCATCTCACCGGCTTTGGCTATCTAAGCGGCTTTGGCAATGAACACGAAACCGAGGCACTGGCGAACGCCCTGCCCCGCGGCCGTTTCAGCCCGCAAAAGGTAGCGTACGGGCTCTACGCAGAGCAGTTCAGCAGCACCGCATTCACCGCCCCGCGAGCACACAATCGCCGCACCTGGTTCTACCGCATCCGGCCATCGGTCATGCAGGGGGAATTCCAGCCCTACAACGGGAGGCTGCTGGAAACCGGCGGCAGTGACCCCGGCACGGTGAGCCCCAATGTGTTGCGCTGGGACCCGCTGCCCTACCCGGAGGAACCCACTGATTTCGTCGACGGCCTGGTGACTATTGCGGTCAACGGCGACGCCACGGCCCAGGCCGGCATGGGCGTTCACCTTTACGCCATCAATCAATCTATGCAGCAGCGCTATTTCTACTGCGCCGACGGCGAGCTGCTGTTCATTCCTCAGCAGGGTGGCTTGCGCCTGCGTACTGAGTGCGGACGCCTGCGGTTAGGTCCAGGCGAGATAGCTGTCATCCCCCGCGGCATGAAGTTCGCAGTCGACCTGCTGGACGCGACTGCCCTGGGCTATGTGTGTGAGAACTACGGCGCGCCCTTTACCTTGCCCGAACGCGGCCCGGTGGGCGCCAATGGCTATGCCAACGACCGCGACTTCCAGTACCCGGTGGCCGCCTACGAAGAGGACGAGGGCGAATTCGCTCTGCTGTGCAAGTTCGCCGGCCATCTGTACACCGCCCCCATCGGCCACTCGCCGCTGGACGTGGTAGCCTGGACCGGAAACTCGGCACCCTACAAGTACGAGCTCGCCCGCTTCAACGTCATGGGCTCGGTGTCCTACGATCACCCGGACCCGAGCATCTACACGGTGCTGACCTCGCCCTCGGATACCGCCGGTGTCGCCAACATCGATTTCGTGATCTTTCCGCCGCGCTGGATGGTGGCGGAAGACACCTTCCGGCCACCCTGGTACCACCGCAATATCATGTCGGAATTCATGGGCCTGATTGAGGGCACCTACGACGCCAAGGAGGAAGGCTTTGTGCCCGGCGGCTCCAGTCTTCACAACTGTATGAGCAGCCACGGCCCCGAGGCCGCGGTGTTCGAAAAGGCCAGCTCCGCTGAGCTTGCGCCCGACCGCTACACGGACACCATGGCCTTCATGCTGGAGTCCCGCTACCTGATACAGCCGACCTACTGGGCCATGAATACTTCCCTGCGGCAGCGCGACTATACTCGCTGCTGGGACGGCCTGCAGAAGCACTTCGACGCGGCCGGCTGAGTCGCACCGAGTCATCTCACAACAACACAGGACACCCCATGAAGTTAGCCAGTCTCAAATCCGGCCGCGACGGCCAGTTGATCGTGGTCAGTCGCGACCTCAGCCGCGCGGTCGGCGCCTATGACATTGCCCCTACCCTGCAACTCGCCCTGGAAAACTGGGCGCAGGTAGAACCCGATCTGAAGGCCCGCGCCGAAGCGCTGGAGGCGGGCAATGCCGACGGCGAGTTCCCCTTCGACCCGAGCGCAGTAGCCGCCCCCCTGCCGCGCAGCTTCCACTGGGCCGACGGCAGCGCCTACGTCACTCACGTGGAGCTGGTGCGCAAGGCGCGCGGTGCCGAGCTGCCGGAGTCTTTCTGGACCGATCCGCTGATGTATATGGGTGCCTCCGATGCGTTTATCGGGCCCACCGATGACATCCAGGTAGAGAACGAGGAATGGGGCATCGACTTCGAAGCCGAGGTAGTGGTCTTCACTGACGATGTACCGGCCGGTACCACCCCGCAGCAGGCCCGCGAGCACATCAAGCTGGTGGCCCTGTGCAATGACGTCAGCTTGCGCAACCTGATCCCCGCCGAACTCGCCAAACAGTTTGGCTTCTACCAGTCCAAGCCGCAAACCTCGTTCACTCCGGTGGCAGTCACACCCGACGAACTGGGCGATGCCTGGGATGGCGCCAAGCTGCACCTGCCCATGCTGTCGACCCTCAACGATACCCGGGTGGGTGCGCCCAATGCCGGTGTCGACATGACCTTTGACTTCGGCCAGCTCATTGCCCATGCCGCCAAGAGCCGGGCGCTGACGGCCGGCACCGTGATCGGTTCCGGTACCGTGGCTAATCAGGGCAGCGCCGACGGCTCCAGCTGCCTGGCGGAAGTGCGCTGCCTGGAGACTATAGCCGACGGCAAGCCCAGCACGCCGTTCATGTCCTTTGGCGACCGAATCGAAATCGAAATGCAGGACGCCAACGGCGCCAGCATCTTCGGAAAAATCGACCAGGTGGTTGTGCAGTACCACCCGCCCAAGGCAGACTGAACGCCTCACAGGAGGCGGTGGTCCATGAAACTTTACAGCTACTGGCGCTCGTCAGCGGCCTACCGGGTGCGTATTGCGCTCAACCTGAAAGGGCTCGAAGCGGAGTACTGTCCGGTCAACCTGCTGGCGGGGGAACACAAGCAGGACGACTACCGATGCGGGTCAGCCGTGCAGCGCAGCCCGGATGGAGGCGTCGAAGGATC
>JANQGK010000280.1 GCA_028277365.1 Halieaceae bacterium | reverse complement strand
GTGACCGTGGCTGCGGTCAGGAGCCACCGGTATAGGAGCCCTCGATGTCCTCCGCAGAGATATCCACTGCTTCATCCGCCGCAACGTCCAGCGTGACTTTATTGCTGGCAGCCACGGAAACGCCCTTGCCCTCGATGGAGCCGTTCACACTGTCGGCGGTGATATTGACGTTCTGCGGTGTGCTAATGTTCGCGACGACGCTGTTCACGGCGAACATCGACACGGCCTCCTGGGCGACCACCTGGGTATCGATGCTTCCACCGGCGCCAAGGCTGACGCTACCCTGAGAGATGATGCGGCCCAGGATGTTGCGGGCATTCAGTACCACGGAGAACAGGCTGTTCAGCGTGCTTTGTCCGACGTCCACGTCACCGCTGGCGGTGACAGACATGCTGGCAACGCTGGTAGAACCGGCAGAAGCGTCGAAATCACCGGAGACTATAACAACGTCGCCCAGCCGAACCGATTGCCCAACATTGGTGACCCTTACCAAGCCGGCGCCGGCATCAATATTCAGGTCTTCTCCCGAGTCGGTGCTGCCGTCCAGACTCCCGGCGAAATTGACCGCGCCGTTGCCGCCACTGGTATCTATCGATAGGTCTGCCAGCAACACCGCATCGCCCAGAATCGCCAGACCGTCGTCAGCGTCAAGCGTGCCCGAAAGTCCGACGGCGGCGTCGCCGTCAACAATCAGTCCGTCCACGGTTACTCCGGCGGGGTCGAAGATGAGATTGACATCCTCGGTCACATTCACCGTTTCCGCGTAGGTGCCCGCGCCGATGTTGACCCAGGCCCCGGCGACCGCGGCGTCCAGTGCATCGTTGACGCCGGCCAGCGGCTGCCGCTGGTTACCGAGGCCGTTGCCGAGATTAAAGTCGTCCGTAGCCGTGAAACTCGCGCCCTCGGCCACCTCGACATGAGAGCGGTTGCCGAACTGCGGTGTGCTGCCGAGCAGCCCGTTGGAACCGTACCGCCGGTCCAGCACGTGCATGCCGCCGTTGTCCGAAGACAGTGTCATGATGGCCGCGCCGTAGGCCGCCTCATCGACATGGGGTGAGGTGGCGTAAGCGCCGTCGCTGACGCTGTCCAGGAATACGATATCCCATTCGTTGCCGCTGGTGCCGAAGGCGTTTCCACTCAGGCTGATCCCGTCTGAGCGGACCAGGAAAGAACCCTTGGTATTGTCGATCACGTTGCCGCTGGCGCTGGCGCTGCTGCCGGCGAAGAAAGAGACACCGGTGCGCGTATTGCTTATGGTGTTGTCGACAATGTTGACGCCGGAGACGTTGGCACCCACGGTCATCCCGAATGCGTTGCCCACGCTGTCCCAGTCCACCTGGGTGAAGGGGTCTGTGAACGGACCGTCAATGCTGAGCCCCGTCACGGTGATTCCATCGGCGTTGATGCTGACGCCAGTTTCACCGAGGCCCACCTGAAGCAGCGCGCCGCTCGCGCCCGACAGGGTGACGTCGGGGGTGGCCATGATCAGGTTTTCAAGATAGCTTCCGGCCAGCACGTTAACGGTATCACCGCTTGCGGTCACATCCAGCGCCGCCTGGATGGACATGCTGACGCCGCCATCGCTGCCTACGAAATAGTCGCCGTCCGCGTCCAGGTTGACGTCGCCATCCGTGTCCACATAGCTGGTGCCGGAGGCATTCTGCCGTACCACGGAGTCCTGCGGGTTGCTGAGCGACAGTGCAAACGCCACCGCATCGTCCAGATCCCGCTGGAAGAAAGTGAACTCCTCCGAGTCCGACGGGTCGCTGCTGTCGCCGCGGAAGGTGCTGTTCTGCACCGTGTACTCGAAACCCTCAAGCTCCAGGCCGCTGATGGTGAAGAAGGTGCCGCCGCTGTCCACGTCGTTCTCGGCGTATAGAGGGTTCGACTCGTTGAGTGAATTGCTGCCGCTGAGCGTGATATTGCTGGTGCCGCCGGTCGCAAACCGACCCGCCGAGAAGATTCCGATACCGCCCCACTGGTTATCCCGGGTGGTGATGTTGGACAGGTCGATATTGTGAGAATCGGTGATAGCGATGCCGACGCCGCCCGTGTCCTGGCCATCCGCGGTGACGTTCTCCAATACCGCCCCGGTGACCCCGAGAATGTCGATCTCGGTGCGCCCGCTACCCTGGACGGTGACGTTGCGCACGGTATAGCTGGCAGCGGAGTCGTCGGTTAGCGGCCGCAGCTTGAGGCCGAAGGTGTTCGCGGTCGGGCCCTGGATCGTGAGGTTCTCGAGCGTGACGCCGTCGGAATGTACCAGTACGCCGGCGGAGGAGGGCACCGCACTGGCGTCGATCAGGACACCGGCTTCGCTCTCGCCGAGCAGAGAAACACCCGCCGTGTCGATCAACAGTTGTTGGCCGGCCAGGTCGTAGTTGCCGTCGGCGATGTTGACGGTGTCGCCAGCGGACGCAAAACCCAGTCCGGTGCTGATGCTGTTGCCGTCAGTGACAAACACGTGCCCGCCCCTCAGCGACGCGAAACCGGAATAGCCCCCGGTGCTGTCCACGCCGTGGCCGATTTTCGTCTCCAGCGCCAGCAGTTCGGCGGTGCTCATGGCGTCTGCGTCAACGCCATCGAAGTTGTTATCGCTCAGATCCAGATTCAGATTCTGATCATAGAGCCCGACGTGTACCGTGTTGTTGTCAAAGCTGTTGCCGCTGATTGAGGCCGAGGGGCTTGCAACACCCGGACCCACGCCGAGACCTTCGAACAGGTTGTCCGCAAAGCGGTTGCCGGTGACGAGGACGCCTTCGGGTCCGTCAAGGGACACACCGACAAAATTGCCTTCAAAATCGTTGTCCTGTATCACCGCACTGCCAGCCACGGGATTCAGGAACACACCGGTGGCCCAGCCGGAGAATGCGTTGTTTCTGATCACCAGGCCGGTCTGGCCACCGTTGAAAACGTTCACTATGCCGCGATAGGTATCGCCGTCCACAACGCCGGAGCGCGCAAAGCGCGTGTTTTCCACCGTGATACCGCTTGCGCCGCTGTTCAGATATAGGGCCGTCAGGCTGCCCTGTACGTTCTCCCCCTCGAGCAGCGTCATGCCGTCGACGGTCGCGCCGTCGGCATTGCCGGTGATATGTATGCTGCCGGTCAACGCGCTCTCAGCCGCGCTGCGGCCGCGGGCATCGACGCCGGCCTGCGCCCCGGCGAGGGTAAGCCCGGCGGTATCCACGGTGACCGACTCGTTGTAGCTGCCCGCAGCGACGCTCACCGTGGCGTTTGTCGCGGCGACATCCACGCCATCCTGAATGCTGGCGGTCGCGGCCACGTTGACCTGCGAGCCCTCTCCCGCCAGCGTCTGGTTGGCGCCCAGATCAATCGCCGCGTTCAGGTTGATGGTCAGGTTGCCGTCGCTGTTCTCGTCGGTAAATGTCAGTTGCGTGGCGGCGGTCTGCGCGCTGGTATCGATCGCCGCGTCAACCGTAATGCTGGCTTCTGCCTCCAGCACCACGTTGCCCGACGACAGGCCGGTCTCGACCGCGTCAGCGGCTATTTCACCGGCGCTGCTTACGGTATCCACTACGCTGAGATTGACCGGATCGAGCAGCCAGGTGCCGCTGACGCCGGCCTCCGCGGACGTGTCGACGCGGGCCGCAGCGCGCACGGTCAAGAGATCTGCAGAGGTGTCTACAAAGCCGCCGTTACCCTGTTCGGTGCCGCCGCGGGCATCAATCTGCCCGGAAAAATCCAGGCTGTCGACGGCTCGCACCGACACCTGTCCGCCATCGCCGCGCCGCCCGGCGCTGGCGTTTACGCGGGCCTGCTCCGACACCGATATTTGGGCGCCGGACACGGTGACGCTGCCGCCGGCGCCCTCCTCGGCGCTGACATCGACCACGCCGTCCAGGTGGACCGAACCGTTGCCGCCTTCCAGCATTACCGCACCGCCCTGAGAGCCTACAGAGCGGGCCTGAACGTAGCCCGACATGTTAATGACCTGGTCGACGATTCCCGCCGCTGCGGCACTGGAAACATGCACTATGCCGCCGTCTGCAAGCAGATCGCCGCTGTTGGTGACAGATGCCTGGGTACCCTCCAGCGCGGGGCCGTCGATCACCAGGTTCACCAGCCGGTCGCCATAGAGGTCTAGTGTGAAACGGTCTCCCGCGGCGAGGCTGACCCGGCCGAGCCGGGCAGTGATAACACCGCTGTTGGTGACGCTGGGAGCGACCAGAGCGACCAGGCCAAGGTCTTTAACGGTGATGCGTCCGTGGTTGATCACGGCCGCCGACGGATTGCCGGCCAGGTCAAACTGGTAGCGCTCGGCCAGGAAATTGGCGTTATCGATATCAGCGGTTGAAGCCACCAACCCGCCGGCGTCGATGCTTGCGCCCTGGCCGATGAAAACGCCGTTGGGGTTGACCAGCAGCACGCGCCCGTTGGCCCGCAGCGTGCCGAGAATGTCAGAGACGCTGTCTCCTGTGACGCGGTTGAGGAGTAGAGCGTCGGCACCAGGCTGCGTGATGTTTACCGTTTCATCGGCGGCAATGG
This sequence comes from Halieaceae bacterium, assembly GCA_028277365.1. GTDB lineage: Bacteria > Pseudomonadota > Gammaproteobacteria > Pseudomonadales > Halieaceae > JANQIO01. Next base: position 13,521 of record JANQGK010000280.1, on the reverse strand, counting down.
AGAAGGATTGCCATTCGACAATCGCCTTTCTCGACTCCTGCAGGATGTCTAGTTCTTTGGCGGAGGCCTGGGATATCTCGACATCACCCGCCACCACGTTGCCGCCTTCCGGGTTGGCGGCGGCCGGGGTGGCCTGCACGACGCCTAGTATGCAAAGCGTTAAGCAGATTCCGGTGCGAGGACGCACCACCTGGCGCACTGCGAGCGCCAATTTACTGCGTGCCGGCGCGTACCCGGCTGTTGGTTTTCTACGCTTGCCTGTCATGAGTCCCCGTCTCGCCCCGCTTTCTTGCCACTGCCTTGCAACTGCGCCGCGGCACCGGCGCAGGCTCATCAATACCCAAAACTGATTTCGAAAAGCACCCTGGCATCATCGTTCTGTTCCGAAATGTTGTCGCCGATCGTGGGTTTCGCCACCTCCAGCGTGGCCGTTGTCGACTCACCGATGTAGAAGCGCCAGCCGGCGCCGGCAGAAGCCAGGTCGTCTTTGGAGGACTGAACACCCCCCGCCGACTTGCGCCACACAGTGCCGTAGTCATAGAACGTATATAGCTGCATGCCCTCCAGATAGCGCGGTGCCAGGTTGTGGTCATGCCGCAGTTCCAGCCGCGCGCCGAAGCCTCTGTCGCCGGAAACCTGCGACGGGTCGAATCCCCGCCCGAAAATGCTCCCGCCCAATGCGAATTCCTCAGCCGCCACCAGCCGGTCATTACTGTACTGGCCCTCGGCATTGACCAATGCACTGAAACCGCGGCCCAGACGTTGCAGGCGCAGCAGGCTCAGGTTGGCTTTGAAAAACTCAGGATCCGCCCCGGCCCGCGACAACAGGGGATCGCCCTGGTCGCTGGCGTCGAAGAAATCGAGGCCATGGCTGACTTCTATGTCCACCAGGTTGATGCCTCCCCAGCCGTCAGCAAAGTCGAAGGCGAGGCCCGCGCGCACCGCGCTGATACGGTCTTCGCTGAAGGGTTCGGAAAGCACCTCCGTTTCTGTATCGCGAAAATCCAGTGCCACCCGGCCAAACAGGTTGCGGGCGCGGCTGCGCATCAGCGGATAGCTCAGCCGCGCGCTGGCACTGACCGAATCGCTCTCCAATTCGCTGTCACCCAGCACGCCGCCCGGCTCAGACTCTGTGTATCTGCCGGACAGTTGCAAGGTCATGCCCTCGCTGCCCAGGGGCTGCTCATGCGCCAACTCGACAATTCGCAGCTCGGAAAACTCCGACGCGCCTACCACACGCAGACGCGTGCGGTCGTGCATACCGAGCAGGGAGTTCAGGTTTGCGGATAGCTGCAGCTGGTTGGGGCCGTTGAAGCGTGAGCCTCGGTTGTCAAAGCTGGCGTAACCGTCGAAGCGCTCTTCTTTCACGATCAGATCGAGGTCGCTGGCACCTGGCGTGGTGGGCGAAGGCCGGAGCACCGCGTTCGCGGTAATGCCGGGCAGGCCGTCTGCCAGCAGCAGGTAGCGCTCCAGAATTGACGCCTGCAGCGGCCTGGATTCCTTAATCTTGCGGACGTAGCGATCCAGTAGGGTACTTTTGCTGTGGCGACGCCCGCTAACCCGCACCTGGTCTATGAAGCCCTCAATGGCCTGCAGCGTCAGTACACCATCCTCGACCCGCTGCGGTGGCACGATCACTTGTGACAGGATGTAGCCCGCGTTGCGGTATTCGCCGGTGAGCGTGCGCGCCATCGCCTGCGCATCGGCGAGTGATATCTCCTGACCCCGGAATCGTGCCAGCAGAGGTGCCAGGGCGTCTTCACCGAGTACGGTCATATCCCGAACGATGAGCTCTCGCAGCACCATTATCGGCTCAGTGCCGACCGACGGATCCTGGGCCGGCTGTTCCGGTAGCGCCGGGGCATCGGGCTCCGCGGTCGGCGCGCGCTGTCGCTCAAACTGGCGTTCGAGCTGGGCGGGCTCCACGGTCGCGGGCAACTGCTGGGCGGCCAGCGTGGCCGGCCAACTCAAGGGGAGTAATAGCAACAATAGGGCCGCACACCGCGCGGGGCGATGCCGACGCCAGATTCTTTGCGCTCTGGTTTGCATGGGGGTGATGGCGCTGTCTAGGGTAAATGCAAGTCAACAGCAGTGTAGACCAGAACTTCAACATAACAAGGACAGTTTCAGCCTGACTGCGTCAACGGCGCGCCAGCGGGGGGTCAGAGTCGTAATTTTCTCTAAAATTACGACTCTGACCCCCCCAAATCCCAGATCCGGGGTGCAACTTGCGCGGGCCGCTGGCACGCGTAAGGCCATGATATAAATAGAAAAAAACGATGATGCCGCGCTGAGAGCGGCCTTCGAGGGGTGGTGGTGGAAGCTATGAGTATGGGCGGAGTAGCCGGGTTTGTCGCCGCCGTGCCCAAGGCGAATGAGAAGCGTATTCTCAGTTGGTATGCATATCTATTCTACTCTGTGTAGCCGGGCTTGTTGCCGTAGCCCCGTTGTCCAGCAACGCCTGAATAATCTGAGGGTGCCCCTTTAGCGCAGCGAGATCCAGCGGATTCTGGCCCAGTTTATTGGGTTGATTCATGCTTGCCACCGCCTCATCACGGTGTGAACGCGAGAGAAGATAGGCTTTTACAAATTCAGCCTGACCAATGGCAATGGCTGAGTGGAGGCAAGTATTACCCTTGTCGTCGGTACGCTGGGGGACGCCGCTAGTGCGCAGGGTCTGGTAGAGGGCCAAGTCGCCACGGTGGCAGGCGCCCAGGGGGAGTAAGGTCTCATCCGTCGCTGCACCCGCATCCAGTAGAGTCTGCATTGCCTCCATAGCTTGCTCGTCATCTACCTCTGCAAACAAGACCAGGTCCAGGGCGACGGGGGCCCGAATGCCCTGGTAGGCAACCTGTGATCGTGCGTTGGGATCGGCACCGGCTTTTAGCAGTTCGCTCATCGCCCTATGATCCCCGCGACTGGCCAATACCACCAGTATCGGCAGTCTTACCTCATCATGAAAACTGGCGTTTGGATCTGCGCCCATAGCCAGTGCTTGCTGCAAGGTTTCAAGGTCTGCCTGGCGTCCCGTTAGAATGCTTTGACGCAGGAGATAGCGCGCTGGATTGTCTGCAATAGCGCGTTGTTCGGTGATCTGATTCTTGTGCCTATCGAAAAACCCCAGTTTGTCTGCAATAAATAGATGCCAGAGAGTTAAAAAAGCAAGCGACACATAGAGCGCTGCACTTGCCGGTTTAGCAAGCACCGCACAAATCAGAGACACCAGCAGAGTCGGCAGAGCAATGAATACGAATCCCGCCAGCGAGGCAAAGCCATAGGCTGTTGCAGCATCGCCGCTGCTGTTCTCCGCCACGACAAGCAGAATAAAGCTTGTGCTCGACACCAGCGCACCGAGGAGCAGCACCAGGTAGGCTCTTTTGGCAGTCAATCCCTGCATTGTTTTTCCAGGATACTATTTCTCAATAGGGTCAAGAATACCGGCCACAGACCGGCTGAGTCCCGTGCTCGGATGCTGGCTTTATCAGCAGTCACTTCGCGAGATGCGGCTTTCTCATTTCAACAGGCAGACAGATGTGCACCGATGGAACGGGGTAGTTCTGATCTAGCAACGCAGTGACGATTTGTGGAGGGGTTTTGGCATTGCTGGCGAGCTGACCGGCGATAGTCCGTCCGCTCGGGCTCAAACAAAAGGGGCTCCCGTGGGAGCCCTTCGGTGTTTTCGGATTCTGAGGAATCCAAAGGATATATCAACGGAACGAGTAACGGACCGTGGCCTTCCAGGTTTCGAGGTCGTCAATCTCGCCGTAGCTGACACCCAGGCCGAGGCCGTTTGCCAGGTTGTAGATGCCTCCCACTTCGAAGAAGCCTTCACCGTCGAAAAAATCGCCGACGTCGATGTAGCCGGCCTCGGCATTCAGCTCCAGACCCTGCCAGACCACTGAGCGAATGCCCACGGCAGCGCTGTAACCGTTGTCGTCATCGTCATCGAGATCAGTTTCAATGTCCCAGCTCTGCCAGGCGACGCGTCCGTAGACATCTGTCGTTTCCGACAGGCCGTACTTGGCGCCAACGCCCAGGTCGAAGTTGCTGAATTCGAAATCAAAGTCGCCAATAGCTGTATTGATATCGTCATCCTGGTCGGTGTAGCTGCCGTCGATAAAGAACATGTCGTTGATCTCATAAGACCCCCGAATTTCGAAACCTTCCGGTTCCGCATCTCCGAGGTCGCTGGACACGTAGGACGCGTCGATGTACGTCCAATTCGGCGACTCTGCCATAGCTCCGGCAGAAGAGACCGCGGCGGCGATTACACATACTTTCAACAGGTTTTTTTTCATTGCGGGTACCACTCTTTAGTTAACTTCATACTATGGATGCGCCACGCATGCTAATGAATATGCAATGCGCGACGCAGGTCACAGACTAGACGGTGGGATGGCAGCTTGGAAGTGAATATCCCCAGAAAGTGGTACTTCTTACAAAGCTTATCAATCTTTTGCGACTCGCAATGGTTTACACACATTGAAATCAGGTGTTTTTGGTGAATGCCCGTGCATTAAATAGGGCTTTGCTTTGAGCTAACGCAGGTGTTTTTTCGGGCCGTATGCGGTAAGGATGTTCTCAGTCATACGGAGCACCCTCAGGAGAGCGCAGTACTTGAACATCAAGCTAATCATAACGGTCCTGGCGGCAGCTCTGACTCTGGCGTTGATCCTTGCACTGATCTGGTGGGTGGCAATTCCGATAAAGGCCAGGCCGGGTGCGGTAGATGCTTCCGTGAGCTTTGCGAACGCAGCCGGCGAAGATGCCCCACAGTTTTCTGAGGCTTACTTCGCGCACGACGGTCACAGCTTGCACTACGTCACTGCCGGTGAAGGTGAGGTGGTGCTTTTCGTTCATGGCTTTCCTTCCTATTGGTTTGCATTTACGCGGCAAATGCAGGCCCTTAAGAAAGACTACCGCGTGGTCGCCATCGACGGGCTGGGAGCGGGAATGTCTGATGCGCCGGGCGACGTCGAGGCCTATCGGCTCGAGGCTATGGCCGCTCATGTGAACGCGCTTATAGAGCATATCGGCGTTGACAGCGTGCATCTTGTCGGCCACGACTGGGGTGCTGCTTTTGTGCTCGGCTTTGCCCAGCGCTATCCCCGGCGTGTTCGAACGGTTACGGGAATCAGTGCGCCACCTCAAAGCGTGATGCTGGAGCTGATTGAGAAAAACGAGGAGCAGCGAGAGAACTTTGCCTACATCGAGCGGGTAAAAAAGGCCAATTCGATTTTGCTGCTGGCGCTTGGCGTTGGTCGCCGGATTTACTCGGGCGCCTACGGTCCGCTGGTTGCGGACGGCAAGCTAAGCGAAGAGGAAGGTGAGCTGTTCCGTCGCGCGACCGGAAGCCCCAAGCGGGTCAACGCGCACATCAACTGGTACCGGGCCAACGTACCGGCTTTCGACGAAATCACAGACGGCGACTTCTGGCCCTCACGCAAGGCGAGAGTGTCTGCCCCGGCGCTGTTTATCTGGGGTCTGGAGGATCCTATCGTCACCGCTGCGGCGGTCGAGGAGATTCAGGCAATTGCGGACAATCTTGAGCTGTTGTCTCTGCCCGACGTTGGTCACTGGCCGCAAATCGACGAGGCAGAGACGGTGACGGCGGCAATCCGCGAACGGCTTTCCTCACAATATTGAACGCGGTCTTCGCGCCCGCCGGGTATGCGCGACAGCCCGGATGCGTTGTACTGCAGGCTGCGTCACAGAAGCGCGCCGCCTCCTGCGCCAGCAAACGATAATTCAAGTATGCTTGGCGGGTATTCTGGAGTGCGCGGGCGGTCGCATGGCGTCAATCGGCGAACAGTTGGACAAGTATCCTTACTCTCGCAGCCTGCTCCTGGTGTTGCTCGCCGTCGTGCTGATCTATCTAAGGTCATGCCAGCTGGAGCACCGGGAGGAGCGGGGCATTTTGGCATTTCAGAGTGCTATCGACGAACGTATCGAACGCGTTACCGCTTCAATTGACAAGCTGGGTGTTGCCGATCCGGCGCTGCTGGCCTGCGTGCGGCGTGCCGCCATGGACAGGGCGAACATTCACCCGAGTAGCACCGGCGGTATTGATGATGTGCGTGAGCTTGAGCTTCTCTACTGCCCCGGCGCGGATATACACAGCCTGGACGGCATTGGAGAGTTGGCCAGGCTGAGCTTTCTAGACGTCAGCAGAAATCGTGTTCGCAGCCTCGCAGCCCTTCGGCAGCATCCGCAGTTGAGCACCCTCAATGTCAGCGACAATCCCATCGAGGACCTTCGCGCGCTGCAGAGCTTGCCGGCACTCAGACAGCTCTATCTGCCGGATATGCCGGAGCTGCCCTGCGAGCAGCTTGAACGGCTGGTGACAGGGGTGAAGAGCAATATCAAATCAATCACCTGCAAGAAGCCGCAGGGGGCCGGCCTGGCGAGTTCGTCTTCGGGCACCCGGCGGGAAGATCGCCCGCATGAGCTTACCGACGCCCAGCAGGACGAACTCCTGCGCTTTGAGCTGCAGTCGCGTTATGAGAACTGACCGTTCGACGGGAAGTCCGCCGTGATTTCGTGGCGGCCCGCGGCGGTCACGCGGGGCTTTTCCATGATCGAGATGCTGCTGGTGCTGGTGCTGATCAGCATGCTGGTGCTGGCAGCGCTTCCCTCCGGCGGCGGCAAGATTGACCAGACGGGTATTGCGGAATCCCTGAGCCTGGTGGAGCGTTACAAGACGCAGGTCGAACAGTACTACCTGAGTCACCAGGCCTTCCCTCCTGACAATGACGCCGCCGGCATGCCGGAGCCGGAGATGATTATCGGTAACTACCTGGCGGGGGTGGAGCAGGCCGACGGCGCCATGCACCTGATACTTGGCAACAAAATTCGGCCGGAGCTGCACGGGAAGCGGATCAGTGTCCGCCCGGTATTTGTTCCCGGCGCCGAGAACTCGCCGATATCCTGGGTCTGCGGATTTGATACCGTGCCCGCCAATATGGTGGCCGCGGGGGAAAACCGCACCGACGTCGAGGGGTTTCGTTTACCCCTTTCCTGTCGCTAGACGGCGCGGAATCCGCCTGCGGGCGGCGCCTTGTCTAGACATTGCGTATTGCCTTTTCAACTCGATCGATTTCACGGCGAAGCTGTTTGCTGCAGTCGTACCAGCGTTTGCGCACCGCTTCATTGTTGCGAACCGTGGGGTCGTAAGTGGGCAGATCTCCGCACTGCGTGGCCAATTTGGCCTGCAACTCGTCGCGTATCGCTTGCAGCCGCTCGAGTTCCTTCTTGTTCTCCGCCATGACGGCCGCGCCGTCGGTGCTCGCCAGTTCCTTCTCGACCCAGCCCATGGCGCAGCGGAGATCCCGAACCTGCTCGCTATGCGAGTTGATGGTTTGCTGATAATACGTGTTTTGAGAGGTGCTGCCGTACCTTGACTGGTGGGAGCCGCGCTTGATGGCGCTTTGATTGCTCGCGTCGATGCGCTGGCTCAGGCGGTCGAGCTGCGTCCTCCAGCGGTCTCGCTGCTTATCCAGTTTTTCGACGTACTTCACCGTGGAGCTGTTGGCATAGCGCTTGGGTAATTTGATCTCGCCACAGTAGTTGCCGTCCAGCTTCTCGACAACGGTGGATTGGGCGCCACCGTTCACCGTGATGTCGTCGACGACTACATTTTCCTGCTTTTCAGCGGGGGGGAACTGAGAGAACGAGACGTTGCCCTCCTCATCTACGATCTTATAGAGTTTCTGCGCATGCGCGGGCAGCGCCATGACGATTAACGCCAGTAGCAGGAGTGGCCGGTTTTTCATGTTGTTCGCCCCGAGTCCCTAAAGTACGACTTTTTATGTTCTTGGTGCGGTCTTCTCCGACCGCGAATATCGCTAAGTACTTTTGCAGGCGCATTTCGCCGCAAGAAGTCCGCCTATAGTTAGCAGGCAACAGCCGAATAGTCCATTGCGCACTTGCGGGAATGAGAAGCCCGTCAAATGTGTAGGGGCCACGCCAGCGGGTTTTCCTCCATCTCTGCGCCCATTTTTCCGTAGCCTGGAAGTCGGCTTGAGGATGTCCGCCGCCTCTTGACAACGTTGTCTTTTGGTACTAAATTCGGCTCTGTCACAGTCGGTAATTACAATAAATATGGACGTAAATGTGATGTCAACGTTGTAACGACGATCCAAGTTTCGTCCACGAACACATCCATCCTAGTGAGGGGTTTTGTCCCATGTCTGCAAAATTACGAGATGCGATTCGTGCGGTAAATCGAGGGGTTCTGTCCGGTTCTGTCGGTGCGCTGATGGTGCTGGGTTCCGAGGGCGTGGCGGCTCAGAGCGCCACAGCGGACTCAGGTGACCGGTTGATGGAAGAGGTGATCGTTACCGGTATTCGCGGCAGCCTGATGCAGGCCAGGGATGTGAAGCGGTTCTCCGACGTGGTCGTGGATACCGTTTCGGCGGAGGATATTGGCAAGTTTCCCGACAAGAACGTCGCGGAAGCGCTGTCGCGGGTTCCCGGCGTTGCCGTCTCCCGCGATTTTGGGGAAGGCCAGGGAGTGACCATCCGCGGACTCGCGCCCGGCAACAACATCACCCTGATGAACGGTCAGGCGGTGGGGACGGCGCAGTGGTTTGTTCTGTCGGAGCCTGAGCGAAACTTCAATTACGAGATGCTGTCACCAGAGATGCTGGCCAGCATTCAGGTGTATAAATCCGCCCGCGCGGATATCGATGAAGGCGGCCTCGGCGGCACCGTTAACCTCAAAACCCGCAAGCCGCTCGATTTGCCCGCGAACACGCTGCAGGTTTCGGCCGATGCGCAATACAGCGATTTGCCCGAGGAGTGGGATCCCTCCGCCTCGGCCATGTACAGCTGGAAAAACGACGATGAAACCCTGGGCGTTCTCGTCGCCCTGTCCCGCCAGGAGCGAACCGTGCAGCGCGAAGCCACGGAAATGTTTCCGGCGTATTTCAATCCCTTCAGCGATCGCGATCAGGGCTTTCAGGACGCTTTAAATGCGCCCACAGGGGCAGACGGAAAAGGCATTGTTCCCTGGGGGGTCGGCTCGGCGCTGTTCCAGCAGGACCGGGAGCGAACGGGCGCAGATTTCAACGTTCAGTGGAAGCCCACTGAGCGGCTTGATGCAACTCTGCATTACTTCTATACGGAGCTTGAGGCGGACAACCAGAATCAGAACTTCATTGCCATTCCGTTCCGCGGGCTGTTCGCCAACGATACGCCGTCTGCGGGCACCACGGAAAACGGCATCGTGACTTCGCTGTTCGTGCGAGGTGGCGAACCGGCGATCTGGGCCAACCACCTGGCCTTCGACAGCATCTTCCGTGAGGGCTCCTCCATGGAGACCGACGTGCTGGATCTGGAACTTAACTATCGTGGAGACAGCTGGTCTGTGCACGGGCAGATCGGCACCACGGAAGGCGAGGGCACCAACCGCGACTTCTTCACCGAGTTCTTCGCCTTCAGTCAGGACCCGCGCGTGAACTTCGACTTCTTCAATGAGGGAGGCCAAAACCCGACCATAGACTACTCGCCGAGCCCCTGGGTCACCAACCCAGGTGACGAGATGCTGCTTACCGGCGTGTTCGACCAGGTCAACGATCAGAGGGACGAGGAAGACTACGCCCAGATAGACTTTGAAATGGAGGTGGACTTCGGGGCGGTAAGGTCAATCAAATTCGGTGCCAAGTACCGCGAGCGCGAGTTCTCCCAGAACCGAAGCCGCGACGAGTTGTTCAACACGGTTGTCGGCGATGTCGATCAGAGCCTTGGAACCGCGGGCGATTTCGCGTCGGGTACTTTCACGGTCGATCACGATGAAACCAGCATGCAGACGACCACCGTTTTCGACGTCAACCGCAATGCGATCTGGGACGCGTTCCAGGCAACCCCGGAATGCGGGTCTGCCGGTGTCGCGGACGGAGACATATGCGTCGGGCGCAACATCTTCCTGGCGGAGTCATCATTCAGTATTGAGGAAGACATTACCGCGCTATACGGCATGGCTACGTTCGAAAGTGATCGGCTGCGCGGCAACCTGGGTATTCGCTACGTGGAAACCGAAACCACGTCTAACGCCTACGACCTCGCCGCGCCGGTGCTGACGCCCACCAGCAGTTCCGGCAGCTACAACGAGGTACTGCCCAGCTTGAACCTGTCTTTTGATCTGACCGACGAACTGTTGCTGCGGTTCGCGGCGGGCAGGGCTTTGACCAGGCCCGCGCCGTTTCAGCTTACCTCCGCAGTGAACCTGACGCCGGAGACCAGTTCGGGCGAAACCGGTAATCCCGACCTCAAGCCTCTGACCGCGGATCAGTACGAGCTGGGGCTGGAGTGGTACTACGGCGACTCGTCGCTGTTCAGCGCCACCGCGTTCAAGAAGGACATAACGGACTTTATTTTCAACACGACAACTTCCGCGGTAATCAACGGTCAGGAAATCAACCGTCTTACCCGTCCGGAGAACGGTCCTTCCGCGACGCTCGAGGGGCTGGAGTTCATCGCGCAGCACAGCTTTGAAAACGGGTTCGGATTTATCGCCAACTACACCTGGACTGATATTGGCCAGGCCAGCGTGCAGGAGCCGGTGCTGATAGATGGCGAGGCGACACTGCGCGAGTTTGATGTCACCTTTCCTTTTGCCTCTGAGACTATGTACAACCTGACCGTGTACTACGAGAAGCATGGGCTTAGCGCGCGAGTCAACTACAGCTATCGTGACGAGTTCTTCCGCCAGATTGTTGAGAGTGGCGAGCTGTGGGGCGACGAGCAGGAGCAGGTTGATGCCCAGCTTTCCTACCAGGTGTCAGACAACTTCACGGTGCGGCTTGAAGCGCTCAATCTGACTGAAGAGTCCATCGATCAGATCTATCAGTCGGCGCAGGGTCACGATCTTCTCGCGAGCCAGTTCTACAACGGCCGCCGCTTCTTTATCGGGGTGAACTACCAGTACTAGTTTAGCGGGGGCTCGGGGCTTTTAGTTTCGAGCCGACGGGATGTCCTCCCGTATTGAGCCGATATGCACCGACGGTCGGTCATATCGGCTCGCTTTTCCCTGCGGCTGGTTAGATCACGTGGAGCCGTTTACAGTATGCCCCGTTCTTACTTCAGGACCAGCTCATGGTAGCGACAGTGCTGGCGCCAATCGACTGGTTGCTGATTGCCGGGTTGCTCGTCCTGTCTCTAGCCATCGGCTACTGGGTAAAAGACAGGGCCACTACGCACGGCACGGAAAGCTTTTTTGTGGCCGGCCGCGATATGCGGTGGTGGTTTCTCGGCACGTCTATTGTCGCCACCACCTTCGCCTCGGATACGCCACTCGCCATCACCGGCTGGATAGCGCGCTACGGCATCGCGGGCAACTGGTTCTGGTGGGGCGGTGTGGTCGGCACGGTGGCCATGACCGTTTTCTTTGCCCGCAAGTGGCGCTCGGCCGGCGTGCTTACCGACGCAGAGATAGCCGAGCTGCGCTATGGGGGCCGCCCCGCCACGATGCTGCGTACTGTGAAGGCATTCGTCAGCGCGATCTTCGTGAACTGCATTATTCTCGGCTGGGTGTTCGCCGGCATGGCGAAGATTTCGGAATCCTTCATGGACTGGCGGTACCTGATGGGTCCGGAGCTTTACGAGGCGCTGCGGGAAGTGTATCCCTCCATGCTGGTTTTCAGCAGCTTCGACAACACGCTCACCATCTGTGTACTGATGGCGGTGACGCTCGCCTACTCAGCGCTGGGTGGGCTTCGCGCGATCATACTGACCGACATGCTGCAGTTTGCGCTGGCGATCGTCATGTCGATGGTGCTGGTCTGGATGGCAGTAGGGCAGCTTGGCGGGCTGGAGCAAACCTGGTCCGGCCTTGCCCGGTTGTATCCCGCCGACGGCTCCGCCGTAAGCGCCAGCGGTACACCGTTTCTGCCCCACGACCGGATTGTGGCCTTCGTGCCTGACTTTGGCACGGGAACTCTCGGCTCTCTCGGCATCCCCTTTTCCGCCTTCGTACTGACCCTTGGCGTGATGTGGTGGACCAACGGTAACGTGGATGGCGCAGGCTACATTGCCCAGCGCTTGTACACCGCCCGGGACGGCGGTCAGGCGGAAAAGGGCGCGCTCTGGTATGCCTATGCCCACTTCCTGATCCGCTCCTGGCCCTGGGCTATGGCCGGCGTCGTCGCCCTGGTGCTGTACCCGCGCCCCGAGGTCGATGCCGTAGCCCGGGACTTCACCGCATGTATCAACGAACCGGCGCAATGCAGCGCAGAGATGCAAGCCTGCCTGGACAACCGATACACCTGCACGATACCTGAGTACGCGCTGCTGTACCGCACGACCGGCTCCCTGGAGGCGGACGGTCCCGATCCGCTGGCCGCTGCGGAGCGCGCCGGAAAAACGCTGGCGCCGGTCGAAGTGTTTCGCGAGGATCGCGAGCGCGCCTATCCGGCGCTCATCAAGGATGTGCTCCCGCCGGGGCTTGTTGGGCTGGCGCTGGCGGCACTGATTGCCGCTTTTATGTCGACGGTATCGACACACATCAACTGGGGCGCTTCATATATAGCCAATGACTTCTACGCGCGCTTCGTCAACCGCTCGGCATCGCATTCAGAGCTGACCGCGGTGAGCAGGCTTGCGACGGTGGCTATTGCCCTCCTGGCGATGTTTGTGGCCGGCTTCATCGACAACATCGGGTCCATGTGGGAGCTCTACGGCGGCATGATGGCGGGCCTGGGGCTGCCACATCTGATGCGTTGGCTGTGGTGGCGAGCCAACGCCTGGACTGAGATTGCCGGCATGCTTACCGGCTTCTCGCTGGCCGTTGCCAACTATCTGCTGATGCGCAACGGTGTCTATCCCGACGGCCAGATCTCTCTGTTTCCCGCGGCCATGGCATCGCATCCCATTCACGTGATCTGCTGGATTTCGCTGCTTTCGGGCGCCGCCGCCCTGATCGCAACCTACGCCACCGCGGCAGTGGATGAGCCCCTGCTGCGCGCCTTTGTCCGGAAGACCCGGCCCATGGGGTTCTGGCGGGGGCTTAATGCCGGCTACCCGTCGGAGCGCAGTTTCGCCGAGTCTGCGCTCTACTGGCTGGCCGGGAGCGTTTCCATCTATGCCGGTATGTTTGGTGTGGGTTATCTGCTGCGCCTGGAGCTGGCGTCCGGCATGTCCTTGCTGGCTCTCTGTCTGGTCACCCTTGTCTTCGTACTGCGCGGCATGGGTCGGATCGACCGGCTGAGACAGGAGTAGCGGTTTGAGGGAACAGTTGAAGAGGCCTGCCTCAGCAGAGGGAATCGTGGATTCGGAGCTGCTGTTTATGGGGGTGGATGGCGGCGGCAGCCAGTGCCGCGCCGTGCTGCTGTGCGCTGATGGCAGACGCCTGGGTACGGGGCTTGCGGGTCCCGCCAATCCGTTTCAGGACCTGGAGCAGGCCAAGGGCTCTATTCAGGCCGCGGCGGAGATGGCGCTCAACGACGCAGGACTGCCGGATTCCGAGTGTCGCCGGGTGGTCGCCGGCGTCGGCCTGGCGGGAGTCAATCTGCCGCACTTCTACCG
>JANQGK010000133.1 GCA_028277365.1 Halieaceae bacterium | reverse complement strand
ACGTGGTGATTACCCTGTCGGGCATTTTCCGCGACCTGCTGCCGCTGCAGACCCGCATGCTGGCTGAAGCGGCGCTGCTGGCGGCCTCTGCTGACGAGTCGCCGGAGCAGAACTTCGTGCGTAAGCACAGTCTCGCCTACCAGGCCCAGCACGATTGCGACCTGCAAACCGCGTCACTGCGGGTGTTCAGCAATGCCGAGGGGGCCTACGGTTCCAACGTCAACCTGCTGGTGGACAGCGCCCGCTGGGAGGAAGAGGACGAACTGGCCGAGGCCTATACCAAACGCAAGTGCTTCGCCTACGGCACCGACGGCAAGCCCGCCCAGCAGGCCGACCTGCTGCAGAACATGCTCGGCGGCGTGGACCTGGCCTACCAGAACCTGGATTCAGTCGAGCTGGGCGTCACTACCGTCGACCACTACTTCGACACCCTCGGTGGTATCAGCCGCGCGGTGCAGCGCTCCCGCGGCAGTGAGGTGCCGGTCTATATCTCGGACCAGACCACCGCCAAAGGCAAGGTGCGGACCCTGTCCGAGCAGCTGGCCCTGGAGACCCGCTCGCGCATGCTCAACCCGAAGTGGTACGAGAGCATGTTGCAGCACGGCTACGAAGGCGTGCGCAGCATCGAAACCCATGTCACCAACACGGTGGGCTGGTCTGCCACCACGGGCCAGGTGGCGCCCTGGGTGTACCAGCGCCTGTCGGAAACTTTCATCCTCGACGAGGACATGCGTAAACGCCTGGCGGAGCTCAATCCGTCGGCCTCGGTGAAGGTGGCGCACCGCCTGCTCGAGGCTCACGAACGCCAGTACTGGCATCCCGATGAAAACACATTGAACGCACTCAAGCAGGCCGGGGAAGACCTGGAAGACTGGCTTGAGGGCATATCACCGGAGGTAGCGGCTTGAACCAATTGACCAATATTCCCGTGCACAGCATTGACCCGGGGGAGGGCGACGGCGAGGGCAGCCTGCAGGTTCACCTGGACCCGGACACGGCCATCGACAAGGCCAAGGTCTTCGCCGTCTACGGCAAAGGCGGGATCGGCAAAAGCACCACCTCGTCGAACCTGTCAGTAGCGTTTTCCAAGCTCGGCAAGCGGGTTATTCAGATCGGCTGCGACCCCAAGCACGACTCCACTTTCACGCTCACCAAGGCCCTGATGCCGACAGTGATCGATGTGCTGGAGTCGGTGGAGTTTCACGCCGAGGAGCTGCGCCCGGAAGACTACATGTACGAGGGCTATAACGGCGTGATGTGCGTGGAGGCCGGCGGGCCGCCCGCCGGCACCGGCTGTGGCGGCTACGTGGTGGGCCAGACCGTGAAGCTGCTGAAGCAGCACCACCTGCTGGAGGACGCCGACGTGGTGATCTTCGACGTGCTGGGGGACGTGGTCTGCGGCGGCTTCGCCTCGCCCCTGCAGCACGCCGAGCGCGCGCTGGTGGTGACCGCCAACGACTTTGACTCGATCTTTGCCATGAACCGGATTGCCTCAGCCATTGGTGCGAAATCCAAGAACTACCCGGTGCGGCTTGGCGGCGTGATTGCCAATCGCAGCGCCGCCACCGACGAGATCGACCGCTTCAACGAGGCGGTGGGGCTCAAGCGCCTGGCGCACTTCCCGGATCTGGACGTGATTCGTCGCAGCCGTCTGAAAAAATCCACCCTGTTCGAGATGGACCCGGTGGACGGGCTGGCCGAAGTGCAGCAGGAATACCTCGATCTCGCCCAGTCCCTGTGGGACGGCGTTGACGAACTCGACGTGACGCCGATGAAAGACCGCGACCTGTTCGACTTCCTGGGGTTTGATTGATGAACCTGTCCAGCTATGAACAGACCCGCTCGGAGCTGGAAACCTACTTCGACCAGACCGCGGTTGAAGCCTGGAAACGACTCACCTCCGACGCGCCGGTGGGACGCATTCGCCGCACGGTGCGCGAGGGTCGAGACCGCATGCGCGCCACGTTGTTGAGTTGGCTGCCCGATGACCTGTCCGGCCGGCGCCTGCTCGATGCCGGCTGCGGCACCGGGGCTTTTGCCCTGGAGGCCGCGCGGCGCGGCGCCCAGGTGGTGGCCACCGACCTTTCGCCAACCCTGGTGGAACTGGCGGCAGAGCGCCTGCCGCAAGAGCTCAAGGGCCAGGTGGAGTTTCGGGTGGGCGATATGTCCAGTCAGGACCTGGGCAGCTTTGACCACGTGGTGGCGATGGACTCCCTCATTCACTACCACATCGACGACGTGCTGGCGGTCCTCAAGCAGATGACCTCGACGGCCGGGCGCAGCGTGGTGTTTACCTTCGCACCCAGTACGCCGCTGCTCGCGACCATGCATACGGTGGGGCGGCTGTTCCCGCGCGGCAATCGCGCCCCGGCGATTCAGCCGGTGGCTGAACAGGCACTGGAAGCACGCATCGCCACCGAGCTTGGACCGCAGGGCTGGCAGATCGGCAGAAGCCTGCGCATCAGCAGCGGCTTCTACACCTCACAGGGCATGGAGCTGGTGGCCCGGTGAATTTCACGATTCCGCGCCTCGACCCGCGCTGGCTGCCCTTTGCGGATGCGGCCAGCGGCGAGCTGCCGTTGGCGCGGATTCTGCGCCTGTCGCTGTTCCAGTTTTCCGTGGGCATGGCGGTGGTGCTGCTCAGCGGCACCCTCAACCGGGTCATGGTATTGGAGCTGTCCCAGCCCGCCTGGCTGGTGTCGCTGATGGTGTCTCTGCCGCTGCTGTTTGCCCCGCTGCGGGCGCTGATCGGCCACCGCTCCGACAATCACCGTTCCCACCTGGGCTGGCGCCGGGTGCCGTACATCTGGCTGGGAACCATGGCCCAGTTCGGCGGCCTGGCCATCATGCCTTTCGCACTGATTGTGTTGACCGAGCCCCATAATGGGCCGATCTGGGCCGGCATGGCGGCCTCGGCGCTGGCCTTCCTGTTAGTGGGTGCCGGTCTGCACACTACCCAGACTGCGGGGTTGGCCCTGGCCACCGATCTCGCCAGCGACCGGCTGCGGCCGCGGGTGGTGGCGCTGCTGTACGTCATGCTGCTGGTGGGCATGATCCTCAGCTCGCTGGCCTTTGCCGCCCTGCTGCAGAACTTCGATTACATCCGCCTGATCCGGGTGGTGCAGGGCGCCGCCGTAATCACCATGGTGCTGAACGTGATCGCCCTGTGGAAACAGGAGGCGCGCAATCCCACGCTCACCGCCCACGACCGGGACAGGCCGCGTTTCCAGGAGAGTTGGGAACAGCTCAAGGCCAACGGCCGCGCGCCGCGCCTGTTGCTGGCCGTGGCGCTGGGCTCGATCGGTTTCTCCATGCAGGACATCCTGCTTGAGCCCTACGGCGGCCAGATCCTCGGGCTGTCCGTGGCGGCGACCACCGGGCTCACCGCGATTTTCAGCCTCGGGATGCTGGCGGCCTTCGCGCTGGCATCGCGCCAGCTCAGCGCCGGGCGCGACCCACTGCGACTGGCCGGCAATGGTGCGGTGATCGGCATCTTCGCTTTCGCAGCGGTGATGCTGGCGGCGCCTATGGATTCAAGCCTGCTGTTCCGGCTCGGCACCGCCGCCATCGGTTTTGGTTCCGGCGCCTTTGCCATTGGCACCCTGACCGCCGCAATGGATCTCGCCGAGGGCGGCCAGTCGGGGATAGCCCTGGGAGCCTGGGGCGCGGTGCAGGCCACCGCTACCGGGGTGGCCATCGCCAGCGGCGGCGGGCTGCGTGACAGCGTATCCCACTGGGCCGAGGGCGGCCTGCTGGGGCCTGCGCTGACCGGACCCGTCACCGGCTACGGCGCGGTCTACCAGCTGGAAATACTGGTGCTGTTTTTGGCGCTGGTGGCCATCGGGCCACTGGTGCGGCAGCAGGGTGAGCCGGTGGTGGAGCGGCCCGCCTTTTACATGAACGATATTCCTCAATAACACGAACCGACACAGGAGGTTCACCATGGGAACAGGCGCAATTACCGAGTACATCGATGTAGCACAGCTCGTGCTCTATGCGTTCTGGCTGTTCTTCTTCACGCTGATTTTCTGGTTGCACCGGGAAACCAAGCGCGAGGGCTACCCGCTGGAACAATACGATGAGAGCAAGCCCGGCCTCGCCGGCTGGCCCGACATGCCACCGCCGAAGACCTTTGTGCTGCCCCACGGTCAGGGCACGCGCACTGTGCCGCGCCCGGAGCCGGAACCGCAGCGCGATCTGGCGCTCAAGAAGGGGCCGCCCGGCTACCCGCTGGAGCCCACCGGCGACCCGATGAAGGACGGCGTGGGTCCGGGTTCCTGGAATATTCGCCCTCAGAAGCCGGACCTCACCAACGAGGGTGAGCCCCGCATCCGCCCGCTGCGCGTGTTGCCGGACTGGTCCCTCGCCGAACAGGACCCCGACCCTCGCGGCCAGCCGGTGTACGGCGTTGACGGCGAGATCGGCGGCACCGTGGTCGATTGCTGGATGGATCTGGCCGAGCCTCAGCTTCGCTACCTGGAAGTAGAAGTGGCAGGTGCCGCGCCGGCACCGGCCCAGGGTGAGTTTGGCGGCGGCTCCGAACAGTTCGGCGGCGGTTCCGGGCAATTCGGCGGAGGTTCAGGAGAGCCCGGCGGCAGCCCTGGAGGATTTGGCGGCGCGCCGGCGGCCAAGCGGGTGCTGCTGCCTATCAACTTTTCGCGCATCAGCGGCCGCGATGGCAGCGTGCGCGTGCAGTCGATCACCAGCAAGCACTTTGCCAATGTGCCCACCACCGCCAGCCAGGACCAGGTTACCCTGCAGGAAGAGGACCAGATCACTGCTTACTACGGCGGTGGCTACCTGTACGCGTTGCCCGAGCGCATGGAGCCGCTGATATGAACGAGTACGAATACGAACCGATCCGCGGGCTGCCCGAGCAGCTCCCGGAAGGCGAGTACATCGTCTGGCAGGGTGAGCCCGAGTGGCAGGCCATGGCGCGCCGGGTGTTTCATCTGCGCGGCGTGGCAGTGTACTTCCTGCTGCTGACCGGCTGGTATTTGTGGACCCGGTTGCAGGCGGGTGCCAGCCTGCCCGAGGCGCTGGCCGCCAGCAGTTGGGCCTTCGCCCTGGGTCTGTCGGCGCTGGCCATCCTGGTGGTGATGGCCTGGCTGTTTGCGCGTTCGACGATCTACACGCTCACCAACAAACGGTTGGTGCTGCGTTTCGGGGTGGCCATCCCGATGATGATCAACCTGCCCCTGGAGCGACTGGAAGCGGCGGACATCGCCCGCTACGGCGCCTACGGCGATATCTGCCTGACGCTGGCCGCGGGTGACCGCATTTCCTACATGGCGCTGTGGCCCCATGCGCGGCCCTGGCACTACGCCCAGGTCAAGCCCATGCTGCGCGGCCTGCCCAACCCGGAGGTCACCGCAGCGCTGCTGGCCGACGTGGTCGGTGTGGCCGCCCGCGCACCGGAGGCAGTTGAGGAACACTCGCCGGGCTTTGCTGGCGCGGTGTCGGCCACCTGAGGCCGGATGCCTGCTGAGCCGGCAGGAGGAAGCACGAGATGAAAAGCACGCCCTTTGTCAGCAAACACGCGCCGTTCCTGCTGGGCGGGATCGTGCTGCTGGCCTTGCTGTCGGTGGCGGTGGCCCGCTGGACGGGAGTCGGGCAGGCGGCGCCGGCGGCGGCAGCAGTGGTATCCAGTTGCCAGCTGCGGTTCGAAGATGGCCCTGCCGGTGCGGTGGAAGTCTACGACTGGGGAGATGGCGCGTTGCTGGCGAGCTTTGCCTCCGGTGACGGCAGTTTCCTGCGCGGTGTACTGCGCAGCATGACCCGGGAGCGGCGCTCCCTGGAGGCGGGCACCGAACAGCCCTTCCGGCTGGCGCGGCACAGCGACGGTGCTCGGCGGCGCGGCGCTGTACCTCTTGTCCGACCTGTCCGGCGCCGTCACC
>JANQGK010000109.1 GCA_028277365.1 Halieaceae bacterium | reverse complement strand
ACCAGAACCTGGTGGGGCGGGTGGAGTACGTATCGCAGATGGGCACCCTGCTGACCGACTTCACCCTAATCAAGCCCGGCGCCCTGCACCGCGCCAACGGCGGCGTGCTGATCATGGAGGCCGACAAGCTGCTGCGCCACGTGTACGCCTGGGAGGGACTGAAGCGGTCGCTGCGCTCCGGCGAGATCAAGATCGAATCCCTGCAGGAGGCTCTGAGCCTCAACACCACCGTGTCACTGGAGCCCGAGTGCATGCCGCTGGATGTAAAGGTCATCCTGTTGGGCGAGCCGCTGCTGTACTACCTGCTCCAGCACTACGACCCGGAGTTCAGCAAAATTTTCCAGGTGGCGGCGGATTTCACGCCGGAATTCCAGCGCAGCGACGAACAACAGCTGCTCTATGCGCGCATGATTGCCACCCTGCAGGCGCAGCAGGCGCTCAAACCCCTGGATACCGATGCCGTGGCGTTGACCATCGAGTTTGCCTCACGGCTGGCGGATGACCAGGAGCGCCTGTCCCTCAATCGCGACGAACTGACCCGGCTGCTACAGGAAGCTGACCACTGGGCTGGCGAGCGCGGCAGCGAACACATCAAAAGGCAGGACATCGACGAGGCCATCGAGCGCGAGCGCTACCGTCACGGCCAGTTGCGGGAGCGCCTCGGCGAACAGGTTCTGCGCGGTATCAAGCTGATCGATACCGAGGGTGCGCAGGCGGGTCAGGTTAACGGTCTGTCGGTGATGTCGGTAGGCGCCCAACGCTTCGGCCTGCCTTCGCGCATCACGGCCACGGCCCGGCTCGGCAAGGGTCAGTTGATAGACATCGAGCGAGAGGTAAAGCTGGGCGGCGGCATCCACTCCAAGGGCGTGCTGATCCTGTCGTCTTACCTGGCCCGGGAGTATGCCCGCGAGCAGCCGCTGGCGCTGGCTGCCAGCCTGGTGTTTGAACAGAGCTACGGCGGCGTGGACGGCGACAGCGCGAGCTGCGTCGAACTGTGCTGCCTGCTGTCGGCCATTGCCGACCTGCCACTGCGGCAGGACCTGGCGGTGACCGGCTCCATGAACCAGCTCGGCGAGGTGCAGGCCATCGGCGGCGTGAACGAAAAAATCGAAGGCTTCTTCGACCTCTGCGCGGCGCGCGGGCTGACCGGCGAACAGGGCGTGGTGATTCCCGCCGCCAACCGCGTGCACCTGATGCTGCGCAAGGCGGTGCGCGACGCCGTGGCCGAAGGGCGTTTCCATATCTACACCGCAGACAGTGTCGATGACGTGATGAGCCTGCTGTGCGGCCTGCCCGCCGGTGAGGCCGACACCGACGGCCAGTACCCGCAAGGCAGCTTCCGACGCGCGGTGTGTGACAGCCTCGACCAGTTGCTGGCAAAACAGAAGGCACTGCACAAGGACTCCGACAATGGCAAAGAAGAAAACGCCTGAGCAGCGCATTGTTGTTACCGTAGACACCGCTGCCCGTGCGGAACCGGCGCTGGCCCTGGCCGCCATGCTGGCCAAGGCCCGGCAGCGCGCGCTGCACGGCCTTTTTATCGAGGACACCGACCTGCTGGCGGTAGCCCGTTTGCCCTTCGCGCGGGAATACCCCCGGGCCGGCGGCGCGCCCCGCAGCTTTGACAACAGCGCGCTGGAACGGCAGATGGCGCGGCTGGCGGAACAATACCGCCAGGCCCTGGAACGCCAGGCGGAGGAAGCCTCGGTGCCGTGGACGTACACCTGTCTGCGCACCAGTAAACGGCTGATGTTGGGCAGTGCCGAGGCCAGTGCCGATGTGCTGGTGATCGGCCAGCCGGCGGCAGCGGTCAGCGCGCGCACGCCGCGGATACTGCTGTTGGATGGCACACGCCCCGCGGTGCTGGGCACCCTCGATACGGTGCTGGCCTCACCCGGCTACGCCAACGCCGACCTGCTGGTACACGGCGAGTTCGATGCCGAGGCCCTCAACGCGGTGTTGGCAGACCACCCCGGGGTGACCCGGCGGTTGATGGGCGGGCCCTCACTGAAAGAGTTGCTGACCGGCCCCGCCTACCGGCCCAGCCTGGTGCTGCTGGCGCGAGATGCGGAGGCGGCAGAGCTGGAACCCTGCCTGCGGCTGGCGGATTGTCCGGTAATCGCTGCCGCGGAGACCTAGAGCGCGACTTCGAAGTGTTCGCAAAGCTCACCGTCGTCCGGGAACTGCACCTGGCCCCGGTGGGCGAACCCCAGCCGTTCCAGCACCCGCATCGAGGCGCCGTTATGGGGCGCGGTGATGGCCGCCAGCCGAGTGAGCCCGAAGCGCCGGCGGGCAAAATCCATGACACCACGGGCGGCCTCGGTGGCAAAGCCGGCGCCGCGGCCGTTGGGCAGGA
>JANQGK010000254.1 GCA_028277365.1 Halieaceae bacterium | reverse complement strand
CGCAGGCCAGCCGGTAGTAGCTGTTGAAACCGGGCCACTGGTCGAGAATGCCCGGCGGGAACTGGCAGCTTCCCGCCGCAATCACCAGCTTGCCCGCGTCGCTACCACGCTCGGGCAGGCGCAGAATGCCGTGGCGCAGGGCAAAGGCGCCCTCCATCAACGCTTCGTGCAACCGCGCCTGCAGGCTGCCGCAGGCATCACCCAGCGCCGCTTGTGCCGCGTCGAGCTGGCCGGCCGTCAGCCAGCGCGTCTTCGGATTGAGATCGGCAGCGCCGACAAATTCGTCGATATTGCCCGGCTCCTTGCCGAACACCGCGTTGTCCAGCAGCGGCGACTCATCGTAGACCAGCAGCAACAGTACCCGGTCGTGACCCTCGGTGCCGCGGGGCCAGTCCACTTCCAGGCGGCACCAGTTGTATTCGATGCTATCGGGATCAATAGGCTGCACCTGGATGGCCGGCGCGCCATCCTTGCGCAGCAGACGGTGTCCGCCCGGGTCGTCGCAGAGCAAAATGCTCAATAGCAGCTTCGGTTTCGACAGCGCGGGGTTTACGCCGAAACTGACCGGCAGAGTGGGGGACTCATCGTTGTCGGGCAGCAGCATCACCGGGCCGGACCAGGGTGGCTGAAGACACAGCTCCCGGCTGGGCGGGTGCGTGGGCACGCTGTCGGGCTCGTTGAGGAAGTTGCCGATCTCGGCGAAGACTTTCTCTGCACCGCGGCCGATCAGGCTGTCCTGGTGGCCGTAGTCGTCAAACACCACGCTGCGCCAGCTGCGACCGGCATCTTCACGCAGCAGGCGGCGCAGGCGGCCCACCGTGGCACGCCACGACAGGCCGTTTTCGCGCCCGTGGATACTGAGTGTGGGGAAGCGCCAGCACTCCGCCAGCTGCTCGCGCGAGACATAGCAGTTGTTGCCGCCGTGATCGGTAATAGTCTGGTAGCGGGCGAAGTGCAGCACCTGGGTGGCGGTGTCTACGCTCAGTGGGCCGAACAGGTCGTCGATATAGTCGAGGGTTTCCGGCGCCAGGTTTTTTAATGCAAACGTGCGCCCGTACAGCAGGTCCATGCGGTGCCGGGTGCGCGTCCAGGGGGTGCGCTTCCAGTCTTCCCCGGGATTCTCGAGATCGAACTCGTCGTCTTCGTAGGGCATGGCGGCCAGCAGGCGATCGAGTACCGCGTCGAAGCTCGAGCCGCTCGGTTGAAACTGGTACTGGTCCAGCGGCAGGAAGTTCTTCAGATAGCTGAAGGCGTAAGCGCGGAAGACATTGTCCGGCGCCAGGCACACCAGCGGCCCCACCTGTGACATCACCAGCTTGTTGATGCGCCCGGGCAGCAGACGCTGCTTTTCCGGGTAGGTGGCATCCGCGGGTGGCTTGCCGGCGGTGAGCACTGCCATGGACAGCATCGCCGAACCCATGCAGTGGGCGATGACGTCGATCTTTTCGACGCCGCTGCGCCTGCACACCTCGTCGACGGCCAGCGGTATATCGGCGTAGGCGATTTCTTCGAAGCTGTAATTGCGCCGGCTGGTGGGCATGCCGCAGCTCGAGCGCATATCGAGAATCCACACGTCGCGGCCGCGCTCCCACAGGTAGCCGGCCAGATTGGGATTGACCGCGTGGTGGGCAAAGGTGGTGCCGCTGGCACTGTAACCGTGAATCATCAGCACTGGCGGCTGGGTGGTGTTGTGGCGTGGGTAGCGGGTCAGCCGGTAGTTGCCGCGGTGACTGTCGGGCGCCCCTGCGGGCAGGCGTGCCACACGCTGGCCATAGACTTCAAACGGCGGCAGGCCCGGCACCGCGCCGGGCAGGCGCTGGGCCGGGCGCGGGGCCGCGGTATCCGGTGCGCGCAGGCTCAGCAGATGGGTGTTGACCAGCAGGCGCAGGAAGTAGGCCGCCAGGGAGCCGACTTCGGTCAGCGCCAGCACCAGGTTTTCCTGCCGTGAGATGCGAAACAGGGGCAGGCCCTTGCGGGCCAGGAATTCCGGCCGCAGAGTGAGGCGAGCGGGTCGCTCCGGCACCAGCCCCGGGAACTGGTGCAGGTCCACTTCCAGTAGCTGCCGCAGTGGATTACCGCGGCGCATATAGCCGATCCGCTTGTTGCCGCGGATGCTTTTGCCGCGGAAGGCTGGCGCCAGCGGGAACTGCTCGTCGGCCTTGCCTATCTGCAGCTGATACTCGAACAGGCGCACCTCGCCGGCTCGGCTCAAATGCTTGAAACCACTCCACAGGGTCCGCCAACCCTGGCTTGCAGACTGGGGTTCATGGGGCAGAGGATGGCGCGACTGATACAGGTCACGCCAGCCGCGATTGCCCATATAGGCTTTCAGAGCGCGCCAGGTGCGCTGCAGGACATTGGATCGCTCCCTGGCGAGAATCGTCAGGCTGCCGGACAGGGGGGCAATAAGAATGCTCTCGGCATCGAGCCGTTCCTCGAGCTGGCGGCCGCACAGGCGCTCCTCGTCGATGTTATCCCAGGCCTCCCGGGTAAGCAGACGTAGCTGGCTGCGCTTGTGGGTAGCGGGAGACCGGTCGGCTACTGTCAATGTATGCTTGTCACCCCGGCGTCGCAGGACACCATCCTGGTACTCGCCATCGTCCTCGGCGGCGGTCAGTTCATGCAGCGGTTTGTCCTTGAAGAACAGCGTCAGTTCTGCCACGTAGTCCTTCTGCCCGCCATCGATGTCGAGGCTCACCTGGCCCCGCAAACGCTCGGCAAACTGCATCTCCGTGGCCTTGCGCCCAGGCGTCGCCTGCGGTTCGTCAAAGCGCGGCCGTGACCGGTAACCCTCGCGGTGTTCCTTCACCGCCTGCAGATTCCAGGCCTCGACGCTGAACAGCCGGTCCACCGCCCGCGCACAGACCGCGGCAATAGTCAGCGCCGGGTTGGTGCCCACCGCTTTCGGCAGGATGGCGCCGTCGAGCACCACGAGGCCGGCGTGCACCGCACTGTCGTTTCCCTTGAAGACCTGGCCGCAGTGGTTTACCACGCCGTGTTCCCCGCTTTCACCCATCGGGCAGCCGCCCAGTGGGTGGACAGTCATCAGTGGCCCGTTCAGGTTGCCGGTCAGGAAGGCGAGGTCACCGGGCAGCGGTCGCCACAGCGGATTGGGGATAACCGTTCCGCCGCTTCCAGACCGCTTTGTCAACGTTTCCAGCTGCTCGATTTGGGCGGGGAACAGGGGATGGTCGCGCACCTCCGGCCAGGTCACGCTGATGGCGCCGTCGCTGCCGGCCACAAAATCCTCGCGGAACTCCAGGCGGCCGCCGGCGCCGTCGTCGCCGATAACGGCATAAACCTGGCTGTGGCGGATGGCGCCCTTGTTGACAGAGAGTGGGTCCGGGGCCGGGTGGCCGTGGGTGTGAGTGCGCCAGTCAACGGTGGCTAGCTGACGCAGGCTGTTGACCGTGGTGAAGAGCTCCTCGAAGATCCAGCGCATCGCTCCGGGTACGGCCATTTCCTCGATCACCACCGGATGCTGGCTAGCTTCGCCGCGGCAGTCCACCACACCGGTGATGGTCGGTCCTATGTGACGCTCGCCAAAATCCTGGACCTCATCGGCCACCGCGTTGATCTCGGGCTTCATGTTGTAGCCAACGGCGATCATGTCGCCGTTGCCGGAGAAGCCGCTGCCAAGCTTCTCCGACACCGCCAGGCCCGCCGCGCGGCTGCGCATCAGTATCTCGGTGGAGCCCAGCGCACCGGCGGCGATAACAATCTTGCTGGCGCGCAGGCGGGTAGGCGCAGGTTCCTTGGCGGCCAGTGTCGGCAGGGTGTGGACTGTCGTCACCTCCCACAGGTCGGCTGCGGATTCACGCATCTCGAGCACTGTGGCGCCGGTGACGATCCGCAGGCCACCGCGGCGCGCCCGTGCCAGCATATTCAGATCCAGGGACTCCTTGGCGCCGAAGTTGCAGCCGGTGGCGCAGTCGCCGCACAGGGTGCAGCGTTTCATGGCCACCCCGGCGTGATTGTCGCCCTCATTCATCGCTACTGTGATGGCTGCATCGCGAAACCGGCTGTGCCGGGAACCGGTGGCCAGCTTGCGCAGAGCGCTGTGCTTCTGGAGCGGTTGGCCGTGGGTGTCCGGGTGGCGGGCGATCGTGTTGTCGGCGCCGGTTTCATCGGCGGCGCCCAGCTCCCGCTTCATCGCCTGGTAGTAGTCCATGAGATGGGGGTCTTTGCGGACCGCCTCGGGCCAGCCCTGCTGGAAGAAATCCTCCGCAGGGATTTCCATAACGCCGGCGTTGATCAGTGAGCCGCCACCCAGGCCGTTGGCCACCAATACGTTGTAGTCGTCATCCACGCGGATATCGAACAGGCCGTCGCGCAGGCCCTGGGCAGATGCTTCGGCCTTACCTTGCTCACGTTCCTGCTCGGCATTCCAGGCGCGCGGCGTGGTGAGGCGCACGTGGCCGGCGAGGCTCGACACGGCGCTGGGGAACATGCCGGGCAGGTATTCTTTGCCGCGTTCCAGCAGACACACGTTGAGGCGTTCGCCCTGCGAGTTCTTCGCCCAAGCCAGCCGAGAGGCCGCGATTGAGCCACCGTAGCCGCTGCCGATTACAATCACGTCGAAGTGAGCCTGGTCTTCCGGAACCGGCGCCTGCGCCAGCTCCGCGATCAGCACCTCCAGGCCCTCTGAGAGCCAGGTCGTGGCCGGGCGATTGCTATCCTGCGACCCGCTCTGCGCGTTGCCCCTTGCCGCTTCGCTCATGATTCAGGCTCCGATATGGCAGGCCTTGGAGATCGCCTGTTTTAGCGGATCT
>JANQGK010000238.1 GCA_028277365.1 Halieaceae bacterium | reverse complement strand
TTGACCTGCGAAGAGACCATGGTGCTGGGTAGTCTGATCGGGGCGCGGGATCACGGGTTCGTTTTCGAGGTGCCCGACCCCGCGCTGGCGTCGGCCTCCGCGGTGCCAATTACCGATATGGGCTTGATGCGCCACGAAGCGGTGGCGGTGGACCCGCGCGACTCTCGCGTGTACCTGACCGAAGACAACGGGCCGCTATCCGGCTTCTATCGCTATACACCCAATGATTCGAGTGGTCGGATCGGCGCGCTGGAAAACGGTGGCACGCTGGAAATGCTCGCCGTGTCGGATCAGCCAGGTCTTGACCTTGGTCTGGTGACCCAGGGTGCGGTCTTCGATGTGCAGTGGGTCCCCGTGCCCGATCCCGTCGCCGCACCAGAGACGCTGGTGTCGCCTGGAGAGGGATTTCCTCCGGTGGAAGGGCAGGGTCGCTCCGGGCCGTTCATGCAGGGCCAGGCAGCCGGTGGCGCCAGCTTCCGGCGCGGCGAGGGCTGTTGGTATCAGGACGGGGTCGTGTACTTTGTCGACACCGCCGGCGGTGAAGCCGCCAAGGGTTCGGTATGGGCTTACGTGCCGGGGGAAGAGACCCTGCGGGCGCTGTTCGTTTCGCCCGGCGAAAGCGTCGCTGACAACCCGGACAACATCACGGTGACACCTCAAGGCGGCCTGCTGGTGTGTGAAGACGGCGGTGGCCTGAGCGAGAACGGCGAGCTTGTTACCGGCGCCCGCCTGCTCGGGATCGCCCAGGATGGCAGCTCGTTCGTGTTTGCCGAGAACAATATCCTGATCGACTCCCCAATACCGAACCGGCCCTTTATCGAGCCGAACGACTACCGTGGTCGTGAGTGGTGTGGCGCCTGCTTCGATCCTACCGGCACCTACCTGTACGTGAATATCCAGACACCCGGAATTACCTTCGCCATCACTGGTCCCTGGCAACAGGGGCCGTTCTGACACAAGAAGCGGGTCCAGATCATCCTGGCCGCCGGCACCCTCGGTTTCGTCAGCTAAAGCGGCCAATGTCTCATCAGCACCGCCGGCAGTAGCAGGTGGTCATCGTGCGGGTAAAGCATCTACACTGATGGGCAAATAATAATGCCGGTACCGCCCATGAGCCGCTTGTCCCTGCTGGACCTTGCATTCTTCCTCACCGAGTCGGAGGAGAGCCCGAAGCATGTAGCCGGGCTGATGATTTTCAAAAAGCCATCCAGTAGCTCTGCCAAGTGGGTGCACGGCCTGGCCGAGGAGCTGGCCCTGCACGACAAGCCGGTGTCACCTTTCAACAAAGTGATCGACTTTCGCGCCTTGGGCGGCCCGCGTTGGCGCGATGCGGAGGAGTTCCGCATCGAGGAGCACCTGTTTTACCACAACCCCGAAACGGTACTGAGCGAGAAAGACCTGTTCGCCTATGTCGCCGGCCTGCACGAACCGCTGATGGATCGTTCAAAGCCCATGTGGGAGTTCCACCTGATCGACCGGGTCGCCGGCGGCCGTTTCGCGGTGTATTCCAAGATGCACCACGCCTATGCCGACGGGGTGACCATGTCGCGCTGGGGCGTGAACTCGCTTAACACCAATACCCGTTCACGGGCCTTGCGGGCCATCTGGACCCTGGGCGATGACAGGCGCCAGGACGGTGAGGATGCGCAAGCCAGCCAGCGGGCCATCTTCGGCAAGCTGCTGAGAGGCCTCGACAACTGGCGCAAGATTCTCAGCGGGACCACCAAGCTCACTACCCAGCTCGCACTGGAACAGGTGGGGCTGACCAAGAACGCTGTGGCGTTGCCCTTCAAGGCGAGGGAAGACACGCCGCTGACGGGTGCGGTCACCGCCGGGCGCCAGTTCGCCACCGCCCATGTGCCCATGACCCGTATCAAGAAGCTCCGGGCCATGACCCGCTGTACTCTCAACCATATTGCACTTACCTGTATCGACGGCGCCCTGCGCCGCTATCTGGCCGACAGCGGCATCGAGCTGGACCGGCCACTGTCGATTCAGATGCCGGTCAATCTGCGGGATGAGAACGACAAGGTCAGTGGAAACAAGATTGGCATCGTACTGGTCGACCTCGCCCCCAGCGACAGCGACCCCTACACCCGCCTGCGGGAGATCGGCTTCACCCTGCGCAACGTGCGCAACCAGATCGACGGCGTGCCGCCGGTGGCGGTGGCCCAGTACACCGCCGTGCTGGCGGTGATTATCGAACTCATTCAGCTGCTGCGGCTGGACCGGGTGCTCCCCGCCATTGCCGACACCCTGGTCTCCAATGTGCCGGGGCCCAGCAAACCTCTGTATATGAAGGGCGCAAAGATGGAGCAGTCACTCCCCATCAGCACGCTGCCACCGGGCAACCAGCTCAATATCACCCTGTACAGTTACTCCGGCACCCTGCATTTCGGGCTGGTAGCGACCCGCGACATGGATAACCTGGAGCGGCTCGGCCGATACATCGAAGACGCCTTTATCGAGCTGGAGGAAGCGGTCTTCCAGCCCATCACATCTTAGGGGGAATACCATGAAAAGCTCTTTAGCCCTCGCAGGCGGCCTGCTGCTCAGTTCAACGCTGGCGGCCCACGAACTGCCCCCAAGGCCGGAGGTGCAATCGCTCGAAGAGGTGATGACGGCCTTCGGCTGGGATGCCGACAAGGTCGAGATTCGCACCGAGGTGATCGAGAAGGGCTTCTACGTACTGTTCGGCATGGGCGGCAATATTGCCGTGTCCTCGGGCCAGGACGGCGTGCTGATTGTCGACGACCAGGTGCCGGCGGTGATGTCAAAGCTGAAGCGCGCCATGCGCAAGCAGGGTGATCGCAATATCGATTTCGTCATCAACACCCACTGGCACTTCGACCATGCCGACGGCAACCTCGAGCTGGGTGATGAGGACAATACCTGGCTGGTGTCCCACAGCAACTCACGGCGCATGATGCAGCGCGACAACGTGGTCAATCTGGTCGCCGCTGCGGCGCTGCAGAAGGCCTATCCGCCGGAGGCGCTGCCCGACATCACCTTCGACGAGGCCATGCAGTTCCATATCAACGGTGAGCAGGTCGACGTGATGCACTTTGGCCCCGCCCATACCACAGGTGACGCGGTGGTGTTCTTTCACGGCCGCAACGCGGTGCACATGGGGGATGTCTACAACAATGCCGGCTATCCCTTTATCGATGCCGACAACGGTGGCAGCCTCGACGGGGTCATCGCGACCTGCAAGGCGGTCCTGGCGATGACCGACGCCGACACCGTGGTAGTCCCAGGCCACGGTGCGCTGGCCTCCCGCTCAGACCTCGCTAATTACATCCACATGCTGGAAGTGGTGCAGGGCGAGCTGCTGGCCATGATCGCCGACGGCAAGAGCCTGGCGGAAATCCAGGCGGCGGGTATTACCGCCACCTGGGACGAGCGCCGGGGCAATCCTGCGATGTTCCTGAACCGCGCCTATGTCAGCCTGACCACGCGCTATTATCCGTAACTTTCAACGGGCTTGGCTTCCCCAGCAAGCCATAGCGGCTAGCGAGCCGTAGCGTCGGCAAGCGTAGCGTAGCGGTAGTGTCGGAGTGGCGCCCAGCGGGGTAGGCAGGCTACTGTTTTTCCCAGGACCCCGAAGTGGAGCTGGTATCGTCCTTACCTGGGTACCACACATCGGACTGCTTGACGCAGTAGGTCCAGGCATCTTGAACTGTGTTGGGCGCCATCATCAGCTGACGGTTGTTGAAGGGGGTGTTATCCGTCATACACTTACCGTGCTCGGCGTCGTCGCGGGCACTGCTGAAGTGGCTGAGGAAGGCTTGCGGCATGGGTGTGGATGAGCATCCGGCCAGTGCGGCCAACCCCAGGACGACGATGATTTTTTTGTAATTGGTCCCCATGGCTAGAAAGATAGACAAAAAGCCCTCGAGCCAATAGGGACAAATCCCGGATTTGCGTGTTAAGAATTAACAAACCTTGTTTTTTTGTGAGCCAGGTCACGGGAATATTATAAAACTAACGCTTGTTTTAGTTCGAGGCGGCCTCACCGGGGCGGTAACGGGCACTGGCGCGGGCCTCCACATCCTCCCGGTAAAAGGCCACGTTCTTGAAGTCGCGGCTGATGTACCGCTCAGTCTGATCCAGGAAGTGCGGAGAGCCCGGATTGCCGCTCTGGCCGCCCGCCAACAGGGACTTCGCCCTAAGCTTATCGCCGAACTCCACCACCGCCACGAAGCTGTTACCCCGGTAGCCGTAGAGGCGGCGGGTGTCGCTGCCGGGTTTCGCGCCGTAGGCGGCCAGCGCGCCCCAGCGGCCGGTGGTCATGCCCACCGGCCGACTGGGTTGGTCGTCGTCGAAGTCCAGCTCGATAGCCCCCGACAGGCGCTGGAAGCGATTGATCTCGCCCCAGGGGGTTTGCCAGCGGCCGAAATCTGCCTCCAGTCGTTCCACCACCCCGGCCAGCATCGCCAGCCGCTCGCGGGGGCCGTGGCGCTCGCCGGAGGCCTGGATCCACTGCATACGGCTGTTGGGGCCGCCGCGCTGCCAATCAGCCAGTATGGCCAGTCCGTAGAAATGCCCCACGCTCATGGCCACCGAGTCGGCCGACACGTTGCGGTCCCACGCCGCCAGCGCCGCTATGGGTTCCTCCAGGGCGGGGAAGGCGTCGCCATCACTCTTCCAGGCGCTCAGCAGGCCGGGTATCAGCACATCGAAGGCGGGCAGGGCCGGGTGGTAGGCCAGGGCAATCAGCTCGTCCACGGACATCTTGTCGTCGCCACTGTCGGCGAAATCCCGCAGCAACATCGCCGCGTGCACGCCGCGAAAATTCTCCGGATCCGGGGCCATATAGGCGGGATAGTCCTCGCGCCTCGGGCTGTCGTCACCGGCGGCGGTAAAGGGTGTCGAGTTGCAGTTCTGCACCCAGCCCGAGTCCGGGTTCACCACCTGCACGATCTCTTCCACGGTGTGCAGGCCCTGCCAGTCGGTGGCGGGGTTACTACCGTCCACCGGTTGCGAGTAGTCCAGGTGCGGGTTGCGCTTCGGCATGAAATTGCCGTGGTAATAGGCGATATTGCCGCTGGAGTCGGCAAACACCGTGTTGTTGGAGGAGTTGGTGCGAATCTCCATGATCTCCCGGAAGCCGGCATGGTCGGCCTGTTTGGTGCGCAGCCAGGACTGACGCAGCGCATTGACCGGGTCCCAGTTGATTTTGGTGGCCACCCAGTGCCCGCCGCGCGCACCGGTAATAGGACCGTGGTGGGTGCGTAGCAGCGGGAAGCGCCGCTCGTGCAGCGCGTTGCCCTCGCGGTAAATCAGGGTTTCGGTGGTCATCGACAGGGGCCGCAGGCGCTCGCCGTAGCGGTAGAACAACTGGTCGTCGCGCCGCACCACGTCCTCGACGAAGTCATCCATGAAGTCTGCGTAGGTGGAGGTGTGCATCCAGCCGGTGTGCTCGTTGAAGCCCTGGTAGATGAAGAACTGCCCCCAGGTCACGGCGCCGTAGGCGTTCAGGCCCTCCTCGCTCACCATGTGGTACTCGCTGCGGAAGTAGAAGGAGGTGTGAGGGTTGATCAGCAGCAAAGTGTTGCCGCTGTCGGTGTGCTTGCCAGCCAGCGCGATGCCGTTGGAGCCGCCGGGCTCTGCGCCGTCCTTACTCTTGGCAGGGGCGGTAGGCGACGCCACGGGCAGTCCGTCCAGAATGTCCTGGCGACTACGATTGTAGAAAGTCTCGATGCCCGCCAGCGGCACCTGCTCGATATCGCCGCCGATGGAGCCTTCGAAGAAATACATGGGCATCCAGGGCTCGAAGCGCGTGAGCAACTGCGGCTGCACCTCCGGGTGGGTGCGCAGGTAGTAATTGAGGCCGTCGGCAAAGGCGACACAGAGCTCTTTGAGCCAGTCCGGCGCGCCGGCATAGGCCTCGCGGGCCTCAATCTCGGTCATGTAAAGCCGCGCCCGCAGGTCGCTGAACAGGGCATCTTCGCCCTCCACCTCGGCCAGGCGACCCAGGGCCCAGATGTAGTTGCGCTCCACTCGCGGGAAATCGTCTTCCGCCTGGGCGTATAACAGGCCGAATACCGCGTCGGCGTCGGTCTTGCCGTAGATATGCGCGACGCCGTAGTCGTCGCGGATAATCTCGACGTTGGCGGCCCGGGTCTCCTGCCGCAAAGCCTCGGCGTCTGGCGGTGCGGAGGTGCCGGCGACATCAGGGGCGGGAGGCGCCGGCTTCGAACAGGCGGCCAGTGCGGCCAGCAGGGCCAGTGCCAGCAGCGGCCAAGGTTTGAGGGCGGACACGCTCGGGATCAGGCCAGCTGCGTTTTGCGGCGCGAGTACTCCAACAGAGCCCACAGCACGTTACTGCTGCTGACCTGGCCGACCAGCCTGCCGTCGACGATCACCGGGCGGCGGCGCTGGCGGGTCCTGAGCATGTCCTGGGCCACCTCGACAATCCCCTCTCCGGGTGTGACGGAGTTGACCTCGGTGACCATCACTTCTTTCACCAGGTAGTGCTCGGCGTCACCGTCGTTGTAGATACTGTCCAGCACTGCCTCCAGGCATTCGATTTCCGAAAGAATGCCGACCACCTGGCCGCTGTCGTCCGTCACCGTCAGGCCGGTAAGCTTGTACTCCACAATCATCTCTACGGCCTGCAGGATGTTGGCCTCCTGGTGGATGGTCAGCGGGTTCTTGCGCATGCAGTCCTGGATGGTGGTGGGTCTGTTAGGCATGGATTGCTCCTTGTTGTTGTTCTCGCGGTTCCGGCTAGCCGATCCACTCAACTACCGTCTGGGCCCAGCGTGGACCGTCAGTATTCTGTACGAAGTGTCCGCCGTGCAAGGTCACGTGGGGTTGGCCCCGGGTGCCGGGCACCCGGTCGAGGAACACCTGGAAGGCGCCACCGAGGACCGGGTCGCCGTCGGAG
>JANQGK010000226.1 GCA_028277365.1 Halieaceae bacterium | reverse complement strand
ACAGGCACAGCTCGACGCGCTCGGCGTGTTCGCTGTACAGGGCGAAACCGACGCCGTCCTCGTCGAGATGGGCGCCCAGCGGGTAGCCCGGTTCGGTGTTGCTCAGCCTGCCGCCGCTCGCCACCTTGATCTACGAGCGACTCGCCGCATGAGCATTCCGCAAATGCTCTCCACCGAACCGGGCTACCCGCTGGGCGCCCATCTCGACGAGGACGGCGTCGGTTTCGCCCTGTACAGCGAACACGCCGAGCGCGTCGAGCTGTGCCTGTTCGACCCGGCCAACGGCGCCGAGACCCAGCGCGTTGACCTGTCCCGCGCCGGCGACGGTATCTGGCGCGAGCATCTCACCGGCCTGGGCGAGGGCGTGCACTACGGCTACCGGGTGCACGGCCCCTGGGCGCCTGAGGCCGGACATCGCTTCAATCCGAATAAGCTGTTGCTCGACCCCTACGCGCGCTGGATCAGCGGGCCCCTGCGCCTGGACCCCGCTCACTACGCCTTTTTAGCTGACGACGATGGGGCGGGTCTGTCGCTGGACGAGCGCGACAGCGCGCCGGTAATGCCGCGCTGCGTGGTGGTGGCCGATTCGCCGCCGGTCCCGCGCCTGGGCCGTGCCGGCACCGATACCATCATCTACGAGGCCCACGCCCGCGGCATGACCATGCGCCATGAAGGGCTGCCGTTAGACCTGCGCGGTACCTTTGCCGGCATGACGGACCAGCGCATCATCGACTACCTGCAAGCACTGGGTGTCACCGCGCTGGAACTGATGCCGGTGCAGGCTTTCGTCGACGAGCCGCATCTGCAGCGCCGCGGGCTGGCCAACTACTGGGGCTACAACACCATCGGCTTTTTTGCCCCCGCCGGTCGCTACAGCCACCGCCCGCACCCGGCGGAATTCAGCGAGTTGGTGAGGCGGCTGCACGATGCCGGCATCGAGGTCATCCTCGACGTGGTCTACAACCACAGCGGCGAAGGCGACCACCTGGGCCCCAACCTGAGCTTCCGCGGCATCGACAATGCCAGCTACTACCGCCTGCAGGCCGATGACCCGCGCTACTACGTTAATGACACTGGTTGCGGCAACACCCTCAACCTGGCGCACCCGCAGGTGCGCGCGCTGGTGCTGGACAGTCTGCGCTTCTGGGCCGACACCATGGGTGTCGACGGTTTCCGCTTCGACCTGGCGCCGGCACTGGCCCGCGACGGAGAGGACGGTGCCTACAGTCCCGACAGTGCCTTCTTCCGCCAGCTCGCGGCTGACCCGGTACTCGGCAAACTGCGGATGGTGGCGGAGCCTTGGGACGTGGGTCCGGACGGCTACCGGCTGGGGCAGTTTCCCGCCGGCTGGTCGGAATGGAACGATCGCTATCGCGACACTCTGCGGCGCTACTGGCGCGGCGACGACGGCCTGCTACCCGACCTGGCCCGCGCCCTGCACGGGTCCGGGGACCTGTTTGAAGACGCCGGCCGCGGCCCCGGCGCCAGCATCAATTTCATTACCAGTCACGACGGCTTTACCCTGGCCGACCTGGTCAGCCACAACCACAAGCACAACGAAGCCAACGGCGAGGACAACCGCGACGGCCACAACCACAACTTCAGCGACAACTACGGGGTGGAGGGGCCGACCGAAGACCCGCGGGTGCTCGGCCTGCGCCTGCGCCAGCGCCGCAACCTGATGGCGACACTGTTGCTGTCCCAGGGCACGCCAATGCTGTTGATGGGTGACGAGCTGGGCCGCAGCCAGGGCGGCAACAACAATGCCTATTGCCAGGACAACGAGACCAGTTGGTTCGACTGGTCGGCGCTGGAGAGCGGCGAGACCGGCTTCCTGGAATTCGTGCGCTACCTGATCGGCCTGCGCCGCCGCTACCCGCTGCTGAACTGGCCCGAGTACATTCACGACACCGGCAACGACGACGTAGTGCAATGCCGCTGGTACGACCGCGACGGCCAGACCATGGTGCCGGCCGGCTGGGAAAACCAGCACCAGGCCTGGCTGGGCAAGCTGCTGTCGGCGCCCGGCGAACACTCGCTGCTGTTGTTGCTGAACGCCAGCGCCCAGAACGTGCCCTTCCAGCTGCCCCACGCCGGCCCCGGCGGCGGCCACTGGCAGATCCTGCTGGATACCGCTAACCGCGACTATACCGGTGGCGGGGTAGAGCACCTGCCCGGGGGGCACCTGTTACTGCGCCAGCGGTCACTCCATTTCCTGTGTTATTCCCAACCCTTTAACTCTCAACCCTCCAACTAAGGACGAGCAATGCCTGTGGCAAATTCACATGAGCCCCCGGAGTCGAGCCAGGTCGCGGACAGCGCGGCCCATGAACTGGCTGAAGATATCCGCCGACACCTGAGCGTTTCCCTGGGCGAGCCGGAGGCGGACGACAGTTCGCCGCGGGCGCTGTTCAAGGCCCTGGGCCTGACGCTCAGGGACCACATGATCGGCCCCGCGGTGACCCAGCGCCAGGATGACCTGGAAGCCGAGCGCAAGCAGGTGCACTACCTGTCGCTGGAATTCCTGATGGGTCGCCTGCTGACCAACGCGGTGGACAACCTGGACTTGCACGAACAGCTCTCTGGCGCCCTGCGCGAACTGGGCGTGACCTACGAGGAACTGGTCGAGCAGGAAGCTGATGCCGGCCTCGGCAACGGTGGCCTGGGCCGTCTGGCCGCCTGTTTCCTGGATAGTTGTGCCACCCTCGATCTGCCGGTGACCGGCTACGGGCTGCGCTACAGCTTTGGCATGTTCCGCCAGTCCGTCGAAAACGGCTACCAGTTGGAACAACCCGACACCTGGCTGCGACGCGGCTATCCCTGGGAGATCAAACGCCCCGAGCAGGCCCGCCGGGTACCCTTCTTCGGTCACATCGAACACCGGATAGACGAAGAGGGCCGGGCCCATGTGCACCTGGTCGACACCGAGGATGTACTTGCGGTGCCCTACGATATCCCTGTGCCAGGGCATGGCAATGCGCGGGTCAACCTGCTGCGGCTGTGGTCGGCACAGGCCTGCCAGGAGCTGGACCTCAACGCGTTCAACGCCGGTGACTTCGTCGGCTCCCTGTCCGCTAAAAACCAGGCGGAAGAGATCACCATGGTGCTGTACCCGGCGGACCACACCGAGGCCGGTAAGCTGCTGCGCCTGCGCCAGCAGTATTTCCACTGCTCCGCCAGCCTGCAGGATGTGTTGGCGAACTGGGTAGACCAGCACGGCGAAGACTTCAGCCGCTTCGCCGACCTCAACTGCTTCCAGCTCAACGATACCCATCCGATCTGCGCTATTCCCGAGCTGATGCGGCTGCTGATCGACGAGCACGAGCTGGAGTGGGACGAGGCCTGGGAGATTACCCACCGCTGCATGGCCTACACCAATCACACCCTGCTGCCGGAAGCGCTGGAGCAGTGGCCGCTGTCCATGTTCGAGTACCTGCTGCCACGTATCACCGAGATCATCCTGGAGATCGACCGGCGTTTTTCGGAGAGCCTGGAAATGACCTGGCCCGCCGACAGCGCGCGCCACGACCGTATGGCGATCATCTCTCGCGGCGACCACCCGCAGGTACGCATGGCCCACCTGGGCGTGGTCGGCAGCATGTCGGTCAACGGGGTGGCGGCGCTGCATTCGCGCCTCCTCACCTCCCACTTATTCAGGGAGTTTCACGAGCTGTGGCCTACCAAGTTCAACAACAAGACCAACGGGGTGACACACCGGCGCTGGCTCTCTCAGTGCAACCACGGCCTGACCACGCTGTTGCGGGAGACAATAGGAGACGGCTGGCTGCACGATGCCGAAGGCCTGTCGGTGCTGCGCGACCACGCCGAGGACAAAGCCTTCCAGGCCCGCTGGCACTCCGTCAAGCAAGGCAACAAGCAGCGCCTGGCGGAGCTGGTAGCGGCGCGCACAGGCGTGGAGTTTGACCCCGGCTTTCTGTTCGACGTGCAGGTCAAGCGCATCCACGAGTACAAGCGCCAGTTGCTCAACGCCATGCACGTGATTCACCTGTACGACCGAATCGAACGCGGCGATACCGAGGGCATGCAGCCGCGCTGCGTGCTGATCGGCGGCAAGGCGGCGCCCAGTTACGCCATGGCCAAGCTGATCATCCGTCTGATCAACGGCATCGCCCAGCGAGTCAATGCCGACCCCGTGGCGCGGGAGTGGTTGCGGGTGGCCTTCATTCCCAACTACGGGGTATCGGCCATGGAAGTCATCTGCCCCGGCACCGACCTTTCCGAGCAGATTTCCACCGCGGGTAAGGAGGCCTCCGGCACCGGCAACATGAAATTCATGATGAATGGCGCGCTGACCATCGGCACCATGGACGGCGCCAATATCGAGATCTTTGAAGCAGTGGGTGCGGAATACGGCTTCCCCTTCGGCCTCAGCACTGAGGAGGTTATGGCTACCCGCGCCGATTACGACCCGGAGCGCTACCTGGATGCCAGCCCGGAGTTGCAGCGGGTGCTGGCACGGCTGGGCAGTGACGATTTCTGCGGCGAGGAATCCGGGATCTTCCAGCCTCTGTTGGACGCCCTGTTGAGCCCCACCGACCCGTGGATGACGCTGGTGGATTTCCCGGCCTTCGTGGCGGCGCAGGAAAAGGTGGCGAGCGCTTACCACGATCAGGACTGGTGGCTGCGCGCCAGCATTCTCAACACCGCGGCCAGCGGCCGCTTCTCCAGTGACCGCACCATCCGTGACTACGCGCGCGATATCTGGGGCCTGCCCACGGTTTAGGTCGCAATGAAAACACTGGAAACACTCAGTGATCGCTGTGGTATCGGTCGCCACTACCTGGACTTCAAGAAGGACCCGGTAGAAATCACCAGTAACGCCCGCATGGCAGTGCTGGCTGCCATGTGCGGCGACTTCGACGGCGAGCCCGAGGCGGACGCTGCCCTGCAGGCGCTGGATCGAGAGGCGCTGCGCCCGTTGCCGCGCACTCTGCTGGTGCGCAGCGATGAGGCCCTGCAGTTTGAGCTGGTGCTGCCGGCCGCGGCTGATTTTGTAAGCCTGACGATCGAGCTGGAAGAGGGCGAGTGCATCGAGCTGCCGACGCCGGACCTGTCCGCAGGCAGGGCGGAGACCCTGGCCGGCGCGCAGGTAAAACGTGTGCTGGTTGAGTTCAGCCACAGCTGCCCCTGCGGATACCACCGGCTGCATTGTCACGGCGCCGACCCGGCGCTCAGCAGTGATTGCCAGCTGCTGGTGGCACCGCGCACCTCCTGGCAGCCGCCGGTGCTGGCGGAGGGTGGCCGTGTCTTTGGGGTGACCGTGCAGCTCTACACCCTGCGCAGTGAGCGCAATTGGGGCATGGGTGACTTCACCGATCTCGTTGAGCTGGTGCGCCAGTCCGCTTCCCAGGGCGCGCAGGTAGTCGGGCTCAATCCGTTGCATGCGCTGTTCCCGGCCAATCCGCTGCATTATTCGCCCTACAGTCCCTCCAACCGGGCCTTCCTGAACGTCATGTATATCGACCCGCAGGCGGTGCCGGGATACACCGACTGCGAGGCCGCGCGCAGTCGGGTGGAGAGCGACGAGTTTCAGGCGCGACTGTCGGCACTGCGCGAGGTGCATTTTGTCGACTACCAGGGGGTGGCCGACTGCAAGCTGCCAGTGCTGGAGTTGCTCTACCGGCACTTCGTCGAACAGGAACTCGATACGGCCAGTGAAGCCGGCCGGGCCTTTGACACCTGGTGCGAGCGCCGGGGCGAGGCGCTGCGACTGCATGCCACCTACGACACCCTGCACGAACACTTCCTGCGCCAGGACCTTAAAATCTGGGGCTGGCCGGTGTGGCCGGAGGAGTATCGAGACCCGCACTCAGAGGCCGTGGCCGTGTTCGCCGCCGAGCACGCGGACCGAGTGCGTTACTACCAGTTCCTGCAATGGTGCGCCTACGAGCAGCTACGCGCAGCCCAGGCGGTGGCGCGGGACTGTGGGATGGCAGTGGGCATCTACCTGGATCTGGCGGTGGGTATCGACCTCAACGGTTCCCAGGTCTGGTCAAACCAGTCCGCCTTCTGCCTGCAGGCGTCCGCCGGGGCACCACCGGATGAACTGGCGCGATCCGGCCAGGACTGGGGCTTCCCGCCGCTGGACCCACGCGACCTGCGGGCGTCGGCTTACCGCATGTTTGTCGAGGACCTGCGTGCCAATATGTCGGTGTGTGGCGCCGTGCGCTTCGACCACGCCGTGTCCCTGCTGCGCCTGTGGTGGATTCCGCGGCCCGGCGGTGCGGCCAACGGCGCCTATGTGAACTACCCGCTGCAGGACCTGCTGGGCGTACTGGCCCTGGAGAGCGAGCGCAATCACTGTCTGGTGATTGGCGAGGACCTGGGCACGGTGCCCGAGGAGCTGACCGAGGTCATGGAGCAGAACCACCTGTTCTCCTACAAGGTGCTGTATTTCGAAAAGGCGGGGGACCGTATGGAGGCGCCCGACGACTACCCGCGAGAAGCGGTCGCCGCGGTTACCACTCACGATCTGCCCACCCTGGCCAGCTGGTGGGATGGATCCGACATCGAGTTGCGCGCGGAGCTGGGTTTGCTGGGCGCAGATTCCGTGGTCGAGGAAATGCGCTACGCCCGGCGCCGGGATCGCCAGCAGCTGCTGGATGCGCTGGTCGCCGCCGATTGCTGGCAGGGCGAGCGGGATGCGGCGGCTATTGCAGTAATGACCACCGGTTTCAGTGCCGCCGTGCATCGTTTTCTCGCCTGCAGTCGCTCGGCGGTGATGCTGGTACAGGTGGAGGATCTGATGGAGATGCTGTCTCCGGTGAACGTGCCCGGTACCTTCGAGAACCACCGCAACTGGCAGCGCAAGCTGCGCTGGTCCCTGGAGGGTCTGTTCGACCGCGATTCGGTGAAAACCATTTGTGCGGAGATCCGCGAGGCCCGGGCATGAGGTGGCTGTCCCTTTGGTTGCTGCTCGCTGCACCGGCGTTCGCCGGACCGCCCGCCGGTGATGCGGGCCGTAGCGTGTTCGTGCAGCTGTTTGAGTGGCGCTGGGAAGACGTGGCGCGGGAGTGTGAAACGGTGCTGGGCCCCGCCGGCTTCTCCGCGGTGCAGGTATCGCCGCCCAATGAACACGTGGACCATCGCAGCTCGAAACTCGCCGTACCCTATGCCTGGTGGGCCCGCTATCAGCCGGTCAGCTACGAGCTGGTCAGCCGTTCCGGTGACGCCGAGGCCTTCACGGAAATGGTGCAGCGCTGCCGGGCTGCGGGCGTCGGCATCTATGTGGACGCGGTGCTCAATCATATGGCTGACCAGGTCGGTGTTGGGGTGGCCGGTTCCCGCTTCGACCGGGAGCAGCGCCGCTTCCCGGATTTCGAGGACCGCCACTTCAACCACTTCTGCAAGATCGGCGGCGAGGACTACCGGGCTTCAGACGACCTCCGGGAAAACACCGCCCGGGCGGAACGCCTGCGGCGCTGCCAGCTGCTGGACCTGCCCGACCTCGACAACAGTCATGCCGAGGTGCAGGCCCGGCAAGTGGCCTTCCTGCAGCAGCTCTTGGATCTGGGTGTGGCGGGCTTTCGTATCGACGCCGCCAAGCATATGTTCCCGGCAGACATCAGCGCCATGCTGCGGCAGCTCGAGGGCGATTTTTACGTGTTCCAGGAGGTGGTAGACACCCGCGGCGAACCGGTGGGGGTTTTTGACTACGCGGCTATCGCAGATGTCACCGAATTCCTTTACAGCAGGCGCCTGGGAGAGGCCTTTGCCCGCGGCGAGCTCGCCGGTCTGCAGACAATGAATGAAGCCGGCGGCCTGCTGCCTGGCTCCGACGCGGTGGTGTTTGTCGACAACCACGACAACCAGCGCGGCCACGGCATATCGGCGCAGACCACCCATCGTGATGGCGTAGTCTACGATCTCGCCAACGTGTTTCTGCTGGGCTGGCCCTACGGTTACCCCAAGCTGATGTCCAGCTACACCTGGGACGGCATCCACGACAGCGCGGGCCCGCCCCACGATGGTACCGGCAATACCCTGCCGGTTTACGGTCCGCGCGACGTAGCGGACTGCGACGGCGAGCACTGGGTGTGCGAGCACCGCCGCCCGGCCACCCTGGCCATGGTGGGATTCCGCAATCGTGCCAGGGCCGCCGCAGCCAGCGACGTGACACACTGGTGGAGTGACGGCGCTGCCCGGCTCGCCTTCGCGGTGAGCCGCGGTGACTGGGTGCAGGGTTTCGTGGCCATCAACCGCGCTAAGCAGGCCCTTACGCAACGGCTGCAAACCGGGCTGCCCGCCGGTCACTATCGCAACCTGCTCGGAGAGTCGGGAGTCATTGTGGTGGATGCTGAAGGGCTGGCCGACGTCCGTTTGGAACCGTTACGGGCGCTGGCCATCGACCGGGAGCATGTTACCGATTAGCGCGCGCCGGGCGGGGTTATGTGCTGTGTCGACCCCGGTGCTGCTGGAACAGTCGCGCCGCGCCGCGCCGGGCCACCTGTTCGGCGGTGATCAGGCGCACCGGGATGGCGTCCAGGTAGCTGCGCATGCGGCCCTTGGCCAGGAAGCGTTCACAGAATTCACTGCGCTCCAACAGCGGTATCACCCGGCGCACGATGCCGCCGCCCAGGTAAACCCCGCCGAGAGCGCCGTGGCAGAGCGCCACATCGCCGGCCACGCTGCCGAGAATCGACAGGAACAGCAGCACGCTGCGCTCGCAGCTGGCGTCGCCTTCCATGGCAGCAGTGGTAATGTCGGCAGCGCTCAGGCCTTCGCTGCCGTCGCCGTGTTCCGCCACCAGGAAGTCGTGAATCCGGCACAGGCCGTCGCCGGACAGCAGCAGCTCGGCGTAGACGAACTCGTGGCGCTCGGCCAGGTGTTGCCAGAGGGCAACTTCGAGCTCATTGCCCGGCGCAAAGCCCATGTGCCCGCCC
Source organism: Halieaceae bacterium (assembly GCA_028277365.1). Lineage (GTDB taxonomy): Bacteria > Pseudomonadota > Gammaproteobacteria > Pseudomonadales > Halieaceae > JANQIO01. Next base: position 7,646 of record JANQGK010000226.1, on the reverse strand, counting down.
TCGGTCCCCACGGTTACCAGGCCGCCGGGCTCGTCGATGACCAGGGCGACGCCGAGACCGGTGCCTGGGCCAATCACCGACACCGGTCCGCCGGCTACGCCGTCGGCGCTGCGCACTTCGACGGTATCACCCACCGGCAGCTCCGGCGCCATCCGCGCCAGCGCCTTGAAGTCGTTGACGAACAGGATTTCATCGAGCCCGAAACGGGACTCCAGCTCCGCGGCATTCAACTGCCAGCCGCGGTTGGTCAAAAGCCCCTCGCGGCCGTTGTTGGGGCCGGCAGTGGCGAAGCAGGCGTGTCGCGGTGCGTCGCTACCCAGCTCCTCCAGGTACAGCGCCAGCAGGTCGGCAAAGCCGCTGAGGCCTTCGTTGCTGTACTTGGTGCTGCGGTCGAGCATAACGCCGCCTGCCTCGAAGCGGGCGATGGCGAAGCGGCCGTTGGTGCCGCCCACGTCGGCCACGATGATGGGTTCGTTCACTGTGAGCAGAAGCCTGTAAAAAGAGGGTTTTCTCTAGCGGAGGGCTATTGTGAATAAGATCGCCGGTGCTGTCTATTTGCTGGCCCTGTTGATTACGTATGCAGAACCATTAGCGGCACGTGAGACGGTGTCCTCACCGGACGGGCGCCTCAAGCTGAGCCTGTGGAGCGAGCGCGGAACGCCGCACTACCGGGTGGAGTTCCGCGGCCGGGAGGTGGTGGGCGATTCGCCCCTGGGCCTGGTCTTTCGGGATGCGCCGGCGCTCGATACCGGAATGGGGCTGGTCTCTGCCGAGCGCCGTTCCCGTGACGTGGAATGGGAACAACCCTGGGGCGAGCGGCGCCTGGTTCGCGATCATCACAACGAACTGCTGGTGAGTTTTGCGGCCGCCGGTGATGACTCCCGCGCCTTTGATCTGCGAGTGCGCATGTTCGATGACGGCCTGGGCTTTCGCTACGAGCTGCCCCTGGAGGAGACGGAATCCCGGGCCATCACCCGCGAGTTGACCGGCTTCCAGCTCGATACCCGGGGCCTCGCCTGGTGGATTCCGGCGGCGGAGTGGAACCGCTACGAGTACACCTACCAGAACACGCCGGTGGCAGCTGTGGGCCGCGCCCACACGCCGTTCACTGTGCGCCTGGCCGACGGCACCCACCTGGCCATCCACGAGGCGGCCCTGGTGGATTACTCAGGGTTCTACCTGCAGCAGGGGCGCTGGGGCATGCTGCACACGCACCTGGCCCCCGGCCCCGACGGCATTGCCGTGCACAGGCAGGGCTCCTTCCACACGCCCTGGCGCACCATCCAGGTCGCCGACAAGGCTACCGGCCTGGTGGTGTCTGATCTGATCCTCAACCTCAACGAGCCCAACAAACTGGGTGACGTGTCCTGGGTGGAGCCAGGCAAGTACATCGGTATCTGGTGGGGTATGCACATCGGCCAGCTGACCTGGGGCAGTGGGCCGCGGCACGGTGCTACCACCAAACGGACTCTTGCCTATATGGATTTTGCCGCCGAGCACGGTTTTGACGGGGTGTTGGTGGAGGGCTGGAATACCGGCTGGGACGGCAATTGGCTGGCCAATGGTGCGGTGTTCAGCTTCACCGAAGCATACGCGGATTTCGATCTCGAGGCCGTGGCGAAGCATGGCGCGCGCCGCGGGGTGAAGCTGGTGGGCCACCATGAGACCTCCGGACACCTGGGCAACTATGAAGCGCAAATGGAAGATGCCTTCGCGCTGTACGGACGTCTGGGCGTCGCCCAGGTCAAGACCGGCTACGTAGCCGACGCCGGTGAGCTGCTGCGATTTGATGAAAAGGGTGTGGTGCGACGGGAGTGGCACTACGGCCAGTACGCGGTGAACCATTTCGTACGCGTGCTGGAGACAGCGGCGAAGCACCGGATCGCCGTCAACACCCACGAGCCGGTGAAAGATACCGGTCTGCGCCGCACCTATCCCAACTGGCTGACCCGGGAGGGCGCCCGCGGCCAGGAGTACAACGCCTGGGCGACACCCCCCAATGCCGTCGATCACATGGCAACCCTGGTGTTCACCCGGATGCTCGCCGGCCCGATGGATTTCACGCCGGGGATTGTCGACCTCATGCCCCATGGCCCGAAAGCGGAGAGCAGGGTAGCCACTACCCTGGCACGGCAGCTGGCGGCCTACGTGGTGTTGTACAGTCCGGTGCATATGGCGGCGGACCTGCCGGCCAACTACGAGGCACGTCCCCGGGCGTTCGAATTCATCAAGCAGGTGCCCACCGACTGGGAGCAGTCCCTGGCCCTGGCGGGGCAGGTGGGAGATTTCGCCGTACTGGCCCGGCAGGAGCGTGGCAGCCGCCGCTGGTACCTGGGCGCAGTCTCCGATGATGTGTCGAGGCGCCTGGATGTTCCCCTGGATTTTCTGGAGCGCGGCCGCGAGTATCGCCTGCAGTGGTGGGGTGATGCGGAGGACGCCCACTGGCGCGACAAACCGTATGCCATGATAGTCTCAGAGCGAGTCGTTCGGCAGGGTGATGCGCTGCAACTGTTCATGGCGCCGGGCGGTGGCTATGCTGCCGTGCTGACGCCGATAACAACAACACCGTAAGCGGAGATTCCATGGCCACATCAAGTTCTGCTCTCACATCAGCAGGCAGCGACATCAATCACGGGCTGGTCATTCTCGTCAGCTGTGTCGCCACTATCGGCGGCTTCCTGTTCGGCTACGACAGCGGTGTGATCAACGGCACCGTCGACGGCCTGCGCACCGCGTTCAACTCGGACAGTGTCGGCACCGGCTTCAATGTCGCCTCAATGCTGCTGGGCTGTGCCGCCGGTGCCTTCTTCGCGGGCCGTCTGGCTGAAGTGTTCGGGCGGCGCAGCCTGCTGCGGGTGGCGGCGCTATGCTTTCTGGCCAGCGCCTGGGGCTCCGGCATTGCTGCCAGCTCACTGGAATTCGTGCTGTACCGGGTGCTGGGTGGGCTGGCCGTGGGTGCGGCCAGCGTCATGGCCCCGGCCTACATCAGCGAAATTGCGCCGGCCCATTACCGGGGACGGCTGGCTACGGTACAGCAGGTGGCAATCATCTGCGGACTGACGGCGTCCTTCGTCAGCAACTACATCCTGGCGGGGGTTGCCGGTGCCTCAACGGACGTGCTGGCGGCGGGCTTCGAGGCCTGGCGCTGGATGTTCTGGATGGAAATGATTCCCGCCGGCCTGTTCCTGGCCGCGCTGCTGTTTATTCCCGAGAGCCCACGCTACCTGGTGGCGGCGCGCCGGCTGGCCGATGCCGAGGGCACGCTGATGCGACTCTACGGTCCGGCTCTGGCCGCGGATAAGCTGGCCGAGATCAAGGCTTCTCTGGCGGCCGACCACCGGCCGCAGTTTCGCGACCTGCTGGACGCAGGCCGCATTCGCCCGGTGGTGTGGGTGGGCATCGGCCTGGCGGTGTTCCAGCAGCTGGTGGGGATCAATGTGGTGTTCTACTACGGCGCGGTGCTGTGGCAGGCGGTGGGTTTTTCGGAATCGGATGCGCTGCTGATCAATATCCTCAGCGGTTCGCTGAGTATCGCGGCCTGTATCGGTACCATTCTCACCATCGATCGCATCGGCCGCAAACCGCTGCTGGCTGTCGGGTCGCTGGGCATGACCCTGTGCCTGGCGCTGATGGCGCTGGGCTTTAGTGACGGCGAACTGCGGGACGGGGGGCTGGTGTTGGACGAGGGGACCGGCGCGATGACCCTGGTGGCCGCCAACCTCTATGTGGTGTTCTTCAATTTCTCCTGGGGCCCGGTGATGTGGGTGATGCTGGGTGAGATGTTCCCCAACCAGTTCCGTGGTTCGGCGCTGGCGGTGGCGGGCCTGTTCCAGTGGGGCGCCAACTTCGCCATTACCATGACCTTCCCGATCCTGATGGCCAGCATTGGGCTGGTGGGAGCTTACGGCTTCTACGCCCTGTCGGCGGCAGTGTCGGTGGCCTTTGTGCTGCGCTACGTGAAGGAGACCCGGGGCCTGGAACTGGAGGCGATGCCCGGCTAGCCCAGGGCGGCGTCGACCAGCCCCTGCATGGCAACGGCGTTGTTGCTGAAAATCCAGGTCACACCGCGGTTCAGTTCCCGGTACAGGGCATTGCGTGAACCGATATGGCCGGTACCGATCTGCTGGCCGAAGCTGTGGTGTGCGTTAACCGTGTGCCGTCCCAGCAGCAGGTAGTGCCCGGTCAGGCCGCCGTAGCCCTTCGCCAGCGCCAGTTCACTCAGCTCGCCGACGTTGAGCTCCGCCACCGGCAGGCAGCTGTTGGCCGGGGCAAAGCCGGCATGGGCAAACAGTGCCGGGTCCAGGGCCAGGAAGTGATAGTCCTGCACCGGTGAGAGTGGCGCGAGCACCCGCTTCAGCGTGGCCCGCTGTGCCACCGGATCGGGATAGGCCGCATCCTTGAATTCAATCATCAGGTGACAGTGGCCGCCAAACTCGGCCACGACCTCTTCGAAGCTGGGTACCAGCGGCAGGCGACGCCGCAGCGCCTGAAAGTCCAGCTCAGCCACTACGGCCGCATCGCCGAATACGCGCTTCCCGTCCGGGTCGTGGATCACCACGGGTACCAGGTCACGGGTCCAGTGTAAGTCGAACTCGACACCCCAGACGCCCGCCTCGCGAGCCAGGTGGAAGGCCTGCAGGGTGTTCTCATAAACCGTGCGGTTGTCGTGCTCACCGCGGTGGGATACCAGGCGTGCGCCCTGCAGGATTTCTATCGCAGGGCGGCGCTGGGGCAGCAGGGCGGTGACGCGGTCCGCCGAGGCCATCAGCAGTTCCTGCAACCGCTCATTCATTCCGGGGGCGGACGGCGTTTTTGAACGCAACCGGTGTCGCTGGAATGCCGGAGACCACAATGACGGTCGACAACGCGATCTGTCCCCATGTTGTCAGGCCACCAGGGAGCGGCCGCCGTGTTCCGCGGCCAGCCAGGCCTCGTGGCGAGGCAGGCGGCTGCGCGCGGCTTCCACCACCTTGGCGACGTGGGGTGGCACACGGGTGGTTGGGCGCGACTCGCCAAAGCGCTCCCGGTAGCCGCCGGCGTTGAAGTCCATGCCGTAGAGAATGTACTCGTAGCTCTGGTGGGAGAAAAGCCGGAACTGGTCGTCGAAGTCCGAGGCCGAGGGCGGTTTGATGCGCCAGAAGTCGAACTTGGCTTTGAGATTGTCTGTGATGCGCTCCTCGCGCTGTACTTCACGCCAGAACTCGGTGTCGTCGCGTTGTGTGAGGCAGTAGTGCATGTTCACGAAGTCCAGGACCTCGTCATAGCGGTTGGCGATGATGCGATTGAAGCGGTCCGCCAGCGGCTGCATGTCGTCGCCAAACGGGAAATGTTCTGACAGGGTAACGGCCGCAAACTCGGTGAGGTAGAGGCCGGTAGATTCCAGCGGCTCGATAAAGCCGCCGGCGAGACCGGTGGCGATACAGTTCTTCTCCCAGAAGGTTTGCCGTCGGCCGACCCGGAAGCGGATTCGGCGCGCCTCCAGCTGATCGGTGTGGGCTCCCTCATGAGCGCGCAGTTCGGCCTCGGCCGCGTCGTCGTCCAGAAACGCGCCCGAGTACACGTAACCGGTGCCGCGTCGGTTCACCAGGCCGATATCCCAGACCCAACCATTGGAGAGCGCGGTGGCCGTGGTGTAGGGCCGGATGGCGCCGGGGTAGTGCACGTCGTAAGGCACACGCATGGCCACCGCCCGGTCGCATAGCAGGTAGTCGCTGAAATCTCTGAAAGGCACCTGCATGACCTTGTCGATCAGCAGGCCGCGAAAGCCGGTGCAGTCCACGAACAGGTCAGCCTCCAGCCGGCGACCGCTATCGGTGGTCACGGCGACGATATGCCCGCTCTCGGCCTGCTCGATATCCACCACGTTTTCCCTGAAGTGCTCTACCCCGCGGGCGGTGGCGTGCGCACACAGGCAGTCGGCGAACTTTTCCGCATCCATGTGGTAGGCGTAGGGCATGGGTGAGCTGAAGTCGCGGCTGTCCGGCATTCGCGGCGACAGGCCCATCTCGCACAGTTGCGGCTGTACCGAGACAGTCTCGGCAAAAGGCACCGAGCGATCACTGCCCAGCCAGTCGAGGGCGCTGTAGTCCACCGGGCCGGCGCCGCGGCGATCGAAGGGGTGGTAGTAGCCGCCGCCGTCCTTGTGATGCCAGTCGACAAACTTGATGGCCTGTTTGAAGGTGGCATCGGCCTCGCGCATGAAGGTAGCCTCTGCGATGCCCACGGTTTGCAGTACGTGGCGGATGGTGGGTACCGTCGCTTCGCCCACGCCCACCCGCGGTACATCCGGGGATTCCACCACCACGATCTCTACCGGCTGCTGGCCGCAGCCATTGTTGTGTCCCTGAGAGCTTGTTCCCCGATTGCTTACTCCCCTATTGAGAGCAGCGTTCATATAAGCGGCGGTAATCCAGCCGGCGGAACCGCCGCCGACAATCAGTACACGCTTAGGAGGCACGTGCGCTGGCCGCTTCGCTGCCTGAGTCGACGCGGTAGGCGTCACCGAGGGCGCGCTCGAGATAGGCGTCGTGGGGGATCAAGGTGGCGCGGGCCCGTTTCAGGGCCTCGCTGACCTGGGGCGGCACCCGGGTCTCCGGGGCGCGGCCCTGGGCCTCATCGACCCGCTCACGCAGAAAGTCCATGCCGTACATCACGTACTCGTAAGTGTGGTGCGAGAATAATTGTATGGTGTCGTGGAAATCCGAGAAGGAGGGTGACTTGTAGCGCCACATCTCCAGCCGCTCACGCAGCCGCTCCGGGATGCGCTCCGGCTTTTGCACCTCCTGCCAGAAAGCGGTGTCGGTCCGTCGCGTCAGGCAGTAGTGCAGCACGATGAAGTCGAGAATCTCCTCGTAGCGATCGACAATGATCTTGTTGTAGGCCTTTGCCAGCCCGCCCATATCGCGGGTGAAGGGGAAGTACTCGCACAGCGTGGCCACCGACAGCTCCACCAGGAACAGGCCGGTAGATTCCAGCGGCTCGATGAAGCCTGATGACAGGCCGATGGATACACAGTTGCGATGCCAGGGTTCGGCCCGCCGGCCAACCCGGAACTTGAGCCGGCGCGCCGGCAGATCGGCGCAGTGGGGGCCCTCATGGGCGCGCAGCTCCGCTTCCGCTGCGTCGTCATCCAGGAAGCGGCTGGAGTAGACGTAGCCGGTGCCGCGGCGGCCGGCCAGGGCAATATCCCAGACCCAGCCATTGGAGAGCGCCGTGGCCACGGTGTAGGGGCGACGGGCGCCCGGGTAGTAAGTCTCGTAGGGAACGCGCATGGCCACGGCCGAGTCGCAGAGCAGCCACTGCGAATAATCCACAAAGTCGACCTTCAGCGCCTTCTCGATCAGCAGCGACAGGAAGCCGGTGCAGTCGATAAACAGGTCAGCTTCGATACGCTGGCCGTCTTTCGTCACCACGGCGGCGATGTCACCGTTCTCGTGGTGCTCCACTTCGGTGACGAAACCCTGCACGTGTTTGACGCCGCGGGAGGTCGCCACCTCCAGCAGGGTGTCGGCGAGCTTCTCCGCATCCACGTGATAAGCGTAAGACAGGGGTCCCTGGTAATCCGGGTGTTCGGGAATCTTGGGTGCCACGCCGTCGTCGCACAGGTCCGGCTGGATGGACACCGTGGAGGCAAACGGCGTTGCGCG
>JANQGK010000217.1 GCA_028277365.1 Halieaceae bacterium | reverse complement strand
CTGCTGGTGGACCAGGCCATGCGCGAGGTGATGCGCTATCAGCTCGAGTTCGGCCGCCTGCAGGACAGCCTGGCGCGCCTGCAGTCGGTACGCTGGGTGCTGACCGAACCCGAACGACTTACACCGCTGGCCTTTCCGCTGTGGGCCGAGCGCATCCGCGCGCAAACCGTCAGCTCTGAGAAATGGAGCGTGCGCCTGCAGCGCATGCTGGAAACTCTCAACAAGGCGGCGGATGCGCCGCCCCGGCGCAGGCGCCGCGCGCAGTGAGCAAGATCGAGATCCATGGTGAGGCCCTGACGCTGGACCACCGCAGGGCGCTGGTATGGCCACGCCGGCGGGCGGTGTTTGTCGCCGACACCCATTTCGGCAAGAGTGCGGTGTTCCGGCGTGAAGGGATTGCCCTGCCAGAAGGCAGCGACGCCGCCGACCTGGCGATCCTTTCGGGATTGCTGGCGGAGCACGACGCGCAGCGGCTGTATATCCTCGGCGATTTCGTCCACGGCACCCTGCCGGCGGGCCACACCTTCTACCGCCGTTTCAATGACTGGCTAGATGCACAAGCGGCTGAAGTACACGTGGTGCTGGGCAACCACGACGTGTACCTGGAGCGGACCGCCATCCGCGGCGTGAGCTGGCATGAGAGCCTGGCGCTGGACCCCTTCCGGCTGGTACACGACCCCGACGACGCCCACGACGGTTTTTACCTGGCCGGGCACATCCACCCGGTGATGCGAGTTTCCACCCGCGGAGACTCCCTGCGTATGCCGGTGTTCTGGCAGCGCAGCACTGGCATGGTGTTGCCGTCCTTCGGTGACCTGACCGGCGGCTATCACATCGACGCCCGGCGCGGAGAGCGCCTGTACGGTGTCGGTCCCGACACTGTCATCCCGTTGACACCCTGAGACCGCCTCACCTACCGTAAGGGATTGCTGCACACCCGCGGAGACTCACACAGCCATGAGCAATAGCACCCACAGCTATCGCCAGGACGAGCGCAATCAGCACATTCTCATCAACATCAACGGCGAGTTGTTTCCCCGCGAGAAAGCAGTAGTGTCGGTCTTCGACAGCGGCTTTATCCTCGGCGACGGCATCTGGGAGGGCCTGCGGGTACACCACGGCAAGATTCCTTTTCTGGACCGCCATATGAAACGCCTGTGGGAAGGCGCCAAAGCGCTGGACCTGGACATGGACCTGAGCCAGGCAGAGCTGTCCCAGCGCCTGTACGACACCCTGGCCGCCAACCAGATGGAAGAGGATGTGCATATCCGGCTGATGGTCAGCCGCGGCATCAAATCCACCCCCTACCAGGACCCGGCGGTGACCATCGGCGGCCCCACCATCGTCATCATCCCCGAGTACAAGACGCCAGACCCCACCCTCAATGAGCGCGGCATCCGCCTGTACACAGTCTACGTGCGGCGCGGCTACGCCGACGTGCAGGACCCGCGCATCAACAGTCACTCCAAGCTCAACTGCATTTTTGGCTGCATCCAGGCCAGCAAGGCAGGCTTCGACGAGGCGCTGATGCTGGACCCCCACGGCCACGTGGCCACCTGCAATTCCACCCACTTCTTTATCGTCCGCGAAGGTGAGGTATGGACCTCCTCCGGCGACTACTGCCTGGACGGTATTACCCGTCGCAACGTCATTGAGCTGTGCAAGGCCAACGGCATTCCGGTGTTCGAAAAAAACTTCTCGGTGATGCAGGCCTATGGCGCCGAGGAAGCCTTCGTCACCGGCACCTTTGCCGGCCTCACCCCGGTGGTGGATATCGACGGCCGCAGCATTGGCTGCCACAGCATCGGCTGCCGCAGCATCGGCGACGGCAGCCGGCCCGTGACGGAGCGACTGCAGTCGCTGTACCTGGAGCTGATCGAGTCCGAGTGCGGCCCATGACCCCGCGCATTGCCATGTGGTCGGGGCCGCGCAATATTTCTACGGCCATGATGCGCAGCTGGGAAAACCGGCCCGACTGCAGCGTGGTCGACGAGCCCTTCTACGCCTGCTACCTGCAAGAGACCGGGCTTGAGCACCCCTGCCGCGAGGCGATACTCGACGCGCAGAGTACCTCCCGCCCCGAGGTAGTCGAAGGGCTCACTGGCGCCCCGGTGGACAGCCCGCTGCAGTACCAGAAGCACATGACCCACCACATTCCCCGTGACATGGACATGCAGTGGTGCGCGGGGCTGGCGCACTGTTTCCTGATTCGCGACCCAGCGGAGGTGATTGCCTCCTACCTCGAGAAAATGCCCAGCGTCTCCGAGGACGCCATCGGCATTGTGCGCCAGACCGAACTGTTTGAAACAATCAGCGCCGTGACCGGCATCACGCCACTGGTGGTAGATTCCGCCGATATCCTCCGCGACCCCGCCGCTGTGCTGGCGAAACTGTGCGCGCAGCTCGAGGTGAGCTGGCTGCCCGGCAGCATGCTGCGCTGGCCGGCGGGCCGGCGCGACAGCGACGGCGTGTGGGCCCCGCACTGGTACCAGAGTGTCGAGAACTCCACCGGCTTTGCCCGCTACCAACCGCGGGACATCGCGCTTAGCGGTAAACATCAGGCTCTGGCCGAGGCCATGGCACCTTACTACCAGGCGCTGGCCGGGCGGCGCATACAGGCGGACCGTCCCACTGCGGGAGCCTGCTAAACTCACCGGGCTGAATAACACGAATAAGTGGGGCTCCGGCTGCCCGGAGCGGCGGAGGAACAGCGATGGCACAGACGACAGACCACGAAGTGGTCTCCATCTACCCATTCAGTGATGAAGAAATCGACCAGCTGATGCGGCACTCCAATGAGTGTGTGCTGATGTGGTCGACCAAAGATGGCTGGCCGGTAGGCGTGACCCATGCCTTTGTCTGGCACGAAGACAAGATCTGGCTGACCTTTGCCGCTCACCGCCACCGCGCCGCCGCCATCCGCCGCGACGGCCGCGTGTCCGTCAATGTCAGCAGCATGGGCTACGCAGCGGGCGCCGCGGACGGACTGCCCAGTGGCGCGGTAACCTTCAAAGGTTACGGTGAGTTTCATGATGACGACGACACCAAGCATTGGTTCTACCGTGCGCTGGCCCAGAAGCTCAACCCGAGTAATCCGGAGGGAGAGGAATACTTCTACAACTTTCTGGACTCACCGCTGCGCACAGTGCTGAGTGTCACCCCGGTGAAAAAGATCATGTACAACTCAGGCCTCGCCAACCGCCACATCGCCGGCACCGTCGAAGAAAGCGAATTGGGCGAGCGCCTGGAAAGCGACCGCGAACGCATGAATCGCGAACGGGAAACGCGAGGGCTGCCACCGCGTTAGCGGGCCGCAATCGCGGCCTGCTTGTCGCTATCTGCGCCTCGCCTGCTCGCGCCAGACCAGGGGTTGGTAATGTTCGACCGTGCCGTCACGGCGCGTAACATCCAGCGGCTTAAGAATGAACTCGTCACGTCGCGCATTGTGCTCGCACATAGACACCGGCCCGTCGGCCGTCATTACCATGAAGGAGCAGGCTTTGACCCTGCCCATATCCAGCGCCTCGGCATCCATGAAGTTCTGGATAAAAAACGTCAACTTGTGGGCCCGCGGTGAAACCCGCAGGTCGCGCCACATGCGCCGCAGCTGTCGCCGCAGATAGCACACCGCTCGCCGCCACCAGTGGGGTTTCAGCAGCAGCTGTCGGCCGAAGTGCCAGGCCAGTCCGATCGTCGACATGTGGCGGGCGCGTTCGAGGGAATCAAATTCGGCGATAAAATCCCCTACCAGTCCTGCATCGTCCGCTACCGGGTAGGGCCGACCGTTTACCACCAGAGTCGGCATGTAGGTATGGCAGTCGGCGTGCCCAACGCGCACCGCATCCCAGGGCAGCTTACCGCCGGCCGCGGCTTCCAGCGCATCGCGTACGGTATGCTGGCCCAGGGCGTCGCTGCGGGAACCCCACTCGCCGCGGCCGGTCTCAGCCTGTAGATTGAAGGAGGCTAGACCAATCTCATCCGCATGTTGCAGGAAGAAATCGATCACCGTGGGCAGCTCCCTGCGGTTTCCATTGTGCACGGTGGTGTTGAAGATCACCATCAAGCCAAGGCCCCGCGCGCGCCGGAGATACTCTTCCCGCAATGCGTTCAACTGCGCTTCGCTGGTAAAACCCTTACGGCGCTGAGTGGTGTCGACGTGAAAAGCAATGTCACTAAGCCCTGCGGCGGCGAGCTTCTTCAGAACCTTGCGGGTGGCGCCGATGCCATTGGTGAACAGTGCCGGATAAAGACCAATATCCGCGGCGTAGCGCACGATCTCCACCAACTCGGTGTGCTTGCGCAGGGTCGGGTCACCGCCGGTAATCTGCACATGCACACCCTTCCCATAGTGCTCTACAACTGCATCCAGTCGGCGCAGCACTTCCTCGAACGGAATGTCCTTGACCGACTCCGAGTGCTCCGACAGGTAGCAGAGCGTGCAGTCGAGATTGCAGCGCTGGGTGATCTCTACCGCCACACAGCCGATGGTCTGGGTGCGTCCCAGCACCTGGTTGGGTGCGTCTATACCGCGCATCCGCTCAAGCGTAGCTGCCATCAGGGAGTTATTGGCCATGCGTGATTCCGAAGCCTGCGTCGTGTCGACTGCATGAGACCGCAGAGACTTCTCAAAAGTTTCCTGGCACTGACGTTTTGCAGCCTGGCGGCTGCACAAATCCCGGACACCGCTGGGTATCAGGGCGCCAGCTTCAACAACATCCGCAGACTAGTGTTCGCGAATCCCTACGATGCGCTGCCGACCTACCGTGTCAACAAAGAGCAATTTGGGCCAAGGGGAAACCACAAGGACAACCGGGTATACGCGGCCGGACTGCGCACCTTGAGCAGCCGTGAAGATCTGCTCGAGTTCGACGGCGGGCAAAAACTCCTCCAGGCCAACGGCATCTGCTTCGCGGGTGAGTGGATCATCGACCGACCATCGGGCTACGCGGGGCTGCTCGCCGAGGGCACCCGCGTACCCGTTATCGCCCGCGCCTCTGTGTCCCTGGACGGCACCCGCCGCAAGCACAAGCGCGCCTTTGGCATGGCGCTCAAGCTGTTCCCGGCAGCAGACAGGGCCACTGCAGTAGAGACCGTTAACATCTTCGTGATGCACAGCCTTGGAGGTGTGCGCACCGACCATGTACTAAACCTGGCTCTGGACAATGCTCCGGCGCTGGGGTCTTTGCCCCCTTTCGGCCAGTGGAGCACGGCCCTGCGCCTGCAGAGCGACTTTGAGCGCGCTGATCAAACGGCCAGCGGTCGTGCAAACCTGGCCTATCGCCCGGTGGCACAGTTGAGCGGTAGCGACGGTCCGCGCTGGCTGCGTCTGGTGGCCTCCCACGGAATGCCCCGTGTAGATGCAGACGATTTTCGCGATGAACTGAATCTCGACCACTATCCCAACGGCGAACTGCGTTGGGACATCGCTATAGCCGACGGCCAGAAAGGGAAAAAAGACGCCGCCAGTTGGACGACCGTGGGAGAGCTGCGGGTCAGTGAGTCTGTGGTATCAGCGAGCTGTGATCGACGGCTGCACTTTGCTCACCCGCGTTTGTAAGCGCGTCCTCTATCGGCAACGCGTCCCGATGATCCAGGCAAGCAGGCTGTATCGAACGCCCCGCTCCACCGCTGCCACATGGCACTTCACTCAGCTGGGAATGGTGACGGTGGCTCCGAGCTGGACAAAAAGAACCGGGCAAAAAAAGCCGGGCAAAAAAAAACCCGGCACATAAGGTGCCGGGCTGCGTATCAGCTTAACCGGTGACTATCCCTCAGGAGCCACCGGCAGAGTGAGCATTAGTCTTTCTCGCTCTTTTTGCTTTTCTCGCTCTTTTTCGACTTTTTGCTCTTGTCGCTCTTCTTGCTCTTTTCGCTCTTTACTTTGAGCTTGAGCTTGCTCTTCTCTTCCTCACTGCCGGGGTTGTCGACGGTGTTGGACTGCTCCAGCCTAATGGAGTCGTCATCCGCCACGGTAGCGCTGAAGGAG
>JANQGK010000188.1 GCA_028277365.1 Halieaceae bacterium | reverse complement strand
GCTGACCCATCTCGACCCCCCCGGCACCCTGCTCGCCGATGGCCTTGAGCACGGCGGCGGCGTTGTTACGGGCAGAGATCACCGCATCCAGGGTCTCGCGCTCGTGAGCCATGTAACCCTTGGCCACCTCCACCAGGTTGGGGATCAGGTCATAGCGCCGCTTGAGCTGGACCTCAATCTGTGAAAAGGCGTTCTGGTAGCGGTTTTTCAGCGTCACCAGCCGGTTGTAGATGGCGATGATATAGCCAATCAGGCCCAGCAACACCAACCAGAAAACAATACTGGATACGTCCATGAGGCAACCTACTCGACACAGGAGGCCTCAGTATAGCGGTTGAGTCGCTCGCGCTGAACACCGGCGTTGATGACGCTTGTACTGGGTGTAGGTCATACCCGTCCAGCGCCCGAAGGCCCGGTAGAAGCTGTTGGGCTGGCTGAAACCCAATTCCCCGGCCAGGCACTTGCCGGGCAGCCAGCGTCGGGCCAGGGTTTTCTCGCAGCGGTAGCGACGCACCTGATCCAGCAGCCGCTGGTAGCTGGCGCCCTCCGCCCGCAGCCGCCTGCGCAGGGTACTGGGTGAGACACACAGCACCCGCGCCACGCTGGTGGCGTTGACCTGGTCGAGGTTGGAGAGAAGAAGCACGTGCAGCACACGTCGCCGCATCAGGCGCTTGGTTTTCCCCCGGGCGCCCTCCAGGGTCGTACGTCGCTCGTCCATGGCAGTCCCTTGCTCTGGTTTCGCGAATGAATATCTTGACTATAGCCCGCCGCGCGAAGTGCGTCAGAAGATTTGACTACCTAAGCGCGCAGCTTCAGGCGCTACTGGGCAACTCGCCTTCCAGGGCCATCGAATCGTCGCCGCTTACCACCACCTGGTTGCGACCGCTCCGCTTGCCGGCATACAACGCAGTGTCAGCCCTTGCCACGCAGTCTTCCAGGCGCATACCGACGCTGTAGGCAGCCACACCGATGGTGATGGTAAAAGACAGCAGGGTGCCCTGGTGATTGAACAGTTTGCACTCCAGGTTACTGCGCAGCTTTTCTGCCAGGGTCGTGCCTCCTTCGAGGGTGGTCTCCGGCAGCAGGAAGATAAATTCCGCTCCACCCCAGCGTGCGATGATGTCGACTTCGCGCAACTGAGTGCTCAGAAACTCTGCGACCTGCTGTAGCGCATGGTCGCCGCAGGCCTCGCCATACCGCTCGTTGCAGGTCTTGAAGGAGTCGATATCACCCATCATGACCACGAAGCCGCGACCGCTGCGCCCGGAGCGGGCAATCTCTTTCTCGACCCTGTCGGCAAAGCCAACACGATTCACCAGGCCGGTCAGCTTGTCCAGGCTGGCGGCCTCAACCAGCCGCTCATTGGACCGCTCCAATTCCTCGGTGCGCCGCTGAACTTCGCCGTCCAGGTGGGTATAAATGCGGGTAAATCGATTCGCCAACGAAACCGCCATGGTGATCAGGATCGCCGCAAAACCAAAACTAAGCAGACGCGGGTGCTGCACCGCGCCCTGGGCCACGACAATGTCATTGAGGGCGCAAAACAGAAGGACCGCCCAGCCGACCGTCATGGTGCGCGCCTCCTGGTTGCCGCGGGCGGCGCTCCATACCACCACCACCAGGGTCGCAAACAGCCCGGGGATTACATAGATCTGCCAAACGAACAGGGTGTGGACCAGGATGTCGTAGCCGGGAATCAGCACCGCCACCAGGCTGAACAGCACAAATCCCGCCTGGTAAGCCCGGGCCCAGTTGGGCGGTTGCACGCCCAGCAGGCAGCGCAGCAGTTCCAAGCCAAATGCCGGCAGAACGTAGATGATGCCGTGCTCGATCTTTTTGTGCAGCAGATAGGGCAACTCACTGCTCCAGCCCACCACGTGCTTCCACTGACTTATCTCCAGCGTATAGATCGCCACCAGGCAGGCAGATATTCCAAACCACAGGAACTCGGGCAGCTTACGGTTCCGTGCATACAGATAGAGGTGATAGATACCAAAGCCGAGATAGCTGACCGCCAGCATCAGGTACAGCGACTCCTTAAACCAGACCCGCTTGGTCAACTCGAAGCTGGGTCCGATAAAGAAGTCGCCCTCGTACAAGCCCGAAGTGCTCGAGTTGCCCAGGGTCGGGTGACGCCAGACCCGCAGGGCAATCACCATGTTACCGTCATCATCGATGACGTCCGGGGGAATGGAGAACATGCGCTTGTAGTCGGACACCGGCAGCGAGTCCGGCGGGAAACGACCGACGCCGCCCACCAGCTTGCCGCCCAGATAAAGTTCATAGGCGCTGTGAACTCTTCCCAGGGATATACCGAGCGGGTGCACCAGGCTGCGGCCCTGCTCCAGTCCGTTGATGTGCACTTCAGCCCGGTACCAGGCGAAGCCGGTCAGGTCTTCATGGCCCTGTCGCCGCCAGTCCCGGGGCACGAGAATGTTATCCCAGGGACCATGGTTGTAGCTCGGGTCGGCCCAGCGCATATCGTCGCCCGCGCGAAAACGCCAGGCCCCGTGTAGATACACGATCTGGTCGACGCTCTCGAGCGTGAACTCCGCCGCGCGAACAGGGAGTACAGTGCCGAGACACAGTAGTAAAAGGGCGACAAAACGCATTGACAGCTCCTCGAGTAGCGAGAATAGCCAATTATTATGAAAAGCAGTATCAGAACCCGCCAGACTTGGTCTGTTCTGTGAACCAGTGCGTACTTTTCTAGCGGTAACTAACGGAAATAGAAGGAAATTTGTGCCAGAGGGACCCGAAATACGGCGCGCCGCCGATCGCCTGGCGGATATTCTGGAAGGCCGGCAGGTGGAATCAGCGAAATTTGGGCTTCCACGGCTGCGCCGCCACGGCAAGACCCTGAGCGGTCACCGCGTCGCTCGCCTGGAAACCCGGGGCAAGGCCCTGCTCACCCATTTCGAGCACGGCTGGACCATCTATTCCCACAACCAGCTCTACGGAGTCTGGAAAATTGCCAGACGCGGTGAGCTGCCGAACACCAATCGCTCCCTGCGCCTGGCGCTGCACACCGCCGAGCACAGCGCCCTGCTGTACAGCGCATCCGATATCAGCGTGTGGCGCACCGAAGAGGTGGAAGAGCACCCTTTCCTGCAGCGCATCGGCCCCGACATTCTGTCGCCGGACCTCAACTGGCGAGAGATTGCCGCCCAGTTAGACGATGACCGTTTCCGCCGCCGCTCGCTGGCGGCGCTGTATCTGGACCAGGCCTTTATCGCCGGCATCGGCAACTACCTGCGCGCCGAGATTCTGTTCGCCGCCGGCCTGCACCCGGAGCGGAGACCCGCTGAGCTCAGCCGCGCCGAGATCGGTCACCTGGCCCGCAGCACCCTGGCGGTGAGCCAGCGCAGCTATGAGACCGGCGGTATCGTCACCGCGCCGCGGCTGCTGGCACGTCTCAAGAAACTGGGCCTGCCGCGGGAAAAAACCCGTTTCTACGTCTTCGGTCGCCAGGGCCTGCCCTGCTACCGCTGCAGCGGTGAGATCAAGCGAGTGGAGAGTAACTCCCGCCGGCTATACCTCTGCCCCACCTGCCAGCCGCCAGGCAACTGACTACCATTGCCCCATGGGCATCAATCTCGTCTGGTTCAAGCGCGATCTGCGGCTTGCCGATCACGCACCGCTGCGGGCAGCCATCGCCAGCGGCCGCCCTTGCCTGCTGGGTTACTGCTTCGAACCGGCGCTGCTGGGCGACCCGCACTACCGGCGCCGCCACTGGCGCTTTGTCAGCCAATCCATCGATGACATGAACGCGCGTCTGGCCGCCCACGGCCAGGTGCTGCACTGCTTCGAAGCCGACATGATGGAATTGCTGGAGGCGCTGCACGCGGAGTTCGGCCTGGCCGCGGTATACAGCCACGAAGAAACCGGTCTGGACATCACCTTCCAGCGGGACCGGACAGTGGCGGAATGGCTGCGCGAGCACGGCATCGACTGGCATGAAAGCCCCAGCAACGGCGTGGAGCGCAGCCGCCGCAACCGCGGCGGCTGGAACCGGCGCTGGCACCAGGTGATGACCGCAGCCTGCAGCGACCCGGCGCTGGACGCATTGCCGCAGTCGGTACCGGAGCCCCGTGGCAGGGCCCGCGAGCTGTTGCACCAACGGCCGGCCGACTGGGAATCCCTGGCGCCCATGCAGGCGGGCGGCGAAACGCTGGCATGGCAGACCCTCGAGAGCTTCTTTCGCGAGCGCGGCAAGGATTACCAGAGGCAGATATCCAAACCGGAGGCCAGCCGGGCGCACTGCTCACGCCTGTCCCCTTACCTGGCCTGGGGCAACCTCAGCATCCGCCAGCTCTACCAGGCGCTGCGCGCAGCCCGGGGTCGTCCGGGCTGGCGGCGCGCACTGGAAGCCTTCGAGTCCCGGCTGCACTGGCACTGCCATTTCATCCAGAAATTCGAGATGGAGTGCCGCATGGAATTCGAGGCTATAAACCGCGGCTACCGCAAGTTCGAAAAACGCGAGGATGCCGCCCTGCTGGAGGCCTGGAAGCAGGGCCAGACCGGGATACCGCTTGTCGACGCCAGCATGCGCTGCCTGAAGGCCACCGGCTATATCAACTTCCGCTCGCGGGCCATGCTGGTGAGCTTCCTGGCCCACCACCTGTGGCTGGACTGGCGAACTGGGGCGACCTGGCTGGGCTCACTGTTTCTGGATTTCGAACCGGGGATTCACTACCCGCAGATGCAAATGCAGGCCGGGGTCACCGGCGCCAACACGATCCGCATCTACAACCCGGTCAAGCAGGGCCACGACCACGACCCGGAAGGCAACTTCGTGCGGCGCTGGGTGCCGGAGCTGGCCGAGGTGCCGGCGCCGCTCATCCACGAGCCCTGGAATCTGGGACCGCTGGATAAGCAGATGTACCGGATAGAGAACTACCCGGAGCCGGTGGTGGACATCCGCGCCAGCTTCCGCCACGCCCGTGACGTGCTGTGGCGCTGGAAATCAGACCCGGAAGTGCTCAGGGAGAAAGAGCGGATCCTGCGTCGGCACGTGGACCCGCGACACTACCAAAGAAGACTTGTCGACGATTCAGGGAGTTGGTTCACCGAACGGATGCCGGAGGACGATGGTCTCGACCCGGTCGGGACCGGTTGAAATGATGTCGATAGGGGCGCCCACGACTTCCTCGATGCGGTGAATATAGGCGCGCGCATTGGCCGGGAGCTCGTCGAGTGACTTGGCACCGATGGTGGATTCACTCCAACCCGGCACTTCCTCGTAGCGCGGCACCAGGCCCTCATAGTCATCGCTGTCCACTGGGTAGGGTACGGGCTCGCCGTTAGCATCCTGGTAGCCGATACAGATCTGGATGGTTTCCAGCCCGTCGAGCACGTCGAGCTTGGTCAGGCATAGGCCCGAGACGCTGTTGATCTGCACCGCGTTGCGCAGGGCCACCGCGTCAAACCAACCACAGCGCCGCGGCCGCCCGGTGGTGGCACCGAACTCGTGACCGCGGGTGGCCAGGTGCTCGCCGGTGCTGTCGAACAGCTCGGTGGGAAACGGGCCGGAGCCAACCCGGGTGGTGTAAGCCTTGGTAATGCCCAGCACGTAATCCAGGTACAGCGGGCCGAAGCCGCTGCCGGTGGCCGTGCCGCCGGCGGTGGTGTTGGAGGAGGTCACGAAGGGATAGGTGCCGTGATCGATATCCAGCAGCGAACCCTGGGCACCTTCGAACAGGATACTCGCGCCGTCGCTGCGGTACTGGTGCAAAAGCGTGGTGACGTCGGCAATCATCGGCGACAGCTGTTCTACCATGGCCAGGGCCTGGTCCAGGGTGGCCTGGTAGTCCACGGCGTCGACCTTGTAGAAGCCGCTGAGCACGAAATTGTGGTAGTCCAGCACCGACCTGAGCTTCTCGGCGAAACGATCGGCATCCAACAGGTCACCGAGGCGCAGACCGCGTCGCGCCACTTTGTCCTCGTAGGCGGGGCCGATACCGCGGCCGGTGGTACCGATCTTGTCTTTGCCGCGGGCCAGCTCGCGGGCCTGGTCCAGCGCCACATGGTAAGGCAGGATGAGTGGACAGGCGGCACTGATCCGCAGCCGTTCGCGCACCGGCACGTCTTTCTCTTCCAACTCGGCAATCTCAGACAGCAGCGCATCCGGTGACAGCACCACGCCATTGCCGATCAGGCAGGTCACGTTGTCGCGCAGGATGCCCGAGGGAATCAGGTGCAGCACCGTCTTCTCGCCGTCGATCACCAGAGTGTGGCCGGCATTGTGGCCGCCCTGGAAACGCACCACCGCCCCTACCTGGTCGGTGAGCAGGTCCACGATCTTACCTTTGCCCTCGTCGCCCCACTGGGTACCCAGCACCACCACGTTCTTATTCATTGCCGCACTCATTCCAGCTCTTCCACCATCCACTCGCCATCGCGCAATACCAGCTGTCGATCACAGCGCGGGTCGCGGGATGTCGATACATCGTTGATTACAATTTCACCGGCTGCCCGCAGGCTGGCCACCGCCTGCCACAGCGCTGCATCACCCTCCGCCGGTGCCG
>JANQGK010000168.1 GCA_028277365.1 Halieaceae bacterium | reverse complement strand
ATCTCCTCACCGGAGAATAGCTTTGGAAGCAGCTCGGCAGCCTTGCCTTCCTGGGCGTGGTAGAACACCGTGGGCGCTGCCATTCCAAGGCCGATCACGTTGGGGAAGAACGGCGTCTTGGCGGACTGCATTTCCGCGTTGGCCACCCGCTGGCAATCGTTGCGGCCGCCGCCGCCGACCTCGGTCGGGTAATCGCAAGCCACCAGACCCGCGTCATAAGCTTTCTTCTGCCAGTCCTGCAGATAGTGAAGCTGGTCGGTGGTCATGATTTCCAGAGGGGACAGAGGCAAGCGGACATCGGTTTCCGGCGGCGCGTTGTCCGCAAGCCACTCGCGGCAGTATTGCCGAAACTCGGCCTGTTCAGGGGTGTCCTTGCGTTCGGCTTCAGCCATCGGTGGGTCTCCTCGATTCATCGTCTGATAATTAGGAAACCCAAGATAATAGTGGCCTGTCCCGCGCGGGGCAAACCAGTGTTCAGGCTCAGTTCATTCTGTTATGCAGCGGTGCCTTAGTTGACGCCGCGAGTTGCCTTCATCAGGCCGTGTTCCAGGTAGGAGCGCAGGGCGCTGGCGCCCTCTTGCACGGCCACCTCGGGCACCATGGCCGGGTCTTCCAGCGCTACCTGGATGCTGGCGTTGCCTATGGCCACGGCAACGCGGGATTTGCTCACGAGCTCCTCGGTGCAATGCACCCGGTTGAGGTCCGCCCAGACGCGAGCGAAGCTGCGGGCCACCGTCCAGTCGTATTCCTGCTGAACTTTCTGCAGCGGCGCCATCACCTGCATGCCGTGGAGTAGTTCGACACCGCCGGGAAAGTCCCGGGTCACCCGGTACACACCCAGCAGCAGTTCATTAAGGCCCTCAAGCATTGCGTAGGGGCCGTGCCCCTCCAGGCGATCCTGCTGCCAGCGTTCGAACACGGTCTGGCGGGCACCCAACAAGCGCGAGCCCAGGGCATTGAGCACGGCGTACTTATTGGGGAAATAGCGGTATAGAGCAGGTACGGTGACACCGGCCCGCTCGGCGATGATATTGGTTGAGATGCGCTCCAGGCCAACTTCGCGCAGCAGTTCCCCCGTGGCGGCCAGAATCGCCTCGTAGGTCTTGATGGCGCGCTGCTGTTGCGGACGGTTCTTCTCGACCAGTTCCACACGGCGCTCACTCATTGTTGCTGTTTGCATTCATCGTCTCCTTGGCGGTTCATTTTAGTGAGCACCCGCAAGGATTAGCGTGAATGGCTTCACACTTTGTGTGGCGGCGACGGTACCATTCCGGAACCTGCTCACAGAACCGCGCAAGAGGAGTGAAAACTGTGAACTGCTTCCGCACCGCGTGGTGGCTGGGTCTGCTTCTCACACCCTTGTGTTCGCTACCCGCACAGGCGATCGAGCGCACCGAGGAGCGCGCCCCCTGTGACCACCATTCTCCCAATCGCCTGCCGCTGTTCGGCGATCTGCATGTACATACCAGCTATTCCTTTGACTCGTATATCTCCAGCCAGAGAAACGATCCCTGGGCGGCCTACCGCTTTGCCAAAGGTGAGGCCACCACCCTGTCGGATGCCGACGCCGGGCAGACGGTCATCACCCAGCTGCGCCGCCCGCTGGATTTCACCGCGGTCACCGACCACGCGGAGTTCCTGGGACCCATCAATCTCTGCACTCAGGACAGCGGTAAGCTGGCCTACTACTTCCCCTACTGCGCCCTGACTCGCAGCGAGTGGTTTATCGCCCAGTTCCTGGCACTGGACTACTGGCAGCGGCTGGGCGTGACCGGCGGAACGCCGGGGGCCCATCGCGATGAGTCCCTGGTCTGCAGCCTGGCAGACTGCGACGCCGCCCACCGGGAGGCCTGGGGTCGCATCCAGCAGGCCGCGGAAGACCACTACGACCGCAGCAGCGCCTGCAGATTCACCACCTTCGTCGGTTATGAGTACACCGATGCGCCCAACTACAAGAACCTGCACCGCAACGTGATCTTCCGAAATGCAAAGGTGACCGAGACCGCCATTTCCACCTACGACACTGGCACCCGCAACTTCCAGGCTCTGTGGCGCGAGCTGCGCGCGCAGTGCACCAACACCGGCAGCGGCTGCGACGTCATGGCCATCCCCCATAACCCCAACCTCAGCGGCGGGCTCATGTTCCCCGACCCCGCCAGCGCTCAGGAGGCCGAGGATCGGCGCTTCTTCGAACCGCTGGTGGAACTGGTGCAGCACAAGGCCGCCTCGGAGTGCCGCTTCGACCGGCTCGCCGGCCTGGGTGTGGATACCGAGGACGAGGCCTGTGATTTCGAGCAGGTCGTGGCGGACAACCTGTCCATGCTGGGCACGGTGTACGGCGAGGTGCGCGCCGAGGAAGCTGCACCGGTGCCCATTGAGGCCTTCGGGCGCCGCAACATGGTGCGCAACGTATTGAAGGACGGCCTGGCGCTGGGCCGCAACAGCGGCGTCAATCCTTTCATGCTCGGCTTCATCGGTTCCACCGATACCCACTCCGCCACTCCTGGCGGCGCCGAGGAAGACAACTACACCGGCCACCTGGGTCGCCGTGATGCCGGCTACCGCAATCTGCAGGACCACTTCTTCGACAACCCCGGCGGGCTCGCCGTGGTATGGGCCGAGGAAAACAGCCGCGACGCTATCTTCGAGGCCATGCGTCGGCGAGAAACCTACGCCACCAGCGGTACCCGCCCCGTCCTGCGCTTCTTCGCAGGCAGCGAATTGCCCGCCGACCTCTGCGAGGCTGACGACATGATTGAGCGGGCCTATGCCGGTGGGGTGCCGATGGGTGGGGAACTCAAGCCCGCTGACCAGCCGCCGCGCTTTCTGGTGAGCGCGGCCAAGGACCCAGGCAGTCCGGGGCTGCCGGGGACCGACCTCGAGCGCCTGCAGGTCATCAAGGGCTGGGTGGACGTAGAGGGGAACACCTTCGAGAAGGTTTACAACGTGGCGGGTACCGCTGATAACGGCGCCTGGGTCGATGAACAAAGCTGTGCGCTCACCGGCCGCGGCCACGCCAATCTGTGTGCCGTGTGGCAGGACCCGGACTTCGATGCCAGCCAGGACGCCTTTTATTACGTGCGCGCCCTGGAAAACCCCAGCTGTCGCTGGAGCACCCGCCAATGCCTGGCCGCTGGGGTCAATCCCTTTGCGGAGAACTGTGCCACCCAGGCCGAGACCATGAATGCCGTGCTGGACGAGGCCGGCGCCTATGGCAGGGTTTATGACCGCTGCTGTCTGGACCCGGCGCAGCAACCCTTCTATTCTCCTGTCATCCAGGAGCGCGCCTGGTCTTCACCCATCTGGTACCCGGCGCCGACCAGCAAACAGTAAGGAGTTTCATGGCAAAGCGCCGCACCGAGCACCGCTTCCACGGCGTGACAATGCTCACGTCTTCCCACAAGGACATCCGCCGCATCAAACGCACCGACGCACAGCCCTCTATTCATGGCAATAAGCTGTGGAAGTCGAGCTTCCTGATGATCGACTACCTGAAAAAGAACCCGCCGGAGCACTGTCGAACGGTGATGGACGCGGGCTGCGGCTGGGGCATGGGCGGTGTTTTCTGCGCCAAGCGTTTCAAGGCCGACGTCATCTCAGTGGACGCCGACAAAGACGTGTTTCCTTACCTGCACGCCAACGCGGCGGCCAACGGCGTCGAGGTCACCACCCGCCAGTCGACTTTCCAGAAAATTACCACCAAACAGCTGAAGGACATCGACCTGCTGATCGCCGCCGACGTTTGTTTCTGGGATGAACTGGTGGACCCGGTCTACAACCTGATAAAGCGTGCGGTGAAAGCCGGCGTCAAGAAGATTGTGATCGCCGATCCCGAGCGCTCGCCGTTCTTTGAAGTGGCCCACCGCTGCGAGGACAAGTTCTGCGCCGAGATCGTCGAGTGGCGCACGAAAAAGCCGGTGGAAGCCAGCGGCGCTTTGCTGGTATTGGAAAACGCCTGAGCGGCGGGCAGCCATGGCTTCCGCCCGCTCTACACTCGTCGCCGTAATGCTGGTGTCCTTCCTGGGTACCGCGGGCATTGCTCTGCCCTACCCGGTGCTGTCGCCGCTGTTTCTCGACCCGGCCTACGCCAATGAATTGACCAGCTACCTGGGACTGCCACCGAAAATCCTGCTGGGAATTCTGCTGGCTCTGTACCCGTTGGGCCTGATCCTCGGCAGCTCCGTGATTGGCGCCCTGTCCGATGTCTACGGCCGCAAGCCGTTGCTGGTGATTACCCTGCTTGGGGCGGTGGCCGGTTACGGCCTGACCGGCTACGCCGCCGGCATAGAAAGCTACCCGCTGTTTGCGCTGGCGCGGTTCCTGGTGGGGATCTGCGAGGGCAACATCGCAGTGTCGCGAGCCATCGCCCTGGAGCTGCACCCGGAAATCGACCGCACGCGCGCCATCTCCCTATTGTATGCAGTGAATTACGCCGGCTGGCTCATCGGCCCGCTGGCCGGTGGGTACCTGATGGTGCTGGGTGTAGCCAACGTGTTCTACATCGCCGCTGCGGT
>JANQGK010000159.1 GCA_028277365.1 Halieaceae bacterium | reverse complement strand
AACTCACTGCCGCCGTAGCCACTATCGTCGGTGTTGAGCCGCAGCCGATAGCGTCCCGGGCCCGGGACGCCCAGCCGGTAGTCCGGGTGCGGATTGGGTGTGAAGTTGCACACCGCGATGGCCACATTGCCGGCCTCGTCCTGGCGCTGGTAGGCCAGCACCGAGTTGCGGGTATCACCGCCCTCCAGCCATTCGAAGCCCGCGGCTTCACAGTCGAGCCGGTGCAGGGCCGGCAGCTCGCGGTAGAGCTGGTTGAGGTCCCGCACCAGCGACTGGACGCCCGCGTGGGGTTCTTCATCAAGGAGGTGCCAGTCCAACGGACTGTCGTGGTCCCACTCGCGACGCTGAGCAAACTCGCCGCCCATGAACAGCAGCTTCTTGCCCGGGTGGGTCCACATGAACCCGTAATAGGCGCGCAGGTTGGCAAAGCGCTGCCAGTCGTCTCCCGGCATGCGGCCGAGCAGGCTGCCCTTGCCGTGCACCACTTCATCGTGACTGAGCGGCAACACGTAGTTCTCGCTGAAGGCGTAGCTGAGGCCGAAGGTCATATCGTTATGGTGGTGGGAGCGGTGCACCGGATCCCGCGACATATACTGCAGCGTGTCGTGCATCCAGCCCATATTCCACTTGTAGCCGAAGCCCAGGCCGCCGCTGTCGGTGGGCCGGGACACGCCGGGCCAGGCGGTGGACTCCTCGGCGATGGTGGCAATGCCCGGGAAGTTGGCGTAAACGCGCTCGTTAAGGCGCTTCAGGAAGGCGATAGCCTCGAGATTCTCGTTGCCACCGTGCTCGTTGGGAATCCACTCGCCGTCCTCGCGGCTGTAATCCAGGTAGAGCATGGAAGCCACCGCGTCGACCCGCAGGCCGTCTATATGGAAACTCTCCAGCCAGTAATGAGCATTGCTCAGCAGGAAGCTCAACACCTCCTTGCGGCTCATGTTGTAGATCAGCGTGTTCCAGTCCTGGTGGAAACCCTTGCGCGGGTCCTCGTGCTCGTACAGCGCACTACCGTCAAAGCGCCCCAGGCCGTGGGGATCGGTGGGGAAATGCGCCGGCACCCAGTCCTGTAAAACGCCCAGCCCGGCCTCGTGGCAGCGATCGACAAAGTAGCGGAACTCGTCGGGGCTGCCGAAGCGGCTGGTGGGGGCAAACATGCCCACCGGCTGGTAACCCCAGGAGCCATCGAAAGGATACTCGCTCATGGGCATCAGCTGCAGATGGGTAAAGCCCAGGTCGCAGGCGTAGTCCACCAGTTCATCCGCCAGCTCGCGGTAGCTGAGATAGTGTCGGTCGGGACCGCGGCGGCGCCAGGAACCCAGGTGTACCTCGTAGATGGCAACGGGTGCCTGGCGATCAATGCGCCCGGCACGGGCGGCCAGCCACTCGCTGTCGTCCCAGCGGTGGGAGGGATTGGCACAGACAACGGAGGCGGTGTCACCGGGCTTCTGCATCTGCAGGGCGTAGGGGTCGGCCTTCAGGGGCAGCAGCTTGCCGTCGCGGTCAGTAATCTCGAATTTGTAGAGAGCGCCGGCCGCCGCATCGGCCACCTCGCTGCTCCACAGGCCGCTGTCGCCGAGGCAGCGCAGGGGAGCGGCCCTGCCGTCCCACTGGTTGAAGTCGCCCACCACCGCGACCCGGCTGGCATTCGGTGCCCACACGGTGAAACGGGTGCCGCCCTC
>JANQGK010000087.1 GCA_028277365.1 Halieaceae bacterium | reverse complement strand
TCCCCGGCCGCCGTGTTGCGCTATTGGCGCGGCGCAGCCGTAAACACCCCCGGCCATAATCCCGCCGGCGGCTGGTCGGTCCTGGCCCTGCTGAGCCTGGTGTTGGTGCAAGCCGTCACCGGCCTGTTCAATAGCGACGGGCTGCTGTTCGACGGGCCATTAAGACATGCGCTGGATAGCAGCACCACCGACCTGCTCAGCGAAATACACGACCAGCTCTACTGGGTGATCCTGGGCTTTATCGGTCTGCACGTGGCGGCCATCGCCTGGTATCAGTGGGGCAGGGGTGAGCGGCTGTTGCAGCCGATGGTGACCGGTGGTGATGCCGGCGCGGAAGCACCAGCGCCGCTGTGGCGGGCGATGCTGGTGCTGGCCCTGTGTGCCGGCGCTCTCGCGCTGGCGATCTACTTTGCGCCGGAACCTGAGATCACCGCCTGGTACTGAGGCTGGTTCTTATCGCGAACCGCGCTTTGCGCGGCACGCTTGCGCTGAAGGCTCTTATCGCGAACCGCACCATTGGTGCGGCGCGCTGAGCTAGAGACTACAGGTAGTCTTTGGATTTGTACTCATCGTGGCAGGCCTTGCAGGTGCCGCCGGTCTCCTGGAAGGCCATCATGATGGCCTTCTTGTCGCCACCTTTCGCGGCCGCCGCCAGCTCGTCTGCCGCACCGCGCAGGTCTTCGAGCTTGCTCTCGAAGTCGTCCATGTTTTCCCAGATGCCCGGCTTGGCGCGGGTGGTGCCGCCCTCGCTGCCCTTGGGAAAACCGCGCATGAAGTCCAGGCTGGTAGCCGTGGCGAGATCCTCGGCGAAGCCGGCAAAGCGCTCGTCGTCCCAGGGAATTTCTCCTTTCACCATCGCCGCCATCGGGCCCATGTTGGCACCGAGAATGGCGTACAGTGACTGGCGGTAGGACTGCGGAAACTGCTCCGAGTCGAGGTGGGACAGCGCCACCGGTGCTGCGCTTATCCCGGTCGCCAGTGCCAGCACCGCGAGAGTCTTCTTGGTTTGCCAGGGCATCTGCTTCTCCTTTCTGAGACTACGGCCAAACTATTGAACTTGTTACGACAAACGCGCCGGATGCGGATTGTTCCGGCCTCGGGCGCTCCGATCATTACAGTACTATAGCGGCGGTTTCGCAAACAGTGGCGGATAAGTGAACGAGCAATCCTGGGATGAGAGTGTCGACGTTGTGGTAGTGGGATCCGGCAACGGCGGGCTCACGGCGGCTCTCTGCGCCTTTGATATGGGTGCCGGCGAAGTGCTGGTCATCGAGAAATCCGGCCTTTACGGCGGCACCAGTGCCATCAGCGGCGGTGGGGTATGGATTCCCAACAACCGCTACGCCAAAGCGGCGGGCGCCGAGGATTCCATCGACAAGGCGAAGACTTACCTGCTCAACACCACGCCCGAGGGCGAGGTGCCCGAAGCGTTGGTGGACTGCTACCTGGCCAATGGCCCCAAAATGATCGACTTCCTGCACGAGCGCAGCCGGGTGCGCTACGTCACGCTGGAGCACTACCCGGACTACTACTCCGACCAGGAAGGCGCCATGCCCGGCCACCGCAGCATGGAGCCGGAGCCGGTTAACGCCGACCAGCTCGGCAAGCACGCCATTACCCTGCGCCGTTCCCACCAGATGATGCACCTGGGCGGGGTGATCGGTATTACCCAGGTCGAGGCGGCGCTGCTGATGGCCCAGCTGCCTGGCTGGTGGAAGATTGCAGGCAAACTGGCCCTGGGCTACCTGCTCGACATCCGCTGGCGCCTGTTTGGCGACAAGTATGCGCGCCGGCTGACCTGTGGCTGCGCCGGCGTAGCGCGGCTGCGCCTGTCTCTGATGGATCGCGATATTCCCCTGTGGTTGCGCACGCCCATGCGTGAGCTGGTGACGGATGCATCCGGACGCGTCGTTGGTGTCGAGGTAGAAAAGCAAGGCCGGCGCCTGCGCATTCGCGCCCGCAAGGGCGTAGTGCTCGCCGCCGGCGGCTTCGAGCATAACCAGGCCATGCGCGAGCAGTACCTGCCGAAACCCACCAACCATTGGTGGAGTGCCGGCAGCTACGACAATACCGGTGACGCCATCAGCGAGGGCCTGCGCCTGGGTGCGAAGATGCATATGCTGCACAACGCCTGGTGGTGCAACACTATCTCGGTGCCCGGCGAGCCCATCCCGCGACTCAGTATCATGGAAAAGTCCTACCCGGGGTCCATCGTGGTGAACCCGGCGGGGGAGCGCTTCAGCAATGAATCCCAGAACTACATGGCCTACCAGCTGGAGACTTTTCAGAAACACAGCGAGGCGTATCCCTGCGCACCGAGCTGGCAGATTTTCGACGCCCGATTCCGCGCCACCTATTTCGTGGGTCCGCTCTACAACAGCAAGTTTCGTCCGGACTGGCTGCTGCCCTCGAGTTGGGAATCCGCCGGCTTTATCGCCCGTGCCAACAGCGTGCGCGAGCTGGCCGCCAAGATCGATGTGAATCCGGACGGTCTGGAAAACACGGTGAGCAAGATGAACGAATACGCCCGCACCGGCAAGGACCTGGACCTGCAGCGCGGTGATGCCCTCTATGATCGCTACTACGGTGACCCT
Source organism: Halieaceae bacterium (assembly GCA_028277365.1). Taxonomy (GTDB): domain Bacteria; phylum Pseudomonadota; class Gammaproteobacteria; order Pseudomonadales; family Halieaceae; genus JANQIO01. The sequence goes on along the minus strand of JANQGK010000087.1, from coordinate 2,020 downwards.
CGGATGGAGCCGAACCCCTGCCTGGCCCCCATCGAAGAAGCGCCGTTTTACGCCATGAAGGTCGACCCCGGCGACTTCGGCACTCAGGGGGGCATGGTGGTCACCGAAGATGCCCAGGTGACTCGTGAAGACGGTGGCGTGATCGAAGGTTTGTATGCCATCGGCAACTGTAGTGCGCCGGTGCTGCCGACCTACCCGGGTCCGGGGGCAACCCTGGGGCCGGCCATGACGTTTGCCTACCAGGCCGCCAAGCACATCAGCGGCTGGGCAGACTGACTTACCTGGCGGCGGTTTCGATGTCCGCCGGCGCGGTCGCCACGTCGCCGGATTGCTCTCTAAACACCTTGCCCAAGTACAAACCCGTGGCGCCCCAGATGGCGGCGATCACGGCACCCACCATGGCCACCGCACCCAACCCCAGGCCCAGGCCCTGGGTGAGGGCGGTGAAGGCCCAGGCGTTGATGGTGTCGCCGCCGCGGTAAACGACGATGTCGATGACCGGCTTGGCCTTGAAGCGGGTTTCCCGGTCCACCGCGGTAAACAGCATCTCCCGGCCCGGCCGGGTAATGGCGTAGTTGCCGGCCCGGCGCACCACCTGCAATACCACCACCACCGCCACCATGGGGGCGGCCGCCAGCATCAGCATGCCGGCGCAAATCACCACCGGCACACAGGCCAGCGTCGCGCCCACGCCAAAGCGTGAGGCGATGCGGCCGGTGACAAAGAAGGCGGTAACGATAGTCAGGCTGTTGACCACCAGGTCCATGGCGCCCCAAATGCGGGTGCGCTCTTCGCGGCTGTAGTCGGCCAGCAGGTTCTTGAGCTCGAAATACACGAAGGAGCTGATTGAGGTGTACAGCAGGATGAATACGCCGATCGATAACAGGTAGGGGTTGGTGATGAATTCCCGGAAGCCTGCCAGCGGATGACCGCCAATGTATTCCAGGTCGTCGGCGCCGACCTGCTGGGCCTCATTGTGCAGGTCGCCGGCTTTCAGATTCTGCAGCACGCCGATCACCGGCATGGTCAACAGCAGCATGACCGAGGCCGCCAGCAGCAGGTTGTCGGTGCCGAGGCTGCCGACAAAAAAGGTGGGAATCGACGGGCCCACCAACGCGCCGACGCTGGCGCCGGCGCCGATAAAGCCGAACAGCCGCAGCGATTGGGCCTTGGTAAACAGGTCCGCCATGAAACTCCAGAACACGGAGATATGGAACAGGCTGAACACGCTGACCCAGACATAAAACGACTTGTCTACCAGGGTGCGGTCTGTAATGGCCTGTGTGCCCAAATAGAACAGCAGGAAAGACAGGGCAAAAAAGCCGTACACCGAGGTCACCAGCTTGCGAAACTTTACCGAGGTGACGGCGCCACCGTACAGTGACACGGCGATGGCTGAGATGAAAAAGTTGAGGGTCCAGAGCCAGCTGACCTCGGCATCGGTCCAGTCCGAGGCCATGGCGTCGCGCACCGGGCGCAGGATGTAATAGGCCGCCATCAGCATCAACACAAAGCCGAAAGACACCAGGGTGGCACGCACTTCGTTGCGCTCCAGCAGCACCGCCTTGCGCAGTAGGTCAAACAGCATCGGGTTGCATCTCCGGACGGGCATTGCTGAAGGCATCAAGCTTGTTGCAGGCTTCCCACACCGACAGCACTTTCGGCTGCTTCTCAGCCAGTGGATACTCAAAGCGCAAAGCGTTGTACACCATCGGCACCAGCAGCACGTCGGCCAGGGTGATGGCCTCACCGTGACAGTAGGGTGTGGCGGCAATTTCCGCCTCCAGGGTCGAGAAGCCGCGATCCAGCCAGGTGTACATCCAGTGTTTGAGGCGGTCCTGGTCGGCGCCGTACTCCGCCTTCAGGTAGTTGAGAATGCCCATGTTGTTGAGCGGGTGAATTTCGCAGGCCACCGTATTGGCCATGGACTGTACCCTGGCGCGCTCGAAATGATCGGCTGGCAGCAGTGGCGGGTCTGGGTGTTCAGCCTCGAGCCAGTTGATGATGGCCAGAGATTGGG
>JANQGK010000335.1 GCA_028277365.1 Halieaceae bacterium | reverse complement strand
GACAGACCTGCACGTAGCCTGCCTCGGTGCGCATGGCGGTGCCGAGGGGTCGGTGCTGGTCGCCGGCACCGGCTCCTGCGGCTACACCTGGCTGCAGGGGCAAAGCCGCATTTTTGGCGCCCACGGGTTTCCCCTGGGCGACAAGGGCAGCGGCGCCTGGCTGGGCTTGGAGGCGCTGCGGGCCGCCCTGCTGGCCCGCGACGGTCTGGGCCCTGACACCTCACTCGACGGCACGATCTCGGAATTTCTCGGGGTCAGCGGCCTGGAGGTGATCGAGAAAATGGCCGGAGCTGGATCCAGCCGCTACGCCAGGCTGGCGCCGCTGGTCATTGCCGCGGCCGCGGAAGGGGATGCCGTGGCCGCCGGGATTGTGACAGACGGCGCCGGTTATCTGGCCGCGCTGGCGGAGAAAATGTTGGCCATCAACCCGGGCCGAATCTGTTTGCTGGGCGGCCTGGCGGACCATCTCAAACCCTGGCTCGCCGCGGATCTGGTGGCCCGGCTGGCGCAGCCATTGCATCAGCCCGACTACGGTGCCTTTCACTTCGCGCGCCAGAACTGGTCGCGCCTGGCTTAGCCAGGCTTGGGTTTGGTTCCGCGGTAGTTGACGTCGCGCCGGTCCAACAGCTTCTCATGCGTGCCGAGGCGGCCCTGAAAGTGATGCCAGGACTTGTTGTTCGCCTGCGACCACGCGGTCTCCGCGACTGCCAGCAGGCGGGGGAATGCCATGTATTCCAGCGTTTCCCGGCTGGCGATACGTTCACTCCAGAGCGCTGCCTGAATGCCCATGACGCGCTGTCTGCCCGACTCATTCAGCGCTTCATGAAATGGCTCGTAGCGATAGCAGTGCTCCAGGTCGGTGGTTCCAGCCCAGCTGGCGCCGGGCTCCTGCGGGCAGCGGCTCCAGGCTTGATCCAGATAAGTGTACTGGGCCGGGCATAAAACGACCTGGTAGCCGGCGTTGGCCAGTCGTATGCCGGCGCCGGGGTCGGTCCAGGCATGCACGACAGCGGACTCCGGCGACAGGCCCTCACCGGCGGCCGCTTCCTCCCAGACTGCCATCTGCCTGCCGCGACCGGCCAGATGCGCCTGGGCCGCGCGGAGCAGGTGCCCCTGCAGCGCCGCGCAATCCCGATAGCCTTCGCGAGACGCCAGCCGCCGGCAGGCAGGGGAATCGCGCCATGCTCCCGCAGGCACCTCGTCGCCGCCCATATGTATCAGCGCGCCCGGGAACAGCTCGCACAGCTGGTCGATAACCGCATACATAAATGTGTAGGTTTCCCGCAGCGCGGGATTCAGCACGTTGTCCGTGTACTGCTGTGCAGTGCAATAGTCTGAGCGGTCCGCACTTTCTACCAGCAGCTCCGGTAGGGATTTGATGGCCGCGCGCGAGTGACCGGGGACGTCAACCTCCGGCACCAGCGTAATACTGAGTTGCGCCGCCCGGTTGACGATCTCGCGAATATCCGCATGGCTGTAGCAGCCGCCGTAACGCTCGGGGCCCGAGCCGAACTGCGGTTCCAGCGCTTCCCCCAGACCGCGCCAGGCGCCGACGGCCGTTAGCTGCGGGTAGGCGGACACCGGCAGTCGCCAGCCCTCGTCGTCGGTCAGGTGCCAGTGCAGGTGGTTGAGCTTGTAAAGCGCCATCAACTCCAGCAGCTTGAGAATGGTTTGCTTGCTGTGAAAGTGCCGCGAGCAATCCAGCAGCAGTCCGCGGTAGCCGAAGCGGGGCTTGTCTCGAATATCCACGCCCGGCAACGGGAGCTTCAGTTCGCCATCGGGTGGAAACAGCTGGGTAAGCGAGACCGCGGCATAAAGAAAGCCCGCACGGCTGGCAGCGGCGACCGAGATTCCCGCGCTGTGAATGCGCAGGTGGTAGGCCTCGTCATCCATCGACTCGTCCACCTGAAACTGCAACGTCGCGGCGCCTGCGCTGTCCGCCGCCGGCTGCAGCTGCAGCGGCAGATTCAGTTGCAGCCAGCGGATCGCTTCCTCGGCCGGCTCCGAGGGATCGTAAAGCAGGACCCGCGGGCAGTGGAAGCGGCTGCCGTTGCTTTCGCAATGCAGTGGGCGCGGCACTATGGCTTCGGTTGCGATTGCCGAATCATCCCGCCGCGGACCTTCGCTAGCCTGCTCTTCAGCGCTGACCGGGGGGAGGGCGGCGTCTATATTCCGCTCGACCACGTCAACGCTCAGGGCCTCGCCGCCGGCGTAGAGAAAGATGCCCTGAGGCAGGTCGTGGTAGCGCTGGATAAAGGCGGCATCTACCAGCATCCTCAGCTCGGCTTCAGCGCCGGCTCCCAGGTCCGCGTCGGGGCTCGGTGTCAGGGTGATGTGGCTGCCCGCGCGATGAGACATCTCTGTGCCGCTGCCGGCCTGTGCCGCGCTGGGAAAATCGAGCTGTAAATTCCAGTCGGAGAGCGTTGTCGCAGTGAGATTTCTGATCCGCAGGGTCAGGCAGAGTTGTTCGTCCGCGTGAGGAATCAGTGACAGGCTGATGGCCAGACCGGCGGCGTTTGCGGCGCTGTCTGCCGAAGACTCCGGAACCGTCACGGCGCCCGCCACTCAGGCATTGCCGTAGAGCTCATCGAGGTATTCCCTGTGATCGTGAAACTGTTTGCTGACGGATTCGCAATACCGGTGGGCCTTGCTGCTGGAGGCGATCCGGCTGCCCGCGGCAGGCGTCTGGAGTCGGGCCGGAAAACGGTTCATCCCGCCGAGGATGCAGTACCAGCTGGGTCGCAGATAGGCCAGGGCCTCGGTGCGGGCTGTCAGGGTGGCTTCGAAGTCCAGGCCTTCATCCCAGGCTTCCAGGATGGCGGCGAGATGGTCGGACAGCTCGCGATTCTCGCGGTTGGTTATCCAGTATTCCGTATCGGTTCGCTGATTAGTTTTGTAGTGCGTGACGATGTAGTCGCGCACGCCCTCGAACATGGCATTGACGTCCCGGTTGAAGGTCTTGCGGTGCAGGTGGGTGAAACTTCCCTGCTCATAACACTCGATAAACCGCTGCACGCTGTACTGAATCAGCATCAGCGCCGTGGCTTCCAGCGGTTCAATAAAACCCTGCGACAGCCCGACAGCCAGGCAGTTGTTGCGCCAGTGGTTTTCCACCCGCCCAACACGCATCCTGAGATGGCGTGCGTCAGCGTCGGCGCCGGCCGGCCCCAGGTGCTGCCGCAGTTCCCGCTCGGCCTCGTCCTCGGAGATGAAATCGGACGCGTATACGTAGCCGTTGCCGTACCGGGTGGTCAGCGGGATGCGCCAGGCCCAGCCAAACTTCAGCGCGGTGGATTGGGTCAGTGAAGGCAGCGCTTCTCCGCTCGTCAGTGGTGTGGCAATTGCCACGGCTCTGTCGTTGAACAGATTGCCTCGGAACGACAGGAAGGGTTCCTGCAAGGCTTTGTTGATCAGCAGTCCGCTAAAACCTGAGCAATCAATGTAGAAATCCGCCTCAAGCCGGCCGTTTCTGTTGGTGGTCAGGCCGCTGATGTCGCCGCTGTCGTTCAGCTCAACCTGCTCCACGGTGTCGCTGATATGTCGCACCCCGAGCGCGGTGGCGCGGTCCCGCAGAAAGCCGCCCAGCAATCCGGCATCGAAATGGTAGGCGTAGTCGGGCTCAAACGGCAGCGGTCTGGCGGGAACAGGCGCCTTGCCATGCCGCGCGAGGGCGGCGGAGACAAAAAAGTCGTCCGGGTGCGCCGGCACCGCGTAACCGCGGCGGCGCATGCCGCAGTTGTGGAAATAGGCAGACCCGGTTTCCAGATCCAGCCTCGAGAAAAAAGGGTGGAAGTAGCTGTCTTCGCGCTTTCCCGAAGACCATCCGGGGAAGCTGATGCCGCATTTGTACGTGGCGCTGCAGGCCGGCATCCATTCGCTTTCGGCCACTCCGAGCTGTTGGAAGAAGGCCTTCAAATACGGCGTCGAGCCTTCGCCGACGCCGATGGTGCCAATGGCCGGAGATTCGATCAGGCTCAGCCGGGTGCCGTGCTTTGCCCAGGCTTTGTGCAACAGGTTTGCCGTCATCCAGCCGGCGCTGCCGCCGCCCACGATAACGATGCTGCCCGGCGCGGCTGTCATGGCCGGGCCACCGCCGCTGTGCCGGTCACCCATGCCGCCATGCGGCCTGACCGTCGATCCACGTGTTCACGACCTCAAAATTGTCATCCATCCACACCAGGTTGCCGCGGTATCCCGGGCGCAAAAAACCCAGCTCCTGATCGAGCCCCAGATGCTGCGCCGGATAGCAGCTTGCCATGCGAACCGCCTCGCGCCAGTCCAGATCAAGCAGCGTTACACAGTTGCGAACGGCGTCGGCCATGGTGAGGCTGGAGCCCGCCAGGGTGCCGTCCGGCGTGGCGCAACGGCCCTGTTCGAGCTGGACGGTCTGCCCGTTCAGTCGGTAACTGCTTGTTCCGCCACCGGCCGGCGGCATCGCGTCGGTCACCAGGTAGATTTTGCCCCGCGGCTTGGCGGCCAGGGCCACCCTGAGCGTGGCGGGGTGCACGTGATACGAGTCGACAATCACACCGCACCAGCTGTCCTCGTGACTGAGTGCCGCGCCGACCACCCCAGGCTCCCGGGACAGCAGCGGCGACATGGCGTTGAACAAATGTGTGAAGCCATTCAGGCCGGCCTGGAGCGCGGTCTGAACTTCATCATAGCGGGCATCGCTGTGGCCTGCGCACACCACCACGCCGGCCTGCACCAGCGCCCTGATGTGTTCCTCCGGAGCCAGCTCCGGCGCCAGCGTTACCATGGTTTTGCCGCCGCAGCCGGCACCCAGCAGTGTAACCGCTCGGGCGTCGAGCCGGCGCAGCTTCTCCTGCGCATGCGCGCCCCGGCGGGCCGGGTTGAGGAACGGGCCTTCCAGGTGAATGCCCAGCAAGCCTGGAACCCCCGCGGCCATCGCTTCCCGCACCGCGTGGATCGCGGCGGCCATAACCGGCATGTCGTCGCTGATAAGCGTGGGCATGAAACCGCAGGTGCCGAAGCGCCGGTGCGCCGCGCCGATTTCGGCGATGCTCTCCACCGACGGCGCTTCATTGAACAGCACTCCGCCGCCGCCGTTTACCTGCAGGTCGATAAAGCCGGGCAGCAGCAGCCCGCCGCCGATGTCCGTGCTTTGATGATGGCGCAAGTTCACCCGGTCCCGTCTTGGGATTTCCCTGATGCGGCCCGCCTCCAGCAGAACCGCGTGATCTTCCAGCAGGCGTTCGCCGGTGAAAATCCGCGCGTTGATCAGCGCCTCAGTCATCAGCGGGTCTCGGTGACCTTGCTCAGGTGAGGGGGTTGATCGGGATTGAATCCGCGCGCCAGGGAAAGGGTGTTGAGAGCGCGATAGAAGCTTTGCACCATAAGTATTGGCGCAATCGCCGGGTCGGTGTTTGCGAGCACCGGCAGGCGCCAGTCGGCGGCGGGTCCCGGTGCCGCCAGCAGCACCCTGGCGGCGCGGCGGCGAAACTCATTTGCCAGAGCCTCCATGTCCGGCAGCGTCGGATCGGGCTGGGCGAGCATAAGCACGGGAAAGCCACGGCCGACGATAGCCATGGGCCCGTGCCGCACTTCGGCCGCGCTGAATGCCTCGGCGTGAATGCCAGCGGTTTCCTTGAATTTCAGTGCCACTTCCTGGGCGACTCCCAGCCCCAGACCGCGGCCTATCACCAACAGATTGTCTACGTCCGCCAGTCCGCTTGAGAGCGCTGTCCAATCCAGGGTCCAGGCGTGGGTCAGATACTCCGGCAGCTGGTCGAGACTCTGCTGTAGTTCTCCGTCGTCCGCCCAGGCCGCGGCCAGTGCGAGGACTGCGGCCAGCGTGGCGATATAGGATTTGGTGGCCGCCACGCTGAGCTCTGCACCCGCGTGAAGCGGAATCACTTCGTGGGCGATCTTCGCGACCGGCGATTCCGTGTCGTTGAGAATTGCAATGACCGTGGCGCCGGACGCTTTGGCTCTGGCGGCACAATCCACCAGATCGGGGCTCTTCCCGGACTGCGAAATGACCAGATAGAGCGTACCTTCCAGATTCTGGCTAACACCGTACACAGAGCTTATCGACGGCGAGGCTGAGGCTGTGAGTACCCCCAGCCGGGTTTCAAACAGGTATCTGGCATAGGTGGCGGCGTGGTCTGAACTGCCGCGGGCGCAGGTCATCACAAGCCGCGGTGGCGACAGGCGCAGCTCCCGGGCGAGCCTGCCGATCAGGGGGGCATTCCGGTCCCGTTGCAGTGAGACCACCTCCGTTGCCTGGTGGGCCTCTTTCAGCATCAGGGTGCCTGCCTCGGCTGTTTGCGCCATGCCTGCTGCCTCTTTATCTGGGGTCGGCTGGATTTAGAGCAAAATAGACAACGTTGTCATTATGAAAAACAATTATGGTTAACAAGTGTGCCGAAGTAAAGCGCCGATTCAGTTTTCCTGCGCGGAGACGGGGCAGCTGGAGTCGCGAATGATCAACTCGGGATAGAAGCCGACATCCCTGACCTCAGCCTTGGGATCAGCGCCGTTGCGGCTGCGGAGCTCGGCAATCAGCAGGGCCGCAGCGGTTTGGGCTATCAGCTCGTTGGGCTGGCGCGCTGTGGTGAGCTTCGGCCAGGATTGGCGCGAAAAAGGGCTGTCTTCAAAGCCGACGATGGTGAGTTTTTGCGGCACCTCTATGCCCATCATGCGGGCGGTGAACAGGGCGCCCGCGGCAATTTCATCGTTGGCGGCGAAGATTGCCGTCGGCGGCTCGGCCAGCTGCAGCAGCCGCCGGCTGCGCTCTATGCCCGATTCGAAAGAGAATTCGCCGTCGAGGACCAGGGCGGCCTCGAAGGGGATGCCGGCTTTCTCCTGCGCCTCCTTGTAGCCTCGCAGCCGCTCCCGGCTGGACAGGTGATGCGAATCCCCCGCCAGAAAACCGATGCGCCGGTGCCCGAGTTCGATGATGTACTTGGTGATATCGAATGCCGCGGTTCTGTCGTCAACAAACACGCAGGGGGAGAGCGTATCTGGGGCGGCGCTGCCCGACAGTATACGAACAAACTTGATGCCGAGCTGGTGCAGCGCCCGAGTGACGTCTTCCATCTCCGAAATTGGAGGTGTCAGGATCAGGCCACCGGCACGGCTGCGTTTTACCATCTGTGCGAGTTCATCGCTGATGCCGTCAGACTGTGAATCGCAGGGGTGAATCACCAGCTCGTAACCCTGCTTGCGGCACTCATTGAGTATGCCGTGCTGGATATCGATCACATAGTTGCTGTTGGGGTTGTCGTAAATGAAGCCGATGGAGGAGGGTGCGCCGCGCAGGCCCCGAGCCGAGGGGTTTGGCTCATAGTCGAGCTCTTCGATGGCCGCCCAGACCTTTTTCTTCAACTTTTCACTGACCGTGGGCTCGTTGTTGATGACGCGTGAGACTGACTTGAAGGACACCCCGGCCAGCTTCGCGACATCTTTGATGGTAGATTTCATGCCTTGCACGGATAAGTGATAGTGGGCCCCTTTATATCCCAGTGCGCCTATGAGAACAACGTTGTCACTGATGGTCGGTGTAGTAGCGGCCGCGTGGCGTAACGTCTGTGGATTGGCCTCTTGCTAACTTTTCTGCTGCTGAGCTGAGCGGAAACGCGCCTATCTCGAAGCCGACGACACGCTGGTTATAGCTTCGGGCTAACTGTATGCTGATAAAGCAGCTTTTGCTGACGTTCGCGGTATAGGGATGGTATTGAATGCAGCACCTTGACAGCTTGAAACACTTCTTCCGCGAGAACTCCAGTTTGATTGTGTTCCTACTGTTGATGCTTGCATCGCGTTCCAGTCTCGCTGATTGGTATGTCGTTCCCAGCGGCTCCATGCAGCCGACAATCGTGGAAGGGGACAGGATTCTGGTTAACAAGATGGCTTACAGACTGGAGCTGCCGTTTACTGATATTCCGCTCATGAACACCGGTTTGCCGGAGCGCGGCGACATTATCGTTTTTAATTCCGACAAAGCTGACACGCGCTTGGTTAAGCGGATTATCGGCCTACCCGGTGACAGCGTGGCGATGCAAGACAATGAGCTGATCATCAATGGCGAGGTGCTTCGCTATACCCCCGGCGACACCTCGCTACAGCGAATTGAACACCTGGAAGGGGCAGCGCATGGTATACAGATTCTCCCGCGCTTTAACGCAATCGATAGTTTCCCGCGCGTGATTGTTCCTGAAGGCCACTACTTGGTACTGGGTGACAACCGAAACAACAGTTCAGATTCTCGTGTCTATGGCTTTGTGCCTGGCAGCGAGCTGCAAGGCAAAGTGCTTCGGGTTCTGGTTTCGCTGAACGCCGAAGGCTTTTATCTCCCAAGGCCCGAAAGAAGTTTACTGCCCCTCGGGTAGATTCTCTGTATCAGAGCCCTTTTTGACCGATCTGGCGGGGCGGGCCTACTCGCGTTCAGTGAAAACTACGGCTCAAGATCAGGACTCAAAATTGCGACTCTGATTCCCACCAACGTCCGACATCATCGGTGCCCCACGGATGCCCTTGCCGCCGGTCAGACTCTGTCGGTGAATAGCGGTACTAACCTTACTGCGCGAAGAAAACTGCTGAGGCCAAGGGTGGCAAGCGAAGCGCGCGATATTATGACCCCTTTGTTGTTGCTTGCCTTATACAGGAACGGGGAAACGTGCGACGATTGTTAAGGCCATTTCAATGCTCTTTGAATAATGTGACCAGATAACTCAGGCAAGACTTGGTCTAGCAGTAGTTTCTCATCGCTGCAAGCAATGGCGACGCCTTCTTCATCAACGACTCCCCCAGAAACCGCGTTATCCACACAGTCCGCGAATTGGTCGACCAGGTGTTGCGTAGCTTCAGGGACGCCAAACAACTGTGAGTCATCAGCATGGGCAGGACTGAGTCCAAGTGAGCAAATGGCAACGCTCACCGGCACTACAAGATACTTGATTGGTTTCATAATCCTATTCCTCGGCGCATTTGTTTCCGGATAGTCAAGCTTTTGCAAAAGTGCTTACCCAATATTGGGGCCGGGTTTGCGAATCGCATCTCTAAATGCTGGTCATGCCAAAGTACAAAGCGGAGCCTGCGACACCGAAAACCAGCCACACAACCACCAGGGTTCCCATTGCATACCTGGAATGGGTCTTATGTCTGATTGCGAAATACAGGCTGCCAAACAGCAATGTAAACACATAATACGAGTTTACAGACATACTGAACTCATACAGCATCAGGAAGCTCGCAGGTCCAAGTAAACTGAACAGCATCCAGACTGGATCAAAGTAAACATGGGCCTGAATATATCCAAGCCAAAGAGCGAGTAGCGATAGAAATCCATAAGCTAAAACTGAAATAACTACACTCTTCACTCCTGGTACGCACTGCAGCGATAGAAGTGTCGCATATAAGACGTCGCAACCAGGCCCTTGATGCCTGTCCAGCCCGAGTACAACGCCTCCACACGTTGCTGCGTGGTTGTATTGTCGGCGGGTATATTCCCCCACTCCAACCATGGAGTTACATCACGTTGAAGGTGGTTGGGGCTGCCAGCTTTCATGAAGTCGTATGAGCCCATGTTCGCGGGGTCAGTGACTGCGGTCACAAGCTGCCCGGAACTATCATAGATAAGCTGCCAGCCTTTTAGCGGATTCCGATCATCCCAGTAGCCACGATAGTCCTTGTTCCCCGTTACCCCAATATTGTGAGTACCCGTCTGTCCTTCCAATTTGAAGCCAATAGGCCCATTGAACAAACCCTTTAGAGGCAGATCTGACTCGAGCGGATACAGAGTATCAGATTGATTGTCGTTCCTGGCAAAGTGCGCTGTCAGGCTAATTGGAGCGGGACCCCATATTCTCTCGAAGTGCTTTGGATCGTCGCAGCCTGGCCGGGCACGCTGTCTGGGCCTGGCAGCGGCCACCATCCACTCGATAGCCGCCTGCCTGTCGCGAGCCATCTCGTCAGGGCTTTGTCCTATTTCGATACCTGAAATCAATCCGCCATTCACAAGCACGCCGTTCATCACTTCAACACCGAGCGTTTCAGATAGAATTTCAGAGATGACTATCGCTTCGCTGGTGGTTGCGAACAGCCCGTCCTCGGATGTGCTCTTGGTAAGAGCCTGGCTGAAATCTACAGCATTCTGGCTAAACACCGAGTAGTCCTTTGTGGTTCGGTGCTCCACGTTGAAGCTCCGGTAAATAACCCTGCCGCCAGTAGCGACACAGTTAGACCCGTATGCGGAGATGAATGCCAGTGCTCCCTGAAGTGTGATGTCGTAGGTTCTGTCTTCGGCGGGAAAGTCAGCTTCCGGGTTCGCAGAGAATGGGGGATAGTCACACCACGCTGGCTGATACGTCAAAAAAGTAGTCTTCCAGACCTGCGCGCCTGTTTCCGGAGCATTGTCTTCAAAGTAGTTGGGGTCTTGCATCCAATTGTAAACATCCGAGAAGAACTGCTTGAACACTCCCGTCACCGCGGTCGCAGTCAGAACCCCTCCAGCGGAAGGAGGCGCGAAGGCGATTTGGTCTAAGCCATTTAAAACCGTGCCGTTGACTACAAGACCTTCGATGCCTACTACTTCGAGATCGAGGCGGCCATCAATATTGAAGTCTCCGGGCACTAGTTCGACCGCTACAGACTCCCACTGGTCTACAGCGGTTTGCTGACCGCTGTTGAGCGGCGCAACGATAGAAAAACTGTTATCCGGGTTCTGTTGAAGTAGAAAGCTCCCTGTATCAGCCAGAGGTGAAATCATCTGCCTGACGTAGAAATCATAGAGACCGTCAGAGTTGATGTCGCCGACGTAGGCGCCGTCGGGCAAACCGGGATCATGGAATCGTAGCGTCGCAACGGTCGTGGCTGTGCCGCCGGCGCCTTCACAGGTAATCGTTACGGACCAATCCGCGGATTGGTTGAGCGAGAAGGTGCGACTATCCGCGGTCGCATCCGCGCCATCCGGTGGCACGCCGGAGCAGCTGGTGGTGTTGGTGGACTCCCAGGTGAGGGTTGATTGCTCACCCAACTTCACAGGGTTGGGCGAGAAAGACGCCGTCACGGTCGGTGCGGGCGGCGGTATCACATCGAGATAGGCGGTTGCGCTGCCCTGACCCCCTGGTCCGGTACAGGTCACCGTGACCGACCAATCGCTGGTGGTCGTGATCGGATACTCTCTTTCCCCGGTCGGGCCTGGATTAGTGACACCCGGCATGCCGGAGCAACTGTCGGCATTGGTGGAGGACCAGATTAGCGTAGAGCTTTCTCCCGTTCTCGCAGGGTTAGGTGAGAATGACGCCTGAACTGTTGGCGGAGGTGGCGGAATCACATTAAGAACCGCGGTTTTGCGGGTGCTGCCACCTGGACCAGTACAGGTGATTGCGACATGCCAGTCTGTGGTCCTGTTGATGGGATACGAGTGCGAGCCACTCGTCGTGGTGGTTCCAAATACGGGCACGCCGCTGCAGCTAGTTGCGTTGCTTGAGGACCAGCTCAGAGTTGACTGCGCGCCGGTAGCCGCTGGGTTGGGCGAGAAGGACACCTGCACCGTGGGCGGCGGTGGCGGAACCACATTAAGAACCGCGGTTTTGCGGGTACTGCCACCTGGACCGGTACAGGTGATTGCGACATGCCAGTCTGTGGTCCTGTTGATGGGATACGAGTGGGAACCACTCGTTGTGGTGGTTCCGAATACGGGCACGCCGCTGCAGCTTGTTGCATTGCTTGACGACCAGGAGAGTGTTGATCGGCCACCAGTACTCGCCGGGTTCGGTGAGAAAGACACGTTCACCGTGGGCTGCCGTGCACCTTTGACGAATACTGACTGCAGAGTGGGACTGCCGTAGGTATTGCCATTCTTGAGCAGAAAAGTAAAACCGCTCTCAGATATCCAACTCGCGCCAGCGGAGCCGCTCGCGCCACAGGTGAACAACTGACCCGTATTAAGAAATATGCAGGGATTCGTTGCACCGCTAGTCGACCAGGAAATAGTCGAGCTGCAGTGGCTGGAGCCGCTCGGAATAATACAAGTCTGTGGAGACGCTGAGATGCTTCCGCTCGCTGCGAAAGAATGCGAGCTGAGCAGACTCAACGCCGAAATCCATGCCAATACCCACACGTTGCGCATGAGAGCAACCTCCATGTTTTGGATTTGTTCTTCGCCGACCCCGGCGCGTAAGAAACAGCATACAAGCTTTATCGCTATATGCTCCCAATGTTCTACACAACTGCAAGTTTCTTACGAGATAAAGGCAGTATTCCTGCGCCGCCAGCCGCGAAGAAGCGTTTGCGGCGTGCCTTGGTTAATAAACGGAGTAGGGGGTCAGAGTCGTAATCTGGAGTCGTAATTTAGAGTCGTAATGTGTGGCCTGATGATAGCCATCCCCGGGCGTTGGCTTTGAAGTGGATGTCACATCGCTCGAGCATCCCTGTAGTAAAAACCCCACACTATTGAGGTAGCCATCTCCTAGTCTTTCGCTTACGCAAGACGTGGTGACTAGCGACATGGCCCGAAAAACGAGACAGTCCATTCCCGGCATCGCTCAGCATGTCGTACAGCGTGGCCATAACAGGCAGCAAATCTTTTGCTCGGATGAAGACCGCAGGACGTACTTCGCCCAGTTGTCCGAAGCGGCAGATCATTACGGGATGCTGATTCACGCGTGGGTATTTATGACCAATCATGTCCATCTGTTGGTGACCCCGAAAGAGGCTGACAGTGTTTCTCGTTCATTTCAGAGCCTGGGTAGAAATTATGTCCGTTACTTCAACGATACCCATGGTCGGTCTGGGACGCTGTATGAAGGGAGATACAAGTCCTGCCTGGTAGTGGGAGACCGATATCTGCTCGCCTGCTATCGGTACGTTGAGATGAATCCGGTGCGTGCTGGCATGGTAGTCCGGCCTGAGGACTACATCTGGTCTAGCCATTGCGAGAACGCTTTTTCCCGAGACACCGGGCTCGTCACGCCACACGCGACGTATCTGGGATTGGGGCCCTCGATTAGCGCGCGTTGCCAGGCGTATCAAGCGCTGTTCGAAGTGGCTGAGGATGGTATAGCAAGGAGCTTGCGGGCAGCTACAGCTAAATCCCTCGCAATCGGTTCAGATAGCGCTCTCCGCCGGCTCGAGGCGGCATCGGGTTGTCGTCTTTTACCGAAAAAGCCTGGGCCGCAAGCGAGGGTTTCTCTGGAAAATTACGACTCTGACCCCTAACGGCGTTTCGCGCCGATTTCCGTCCGATATTTTGAAGTTGATGTTGTCGACCACCTTGGGCTATGATGCCGATTAATATCTTACAGGTCTGTAAGTTAAATAATAATTATTTGAGGAGACGGAACAAATGGCTCATGTACGTAAGCGTCTTGCGGGCGCCGTCACGGCGGCCCTGATTCCCATGGCGGTCCCTGCTACAGGCTATGCGCAGCTCGCGGGGGCAGGCGGCGACGCCGAAGGCTTTCTTGAGGAGATCATCGTTACCGCCCAGAAGCGTGAGCAGGCCTATATCGACGTACCTGTATCGGTGGTCACCATCTCCAGCGAACTGCTGGATATTGCCGGCGTGGAAACGTTCCAGGACCTGGCACAGGTCACACCTTCCCTGACTCACTCACAGTCCCTGGGCATGCGTAGCGACGGCGTGTTGATTCGAGGAATAGGAACCACGGTGTTTCACTCCGGTGCGGAACCCACTGTGAGCACGGTGGTAGACGGCGTCGTTCTGGGGCGCACCGGTAGCTTTCTAACGGACCTGGTCGATATCGAACAGGTAGAGGTGCTGCGCGGGCCGCAGGGTACGCTGTTTGGCAAGAACGCGTCCGCGGGCGTGGTCAGCATCGTCACCGCAGCGCCCACGGACAACTTCGAGGCTATGGTCCGCCTGATGGCGACCGATGACGAAGAAGAGACCGTAGAAGGCATGGTGTCCGGACCGCTCGGCGACAACGTGCGCGGCCGGCTTACGGGTTTCTGGAAGGAATTCGACGGTAACGTCGACAACCGCTTCAATGGCGATACGCTCAATGGCAACCAGAGCAAGGGCCTCAGGGGCAAACTGGATATTGATCTCTCCGACAGCATCGATTTGTTATTGATTGCCGACTACAGCGAGCAGGATCGAAACTGCTGTACGGGCACGGTGCGCAACGTTGGCGCCGTGCCACAGTTTCAGCGTTTGCTGGACTACGACTTGCGAAGCCTGAATCCGTCCGACGAAAACAGTGAAGTGCTGCTGAACTCACCTGTGTTCTCCAACATGGAGCAGGGTGGCGTCTCCGCCGAATTCACACTGAGCACCGACAACTTCGAGTTCACCTCGATCACGGCCTATCGCGAATGGGAGATTGACACCCGGCAGGACGCCGACAGCGTACCCCTCGACGAGCCGAGCTACGCCCGCGTGCTAATCACCTTCAACGGCGGCAGTACTGAGCAGGAGCAGTTCTCGCAGGAACTCCGGGTCGCCTCTACCGGCTGGGACAAGCTCGATCTGACCGCGGGGCTGTTCTACTGGTCGCAGGAGCTGGACCGGTTTTTTCAGCGGGAACTTCAGCTCTGCCAGGCGCCCGCCTTCGACCCCGCGCTGCCGCCGGACACCCCCTGTGCTGCTGGCCTCACCCAGCTCGGCTTTTTCAACGCCAACGTTAAAACCGAAAACGCTGCGGCTTTCGGCCAGGCGGACTGGCGTTTCGCGGAAGACTGGACCGTTACCCTGGGTCTGCGGTTTACCTACGATGACCTGGAGTTTGACTTTGACCGGCCTACCGATCCCATTGCCGTTCCGGCAGTGCCGCCCGCCACCTTTGCGGGCGGAGATGACGATACCGATCTGTCCGGGAAGTTTGCGCTGCAGCGGCACTTTGGCGAGAACGTCATGGCTTACGCATCTTACACGCGAGGCTACAAGGCTCAGGCCTTCGACATCGTTTTCGGCGCGACGCCGGACCGCGCCGATCCGGTGGACCCCGAGACCTCCGATGCCTTTGAACTCGGCCTGCGAGCGGAGCTGTTTGACCGGCGTCTGCGCCTGGGTCTTACAGCGTTTCACACGACCTTTGACGACTTCCAGGGTCAGGCCTTTGACGATGAGCAAAACACCTTCCTGCTAACCAGTGTAGGCAGCGTCATTACGCGCGGGGTGGAAATGGATGTGACCGTCAGCCCCACCGCCAACTGGTTCGTCAACGGCGCGCTGGCCTATACCGATGCGTTTTATGACGACTATGACGACGGCCCCTGCTGGACCGGCCAGACACAGGAGCAAGGCTGTGTGGGCGGCGTACAGGATCTGACTGACGGCGACGTGCCCAACTCACCCGACTGGAAGCTGACGCTGCAGTCGCGCTACAACTTTGTTCTCGATGGCCCGGTAGACGCGTACCTGTCCGGCGCCTTCCGCTGGCAGGACGATGCGGTCAGCGCTGTCAGCCAGCGGCCCTCCCTGGATATCGACAGCTATGCGGTACTGGACATGCAGGCGGGCGTCGTCAGCGACGACGGCCGCTGGTCGGCGTCAATCTTCGCCAGGAATCTGCTGGACGAAAACTACACCAATATCGTGTTCGAGACGCCGCTGGACGCTGTCGATGGCACCAGCCAGTACCTCAGCCGGGATTTCGAACGCTACCTAGGCGCCCGCTTCGAATACCATTTCAGGTCCTGACCCCAACCTTCACCGCCTCCGCCACACCCGCGCTTTCTCAGCGCTCGGGGGCGGAGGCTGAACTCACCCAACCGCGCGGGTTGTCTCGCATCTCCTCCCGCTTTCGCTGTAGCGCAGCCCCCATGCGCTCGGCAACGCCGGGCTGCAGGGCCGACACGTCGTAAGACTCGTTAAAGTCGGTCGCAAAATCGAACAGCCAGGGACCCTTGCTGAATCCGAAGCTTAAAACGCTGCCGCTTTGCGGGTAGGCGATCGGCGCGCGCTCGTGATACTTGTATCGGGCGTCTCTGACAGCGGCCAGCTCACTGCTGGAGAAAAAATACAGGTACTCATTGGGCGAGTCTTCGCCCCGTGCCAGCATACCGCGCAGGCTGTTGCCGTCGATCAGCCGATCGGAGGGCAGCGGCAGTTGCAGCCAGTCGAGAATGGTCGGGAACCAGTCCGTACCCATCGCGAGGCCGTCGAGCGTCGTGGCGGCCGGCAGCCTTGCCGGCCAATGGGCCAGCATCGGGACGCGCATGCCGCCTTCGAATACATCTGCCTTGCGGCCGCGGTGCGGTCCCGGACTGCCCTGGAACCAGGGCCCGTTGTCGCTGGTAATCAGAATCAGGGAGTTCTCGTATACGCCTTGTGACTTCAGGGTCGCCACGATACCCGCAACCATGTCGTCCAGGCCCTCGACCACGTCGCCGTACAGGCCGCCACGGGAGCGGCCCTCGTCGGCCACCGGCCGAAACAGCGGAATATGCGGAAAATTGTGCGCCAGATAGAGAAAGAAGGGAGCGCCGCTGTGTTCGGCGATAAACCGACGCGCCTCAGCGCCATACCATTGATTGAGCATGGTCTGGTCAGCCGGTGCGGGTATCTCGATATCGCGATTGCGGTACAGCGCGAAGGGCTGCATATCGTTGCTGTACAGCGCGCCGAAGTAATGCTGAAAGCCCATGTCGTTGGGCAGCGACGGTGAATGGTCGCCGAGGTGCCACTTGCCTACCATGCCCGTGGTGTATCCCGCGGCCTGCAGCACGTCGGCCAGCGTGATTTCCTCCGCGGGCAGGCGGTTGCTGATTCCGGCCAGCTTCAACAGTGAGTCGTAGAAGGAACCCTCGGGAAACACAACGTAGGGAATGCCCGCGCGGGGCGCCAGGCGGCCGGTGAGATAGCCGGCACGTGCGGGGCTGCATATCGCCGAGGGTGAATAGAATTGCGTCAACACCACGCCGTCGCGGGCCAGTTTATCGATGGTCGGCGTCGCTATCGCCCGACTGCCGGTGTAGCCGAGGTCGCCGTAACCCAGATCGTCAAACAGAATGAAGACGATGTTCGGAGGGGCGGCAGGCAACTGCCGTTTTGAGATGTCTTCCAGATAACGCTGCTTTTCTGCCAGATGGACCACATTGTCCTGCAGTTCGTAGAACGCGATTCTACTGCCCGCCCACAAACCGCCGGCCAAGGTGGCTGCCAGCATCAGGGCGCCTGTTGCTAAGCATAAGATCTTTAACCAGCGCATGGTGTTTTCTCCTGTAAATTGTCCAGGGGCCGGTGTGTGGCCCCGGCGGCAGTATCAGCCCATAAGCCCGCAGGCACCGGCGCCCAGGTTATCGCCGCGCTGACTTTTACTGTAAGGTACCGCAGCATTGTCCTACCAAAGAGCAGGCAGCTGAGACAGCGATGAGCAAACAGGCGCAGCGGCCCAAGAACCGCGCCAGCACCGAGGCGCGCATCCTTAAAGCGGTGGAAAAAATTCTGGTCGACGAAGGCGGCAAGGCCGTCAGCATCAGCCGGGTGGTGAGGGAGGCGGGCGTCGCGCGCACCCTGGTCTATCGGTATTTTGGCAGCGTAGAAGGCCTGATGACAGCCTACGCGGAGAGCGAAGAGTTCTGGCCGACTATCGACGAAGTGATCGGCATGCCCAGAGAAGAATTCAAACGGCACTCGCTGAAGGAGAAGATCCAGATACTCATGCGGGGTTACACACTGGCGATCAGTCAGCGCCCGCATACGCTGGCGATATTGTCCTGGTCTCTGATGGAGTCCAACCCTATTACCCAGCTGTTGGAGGACCGCCGCCTCGAGGTCGGCCAGGAGGGGCACGAACTGCTGTTTGAGGGTGAAGATCTTTCGAAACTGGACCCGAAGTTCGACATTGACGTCGTACTCGTTGTCTTGAATTCGGCGCTGGTTTATCTGGGACTGAGACGCATGCATCAGCCTGATGTGGCCGGAATCGATTTTTCTACCGATGAGGCCTGGGGCCGGCTCAGCAATGCGATCAACTATGTGTTGGACGCGGTAGACCAATACAGCCAAACCCACAGTGTGGGCAAGGCGCAGAGGTCGCTGAAGTAAAAAACGATTTGCCTGCTGAACGACTATGACGACGATCTCGTTCTGCTCAGAACGAAGAGGGCGGGGTTGGCCACCAGCAGAAACCAGAACAGCAGGATGTGGTTGGCCGTGATGGACAGCACAAACTCCGGGTACCGTGCCAACTGCTCGATGAGGTCTGCGTATAGCGCCGTGGTAGGCAACAGTCTGTCGACAGCGACCTTGTCCAGAGTGTCCACCTTATCAAACAGCCAGCTGGGCCCGCTGATGTTGGCGACCACGTTGTACCCTTCGCGCCAGAAGGCGTAGCCGTCATTGGGCATGCCTATCGGCGTGGCGGTAGGCAGCAGAAAGTTTCTGGACAATCCGTATCTTTGTATCACCTGGCTTAGCTGGCTGACTATCACAGGATTCTCGCTGACGAAGAAAAAGCCGGGCTCAACCCGATCCGACAGCGGCGTGGGAGGGTTGTACTCCAAGGCGATGTGCTCGACGCAGATATCCAGCAGCAGGTCCTTGAAGAGACCGCCCTGGTGCTCCTCGATAAACCGCTCGGTGGACTGCCCCCCCGCAAAGTGATCTGCCGTAAGCAGGAAAACCAGGTTTACAGGCCGCCGGTCCGCAGGCAGCTGCGCATAGTATTGCGCCAGGCCCAGCACCATACCCACGCCGCTGGAGTCCTCGACGGCGCTCGCCCAGGGGGAGTCCATGTGACTGTGTATGGCGATCGATGAGCTGCCCTTGCCGCGCATAACGGCATAGACGGCCTCGACACTGTCTTTTTCCGCCCTGGCCTGTAAGCGCAGGTTTGCCGTTACCGGTCCTGCTTCCAGCAGCGCCTTGAGCCGGCGGCCTTCGTCCTCGGGAACATAAACGCTGCTCACCGGAGCATATTTGCCGTTGTACGGCGCGTAGTAGGTGAACTCACCGAAATCCGGGTAGCCGTTAAGTATGCCCACCAGGCCGATCGCACCCGTGCCCTTGATGCGCTCGACAAAGTTAAGGTAGCCGTCGTAGGCCCAGCCGGTAGGCAGTTTGTGACGTACGAAGTCCTCTGGCGCCCCCATGCCATAGCTCATGTAGGAGAGCGCCTGCAGTGCACCCTCGTGTATGTCGGCGGAAAAATAGTCCACCAGCACGATCTTCCCCGCCAGATCGAGGTCTGCCAGATCTGATTCTGCACCCGCGCCGACATACACCAGCGCACCCTCGACGCCGTCTTCTTCCGTGGGGTTGCTCCAGGGCGTGTAGAAACTCTCGACGGTAATTGAGTGTTCGCCGCCGCTGGAGGCAGTGAGCAGCCATTGTTCCGCGTTCCAGGTATCGACCTCGAAACGCTGCCTGTATACGTTAAACGCGCCGGGTACTGCGGCGTCCGCCGCGATGTCCAGAAAGCGTTTGTGGATAGTGTTTGTTGCCTGCTTGTGAAGTGCGGTGCCGGGCCGGCGCGGGCCGATGTCATACATGCTGACAATATCGGCGTAGATGTCCTGCGTCTCAGGCAGCAGCTGCTGCTCAACGGGCTCCGGTACGCGATGGACCGAGTAGAGCACGGCGCATATCAACATCGCTATACCGCCGCTGGAAGCCGCCAGCAGGCGGTATCGCCCGGGCTTTATCGGCTTCAGGTCAGCCAATCGCCATGCGCCGATCATTACCATTCCCGCGGCGATCAACAGGGCAGGGTCGCCGGCTTCCCCCGCGAACATGCCCGGAGCTCGCAGCAAAAACAGCAGCGGCCAGAGTTCGCCCACGGCCGGGGCCAGGGCCGACAACAAAGCCCAGATCACCAGCATCCAGCTGCCCGCGGCAATGCCGATCCATAGGTTCTGTCTTCCGCATAGCCAGACTGTCACCAGATACAGCAAAGCCGGTGCAACAACGGGATACCACACAAAGGCGATGCTCCACACGGGTGTGTCGGCGAGTCCGCTGAGCATGAACGCCTCGGGCAGCAAGGTTGCCGCCAGGCAGCTCATGAATACCAGGCCGTGTTGTGTCAGGCTCAGCCGGGACAGTCCCAGCAAGTTCAGCAATTGCATGGCTTGAATAACCCCCGGTAGAGGGGCGCCTTGCGGCGCCCGGCTGGTGCCGACTAAATCCCGTTGAAATCCGACGCCGTTAACTTGGGCGTCACCTGTGTTCCATCGCTCCACTGGCCCATGTCGCGTACCGAGGGGCCGTCACCGAGTACATACCCGGCGTCAGTTCCGTAGAACATATGGTTCACCAGCGCCTCCGTCGGGCGCCAGTAGCCCCACCAGTCGATGGCATCCAGCGGCCGTGTACAGAACCATCCGCAGTTGCCGGATTGCACGCCGAGGTGATCCGAAACCAGATCGGGATTGCCATAGGAATCTGATTGAACGGCGATCAGGTTTTTCTGCTGCGACGGGATTTGCGTCGTATTGTTCCATGCCCGGGTAACGGTTCCGACGTTGTTGGGGTCCGATTCCCAACTCTCCTGGGTAATCAGAACCAGGTGGGTATGCGCGCCGATCGACGACAGATCGTCAAGAGACAGCGAAGCATTCGCCGCCGTGTCGAATCCCGCGGCCTCATGAAGCACCAGGCCCAGAGGAGCAGGATAGGTTTCCGTCGCAGCGGAGTTCGCCATGCGCAGCGCAATATGCGCGCCGAGTGAATGCGCCGCAAACGCGGTTCTGCTTAAGTCGGGAGAAACGTGCGTGCCGTTCTGCAGACGGTCGAGTGCTGCGACGTATGCGGATTTCGCATTGGCCTCATAGCTGCCGAAATTGAACAAGCCGCCGAACTTGGGATACACGACGGTTATTCCCTTTCGAGCAAAATGAACCAGCATGTTTTCGTAGATGTCGGGCTTGTCAGCGGCCCAACCATGAAGATAAAGCAAAACCGGCGCGCTGGTGGGGGCCGGCGATTGGGGCTCATAAATCCAGTACTTTAAATCCCCCGAACCGTAGCTGCTTTTCTTATAGGACGCGTGAGGATAAGTGTCAGACCCCGGGCCGCTGCTTGGCTGCGCTGGAGGGGAGGCATGAGCAGCCGCAGTGATCGTTAACAAAACCACGGCAACCAGCGGGCCGGCCCCGAAACGTTTCTTAGCTATTTTCATTGTCTTGTCCCTTCTTATATTTTTTCTTTCGTTACGCACCAGTGGGGCAGGGACCGCGGCGATCACCCCGGCGCAAGCGGCGCTAGACCGCCATTACCGCGGAGAACTCCGATAAACCGGGACCCGCCCAATAGTGTGTACAGCACTGTACACACTATTGGGCGAGGTCAAGTTTGTCAACCGCGCCCGAAAGCGGCGCGCCGACAGTTTTTGGGGGCGGGGCTATTCAGCTATTGGTCAGCTATTGGCGCCGGCCGATAGATCGCGGATCAGCCGGTGCGTGTAGTTCTCGTAGAGAGACACAAGGTCGACCCGGTCCGGGTCCAGTAGGTACTGCATTTGTGCGCCTTCCATAAAGGCGATAATTGCGCTGGCTTCCACGTCGACGTCCAGGTCCGCGCGCAGTTCCCCGGCGTCGACGCCTTTTTCGATCAGCCGCACAAACATGCGGTGAATGGCCCGGCTTCGCTGGTTGAACCAGTCGTGGGCCGGGCTCTCCGGGTCGAGGTTTTCGGCGGTCAGCACGGTGTGCAGACGAGCCAGGCCCGAGTGCTGGATGTTGAAATGAGCGATCTCTGGAAGCCTGGCGAGGCCCTCTAGCGCGTCGCCCGTGAACAGGTCCGCGGAGCTCTCGTTGAACCGGCGGTCCCGCTCCTCGATCACGGCGCGAAGCAGATTTGCGGCCGATTCGAAATGGTACAGCACAGCGGCGTGGGTGACTCCGGCCCGCGCCCCGATGGCCGTGAGGCCCGTACCGCGGAAGCCTCCGTCCGCGTAGAGCGCAAGGGCCGCTTCCAGGATGGCTTGCCGCTTGCTGGGTCGCCTGCTTTTTCTGCCGTCAGACATCGCTTTGGCCGGGATGGGGATTTGATTCTTGACAGAAAACTTACCGGTATGTAAGTTCACCGTCAACTAACAAGTCTGTAAGTTTTAATTGGAGAGGACACAGGGCCGGCGCCCCCGGCGGAGACGAGAGCATGAAGAGGCACGAACTGAACGATGATTTCGAATGGCGGGAGCGCGAAGGGCCGTACCGACTGATCAGCGACGAGCAAGCGAAGCAATACAACCGCGACGGCTACCTGGTCTTTGAAGATGTTTTTGAAGACGAAGTCGTCGACGCCTTGCTGGCCCAGCTTGATCCGCTGGAAGAGCGGGACACCGAACTCCTGATCCAGCACTCCGACGGCGAAGCCTTTATTACTCGTACAGACGAAATCATATTCTCGCCCCACGTGGTGACTCGCAGTTACTATGCCAAAGCGTTCACGCGTTCTCAGTTTTTTCTCGATTTGACGCACGACCTGCTGGGGCCTGATGTCAGGCTCTACTGGGACCAACTCGTTTACAAAAAACCCGGCAACCCTGAAGTTTTTCCCTGGCATCAGGACAACGGGTATGCCTTTGTACTGCCGCAACAGTATCTGACCTGCTGGGTCGCGCTCTGTGACGCGGACGAGGACAACGGCTGCCCCTGGGTTATCCCCGGCGCCCATCGCCAGGGAACCTACGAGCATCAGCTGACAAAACTCGGTTGGGCGTGCACCCATGAGGAGCCGGAACACTGTGTAGCAGTACCGGTGCGCAAAGGCGGCGTCGTCGTATTCTCCTCGTTGACGCCGCACATGACGGGGCCGAACTCCACTGACAGCGTGCGCAAGACCTACATCGTGCAGTTCGCGCCGGATGGCGCCAGCACCATCTCGATCACCGAGGGAATACACGTCGCCGAGCCATGCAATGCGCCGGACCGGCAGTATCCGATCCTCATCGGCGGAAGGCCGGTAGACGGATGACTCACATCCCCAACCACGGCCGGTGGGAAGCCCTGCTCGCCGAGCCTTTTGCCATCACCGACGCCAATATCGAAGACTTCCGCGAAAACGGCTTCGTGCATCTACGCGGCGTACTGCCGCGTGAACTGTTGGAGGCTTACCGCCAGCCGTTCGCGGAAATTGTGTCCAGGGAAAGCCGCCATCATGCGCCGATGGACGAGCGCGACGCCTACTCACAATCCTTCACCCAAATCATGAACATCTGGACGCGCTATGAGATTGTTCGCTCCTTCATTTTGAACCGGCGAACTGCGCAGATTGCCACCGCGTTGCTGGGTACTCGCGGCGTGCGCCTCTGGCACGATCAGGCGCTCTTCAAGGAAGCGGGCGGAGGCAAGACCGCCTGGCATGCGGATCAGTTCTTCTGGCCGCTTTCCAGCGATCTGAGCGTGACTGCCTGGATTCCGCTGCAAGATACCCCGGTAGAGTACGGTGCGCTGCAATTCGCGGCCGGGAGTCATCGGGTTGATCACGGCCGCCACCATGCCATCGACGACAGGGGCGACCAGGCAATCTCGGCCTCCCTCGAAGCGGCGGGGGTCGAAGTGGTGAAGGAGAGCTTCTCACTCGGTGATATCAGCTTTCACTCGGGCTGGACGTTTCACCGGGCCGAACCCAACCCTTCGGCGATTGACCGTGCAGCCGTCACGATGATTTACATCGACGAAGACATGCGCATTGCCGAACCTGCCAACCGTTTTCAGGCTCACGACCAGAAAACCTGGGCCCCGGGCTGTGCTGTCGGTGACCGAATTGCGAGCGATATCAATCCGGTTCTGTACTCGACGGATTGGGACTAAGCGTTCGGGCCATGAGCGCTGGGTGCGATGACGGCGTTACAGGTTGGCAAGCGGAACACTCATTAAAACAAAGGATCGGGTATGGCACAGGTAGCATTTCCGTCGGGTTTCCTCTGGGGGGCCGCGACCTCCTCCTACCAGATTGAGGGAGCCTGGAAAGAAGATCAGAAAGGCGAGTCCATCTGGGACCGCTTTACCCATACACCGGGTAAGGTGGACCGCGATGAGAACGGGGACGTGGCCTGCGACCACTATCATCAGCTTTTCGAAGATGTCGCGCTGATGAAGGAAATCGGGCTGACCAGCTACCGCTTCTCCATTTCCTGGCCGCGCATCCAGCCCACCGGTAAGGGCAAGCTAAACCGCGCAGGGCTCGATTTCTACGACCGATTGATCGATGAGCTGTTGATGGCCGACATTCGCCCCTTACCGACTCTGTATCACTGGGATCTCCCCCAGGCTTTGGAGGATACAGGCGGGTGGGAAAACCGCGATGTTGCGGGCTGCTTCGCAGACTATGCCGCTGAGATTGCCAAGGCGCTGGGTGATCGCCTCTCCGTGTGCACGATTTTCAATGAGCCGTGGATTTTTACTGCGCTTGGCTACCTGTCGGGCACCCACGCACCCGGTAAACAGGGTTTCGGTCATTTTGCGCGCGCTGCCCACACGGTGTGCCTTGCCCAGGGTGACGCGTTTCGCGCGATGAAGGCCGCTAAGCCGAGGATTGAGCTAGGCACGGCGTTCAGCATGAGCCATTGTGAGCCGGCAAGCGACACCGGCAGCGACCGAGAGGCCGCTGAGCGTTACCACCGCTTCATTAACGCGTTTTTCCTCGAGCCGGCTCTTCTCGGTCGCTACCCGGACGCGTTTCTCAGTGGTCTGCCCGCGCAGGAGATGGAGATAAAGCCGGGCGACTTGCTACGTTGCCGGGCCGACTTCGACTTTATCGGGATCAACCTGTACACGCGGACCCTGGTTGCAGCGGCGCCCGATAACCCGCATTTGGGGGCCGAGCCGGGCGGCCGGCGCGAGGGTCCGTTGACCGATATGGGTTGGGAAGTCTGGCCCAGCGCCCTTCACGACATGATCATGCGGATAACCAGGGACTACAACGCTCCTGTTATTGAAGTCACCGAAAACGGGTGCGCATATGCTGACGGTCCCGACAAGTTCGGCCGCGTGAAGGACGATCAACGCATCGAATACCATCGCGGCTACATCGCCGGCGTGGCGCGCGCCATCGAACAAGGCGCACGTGTGCGCGCCTATCATGCCTGGAGCCTTATGGACAACTTTGAGTGGGCCCATGGGTATTCGAAGCGCTTTGGCTTGATCCACGTCGACTTCGAGACTCTGGAGCGCAGATTGAAGGATTCAGCCCGCTGGTATGCGCAGCTGATTCGCAGGAATGGCTTCGAGTACTAGTAGGGTCTAGTGCTGCCAATCGCTTCAGCCTGGCTGGCCGCTGACAGGGGCAGCCTGTGCGGGTCCGGCGCAAAGCCGCCGGCGGAGCAGCGGCCCGGTGAGCTGTGTATCCCTGTGTATATCTACATTGAGTAACTGGCTACTGACCCAGGAACTGCCTCTGAAGGCGTACGTTGTCGAAGTCAACGACCAGGTCGGGGGCGGTTTCGGCGGTGTAGCCCGCAGGAATCTGATTCAAATTGATTAACCTGATCGTCAGTGGCGCGCCCTCTTCAGGGTGTGTGGCTCCGATATCGACCGACACCGATGTCGTCAGCATACCGCCTTCTCCGATAGCCATGCTGTTGTCGTCCTGCCCAAGGACACTGTCACCTGCCAGCAATTGGATCCGGTACCCGGGAAACTCATCGAGGTTCATGGTCTGCCCCGAACCACTTTGCCCCGTCGCGGGATTGGCGACGTCGACACTCAAGGTATAGCGGGTATTCAACTGCAGAGCTTCTCCCAGAAGCTGCTGGTAACCGTAAGCTCCCCCGCCTTTCTGAACATCGTTGAAAGCGATAGCCACGTAGTCGCCATCGGTAGCACCGTTGGTAATGAAGTTGTTGCCCGCCGCGAGCATATGCCCCTGGTAGACGCCGCTGTACATCGTGACGTTGTTTTCAGCGTAGTCCGACCAGCCCTGGGGGACGCCGAACCCGAACTCAAAATACGGTGTGAGTCCCGTCGGGTCTTCGAAACTCGGATTCACAATGCCAACGTCTTCTGGCAACGGCGTGGCGTCGAGCGTGACGTTATCGAAGTCAACCTCCAGTGCGGGGCTTCCCAGCGCGACGTCGTTCTCCGGTATCGTGTTCAGGCTGGTCAGCCTGAGACTGATCGCATCACCCTCGAGCGCGTGCGAAGCGCCGATGTCGACACTCAAAGTAACCCTGGAGAACTCGCCTTCGATTAGACTGGCAGCCTGGGTATTGTGGTCTTCCGCAACCAGTTGGCCGCCGGCCAGTAGCTGCAGCCGATAACCCGGAAAGCCCTCCAGGTTGTAAACAACCCCTGCGACATCGGTCCCCGAGTCGATATCACCGATGTCGACACTTAACTCATAGCGGGTGTTCGTCATCAACACTTCGCCGGTGAGTTGCTCGAAACCATACTCGCCGGCGCCCCGTTGCGCGGAGTTAAACAGCAGCAGGACGCGGTCTCCGTCGGGAGCTGTGGTGTTGAAAAAGTCGCTCCCGTTGGGAAACAGCGTGCCGACGTAGACATCGGGATCACCGACGACATTATCCGGATCGTAGAGAGTCCAGCCGCTGGGCGTGCCAAAGGTGTACTCGTTGTAGGCGAACTGGCCACTGGTATCTTCAAAACTTGGGTTTTGCAGCGTCACCGGTGCCGCATGGGCTGCGCTTATCGCGACGAAGGGCAGAGTGAAGTTCAGAAAAAGCACGCGTGAGACACGGAATGACGACATGAAACAACGTGAAGCAGCCATTTTGTACATACAACCCCCTTGCGAAAGCATCGGTTCTGATACCTGCTATCAGATGCTGCGAGCATTGGGCCACAGCAACGCGTGTACAACAATTGGACGGTGGGTCTAGGACGAAGGCTTAGCCAGACCCCGTCCTATGAAGGCCTGGCAAGCAGCTTGCGGGTGGTTAGGGTTAAACCCTCGCAATCAATTCAGATGGCGCTCTGCGTCGGCTTGAGGCGGCATCGGGTTGTCTTCTTCCACCGAGAAAGCCCGGGCCGGGAGCGTCTGGCATTGTTTCGCGCATGACCTATAGTTAGCGAACGACCCGCGACAATACATCGTTCCGTTACAAGAGTGAGGGCAATGAGCGCAAAGGGGCCGGGCGGTAAAAAATATAACCTGAGGCCGAGGAAAAACCGGTCTTTGCCGCCAGTGTCGCAACCCAGGAAAAGGGTCACCGGAATCGTGCCGACAGCAACGCCGGTATTGAAGCCCAAGCGCCCGAAGAGAGGCTCGATCGTGCCGAAGGGCATGAAGCCGCCCCTTGCGGGAGATTCCACGCAGGCCCGCCTGCAGCGAGCTCATGATCGGGGTCTTGATCGTCGGGGCCGGGTCATCAGCGTTCCCCGTAAACAGCAGTTTGCCGCGAGAATGGAAGGCGAGCAGCAAGAGTTCACTAAATCGAGAAAGACCAGAACCACGACCACGCCTTTCGGTCCCGTCACGCTGAGCAAGTTCCCCACTCGGGACAAAGGTCCGAAAATCACTACAAAAAAGGGTGACTACGAGGGTCAAAGCGTCGGTCACAAGTACAGGGAGTTGACGCCACAGTTGTTTCCGCCAGTTCAGAGTGCAAAAAAGTCGCTTAGGCAAAAACGGCAGCGGGAATCGGATTCGGAGATTGCCAACGAGTTGCTGACTGCGATAGAGACTGACCTCCGGCCACCCAGGAAAAAGCGGAAGATAGGCGGCGCCGCTCAGCGCAACGCCGCGGCGAAAATGCTGGCCATTTCGCATGTTTCCGAACCGCTGAGAATGCCCGGTTCCGGAAAAGCGTTTCGCGGCGCATTGCGGGCGATTAAAGCGAAGACACTAAGCCCGCACGATG
Organism: Halieaceae bacterium; assembly: GCA_028277365.1. GTDB lineage: Bacteria > Pseudomonadota > Gammaproteobacteria > Pseudomonadales > Halieaceae > JANQIO01. The sequence continues at coordinate 228 of JANQGK010000335.1, read as the reverse complement.
CCTTCGCCAGCGACACGCCTGCCTTTGGCATGGCGCTTACGCCGAACTTTCAGCGGCGGCTGGTCAATCGAAAACTGACACAGTTCCGTAAGCCGCCGACGGAACCGGAAGGCTTTCCGGACCTTTCCGGCTACCTGTCCGACAGCAGCGACGAGAAGTATTAGGGAACTGTGTCAGTTTTCGATTGTCCAGCCGCCGCTGAAAGTTCGGCGTAAGCGCCATGCCAAA